>NZ_CP145903.1:1892261-2207637 GCF_049569215.1 Salinimicrobium sp. TIG7-5_MAKvit | reverse complement strand
CAAAAAAGCCGAATGCCGTGGTGCCAGGTTTGAATCGTAGAATTCATATTCAAGCCCCAGCACCGGCGCCAGGATATTTTTGGGATTATCAGTATAAATATTGTTAGACAAGCCTGTGAAAATGCTTATGCGTTGTAGAATATTTTTGGTAGATTCATTCTTTACATAATCTTCCTGCACAATCGCATTGTAAGTATTGGTGAAATGCCTAAGGCTATACAGCACAAATTTTACATCACGGGTATTAATTTTTGCATCTGTTGTAAATTCTGAAAGTTGTTCCCTGAATCTTCCATTTCCATCGGGGTTTAAAAGCTCAACCATGCGCTTTTCTTTTTGAACAAAATAGCGATACTCGAGATCATCTTCGGTCCAAAAGAGGCTTAATGGCCCCTTCACCTCCCTTTTGAGTTGCAACGTATCATTGTTGATGATATAGACATTTTGTGCAGCCAGTGGCAGGGTGAGGCAAAAGAACAGGCCTGTTAAAAAAAATCTTACTTTCTGCATTTTCGTCGTTTTCACTTGAAATAAAGATAATAAAAAATCAAGGGGAGCTTTATTTTTTAAAATGCCGGCCCTTCCAATCATAACTCGAAAAAAGGGAAAATATCGCCACGCCACTGCTAAAAAAAGGATAAAGTATACTGCTCAAAAAGTACATTTTCATGCCCCTTTCCCGTCCAAAAAGTTTGGCACTGCTGTAAATAAGGTAAAAATCAACATTGAATTTAACCAGGAAGATCATCAACAGTAAAGTTGGAGGTTCAATTCCCACTAACAGGAGCAAACTAAGGGTCACGATCAATAAATTCATTAGAAACACGAGTAAACCCAGGCTTTTTGGGAAAAACTTCTGGTAAGCTGAAGTCTTTGCAGCCCATCGCACCCGTTGATAGAACAACTGCTTCCAGGAAGAGGCAGGTACTGTAAATACAACTGCCCCTGCACTCTTCAAAAATGCCGTTTTTAGTCCTTCTTTCTGAAATTTTTCCAGCAAAAAAATATCGTCCCCACTGGCCACCTCTGCATTGCCTTCAAATCCGCCGACCTTCAAAAATGCCATTTTTGAATAGCAAAAATTTGCACCGTTGCACATAAATGGAATATCAACACCAAAACCTCCTATGGTAGCTGCCTGTAAGCTAAAGAAATCTACTTCCTGAAAACCTTTCAAAAATGTCATTCTTGAGCCTTCAGTTTTTATCGCAACCGGGGCGGCAACAGCTGCTGCGCCACTCTCAAGAATATGGGTGTTGTAATGGGCCAGCAGGTGGGGCGGCAACTCACAATCGGCATCGGTGGTTAAGATATAATCGTTCTTCGCACCTGCAATTGCCAGGGCAAGAGCATCTTTTTTGGGGCTGCTCGATTTTCGGCTGTTCTGCAACAGCTGCAGGCGGAGTTGAGGATTTTGCTTCTGAAAATCCTCCCAAAGCGCTTCCGAAGTATCTTCTGAAGCATCGTTCACGGCAATGATCTCAAACATTTCTGCCGGATACTTCAGCTTCAGTAGAGATTTAAACAAAAGCTGAAGGTTTTCAGCTTCATTCCGATAAGGAACGACTATTGAAAAACTGATTTTTGGATCCGAATTACTTCCGTAGAAATTTTTGACCTTTGAAAATCCGTAGAGCAGGAAGAGCATTGCCAGCACATAAAGCAGCGTGATAATCACGGCCGCGATGATCATGCTACGGCGTGTTTGGCTTTTTTATACCTGAGCACGTAGTAACTTCCGGCAAGACCGGGAAGCCCGAAGTTAAGTATCCAAACCGTGAGCACGATAGTGAGTACAATGATTTGGGGCACCTGTAACATTCCGAAGATCCATACCGCAAATCCGCCTTTTATGAAGGCGTCAAAAATGATCATGGTAGGAATAATGGAGGCCAGGATATAGGTGCTAAAGACGGCCGATATAAGTAAAGGGTAAGACACGTCTACTTTGAATTCCAGCAGCAAAAAATAGAATTGATGGGTGAAGATCAAAAACCTTATACTGGCAAAAATGAGGGTTTTCCACCTGATTTTTTTTGAAACATTGTGAAAGGATTCTTCCAGGCGTTGAATGGAGTAGCCTTTAATTCGAATCCTGAACTTTTTCATCACCACATAGATGATAAACGGCGCAAACAAAAGGCCCGACACCATAATGATATTGAAAATAGGCAGGGCAAGGTCCAGCGAAGTGATGAGAAACAACAGGCCTGCAATCCCAAAGAAATAGGTGGCAAATAGTTGGGCGGTATTCCCCAAAAAGTTTAAAAAGATGATCTTTCTCCAGGCTGCCCGGGTATAGTAAAGGCACTTGGCGCCATATTCCCCAATGCGGCTGGGAGTAAATATGGCTGCCGTGAAAGAGGCAAGGCTCTCGCGCATGGCGGCTTTAAAGGAATTCTCGCGCACATGACTGCTTAAGGTCTGCCATTTTAAGATCTCAAAATACCAGTTTAAGACAGTGAGAATAATCAAAATCACGATGTTGGAAAAGGAAAAGATCCTGTAATCATTAAGAATATCAACGAAGCGATCAAAGTCCATTGCTTCATCGTTGGTCACTTTATACCAAATAAATGATACTGCGGCCAATACCACCAGTACTTTGAGAACTAGTGAGAAGAATTGATTAGCTTTGTGCGAGGTTATTCGCATGAATTTATTTAAGAACCGGAAATTTCCGGCATTACATCACCGGCTGGTTTGAACCTACAATATTACGAAGCTTTTGAATACTGAAAAAATCATTTTAGGCATTGATCCCGGTACTACCATAATGGGCTTTGGGCTTATTAAGGTAGTGAACAAGAAAATGTCTTTTCTCCAGCTCAACGAGCTCGAGCTCCAAAAGTACAATGATCCTTATATAAAACTTAAATTAATTTTTGAACGCACAGTAGAACTCATCGATATCTGGAACCCAGATGAGATTGCTATTGAGGCTCCTTTCTTCGGAAAAAATGTGCAATCTATGCTTAAGCTGGGGCGCGCACAGGGAGTAGCGATGGCAGCAGGTCTTAGCCGGGAGGTTCCGGTTACAGAATACTCTCCAAAAAAGATAAAAATGGCCATCACCGGAAACGGAAATGCCAGCAAAGAACAGGTCGCCGCAATGCTTCAAAGCCTGCTTTCCCTCAAATCCCTGCCCAAGAACCTCGATGCCACCGACGGACTCGCAGCTGCGGTTTGCCACTTCTATAACTCGGGAAAGGTAGAAGTTGGGAAAAGCTACACCGGGTGGGAAGCTTTTGTAAAGCAAAACCCAAATAAACTCAATAAACAATGATCAATTAGCAATAATCAAAAAGTTTTGCCATGGAAAGAAAAGAGAATGTTCTGGATGAGAAATCCTTTGATTTTGCGGTTAAGACCGTGAAGCTTTATAAAAAGATCATTAAGGAAGAAAAAGAATATGTACTGCCAAAGCAATTTCTTAGATCCGGCACTTCCATAGGAGCAAATGTTGCCGAAGTTAATGGAGCTATATCAACTGCAGATTTTTCTTCCAAGGTTTCGATAGCATACAAAGAAAGTCTTGAGACTAAATTCTGGCTTAGGTTGTTTGAAGCTACCAATTATATTGAGGACGAAGAATTCCAGGACATGTTTGAGAAAGCTGATGAACTTTCGAGAATAATGTTTAGCATTTTAAAAAAGACCAGAATGAACAAGTAGTATAGTGATCAATATCCAGGATATCCTGATAACTTGTCATTTTTGATTTCTAATTATCTTCTGATAATGATTATTGTTAATTGCTAATTGATGTATATACACATACCCTTCTGCAAACAAGCCTGTCACTACTGTGACTTTCATTTTTCGACTTCGGTTAAGAAGAAGCCTGCGATGGTGGAGGCGATTTGCAAGGAATTATTGCTGCGGAAGGATGAAATTCCGACGGAAGTGGAGACCATCTACTTTGGTGGGGGCACTCCGTCACTGTTGTCTGCTGAAGAATTGCAGCAGATATTTGATGTGATTCACAGCAATTACTCTGTAGTGGAAAATGCTGAAATTACCCTCGAAGCAAATCCCGATGATCTTTCTGAAGAAAAGCTGAAGATGCTTGCAGCTTCTTCTTTAAACCGGTTAAGTATAGGAGTGCAGTCTTTTTTTGAGCAGGATCTCAAGCTGATGAACCGCGCACATAATGCTGAAGAAGCTTTAAAATCGATAAAGCTCGCGAAGCAGTATTTCGGGAATATTTCTATTGATCTTATCTACGGCATCCCCGGCATGAGCAATGAGCGGTGGAAAGAGAATCTGCAGACGGCTCTTGATCTGGATGTGCCGCATATTTCCAGTTATGCATTGACTGTCGAACCCAAAACTGCTTTAAAAAGCATGATCGAAAAAGGAAAGGTAGCGCCCGTAGAGGAAGAACTGGCCAAAGAGCAGTACGAGATCATGATCGAAACTTTGTCGGCTGCCAACTTTGACAACTACGAATTCTCCAACTTCGGGAAACCCGGATTCTTTTCCCGCAATAATACTGCTTACTGGTTTGGAAAACCTTACCTGGGCATTGGTCCTTCGGCACATTCCTTTGACGGTTTTCACCGCAAGTGGAACATCAGCAATAATACGCTCTACATTAAAAGTCTTCAAAAAGGGGAAATTCCGGCAGAGCTTGAGAAGCTGTCAATCTCAGATAGATACAACGAACTGGTGATGACGAGGCTCCGCACCAAATGGGGCATTGCTGTAGATGAGGTAGAAAGGAGCTTCGGAATAGAGTATAAGGATTACCTGCTTCGTGAAGCTACGGGGCTAATTGAAGATAAACTGCTCGAATGGCATGACAACCGGCTCCAGGTGTCCAAAAAAGGCAAATTCTTAAGCGACGGTATAGCCTCTGAATTATTTTGGGTAGAAAATTGATTCTGATTGTGATTGATACCTCAACACATTTCTGTCATAACCATTAAATCCCAAAGGGATTATAATCCATAAAAAAAGGACCCTGAAGGGGTCCGATGTTTATAGCCCAAAAATTTCATGAATACGCACAAAACATATTCCCCACGTAATACACGACCCCGACGGGGCCGAATATTTGGGTAAAGACATTTTACAGTTATTAAATATCAGGGGGAGATCTTTCACAAAAACCTGTTAAGCCATTCAATTCCATCTTCAAAAACCGCAAATATCCTGCTATCTTTGGTTCCATATTTTTAAGCATGCAGGCGATACTAAGACATAATCAAACCAACTATACCATCGACTTCTCCAAGCCCCTGGATATTTCCCTTAGTTTACGGGGTGATGACAAGAATCCGGTGGCGTGGTATTTAAAAGCCCCCAGGATTCAGCCCGTGCAGGAGGGAAACTGGGTTGGAAAGGTGAGCAAAGGCGGATCTGTGAACTTCAATAACATTTATTTCAATCCTCACGGCCACACTACCCATACTGAGTGTGTAGGTCATATTACTTCGGAATATCATGGGATCAATGAAAGCCTGAAAACCTTCTTTTTTTCGGCTAAATTAATCTCTGTAGAGCCGGTAAAATCAGATGGAGATGAGATGATCACAAAAGAGCAGCTAAAAGCACATTTTAGAGAGGGAGAGGCGCAGGCGGTTGTGATACGTACGCTGCCAAACAGCATTGCCAAGCGCAGCAAACATTACTCTCACACCAACTGGCCTTACCTTCAGGAAGAAGCCGCGGTTTACCTTCGGGAGTGCGGAGTGCAGCATCTGTTGATCGACCTGCCTTCTGTAGACAGGGAAGAGGACGGCGGAAAATTACTGGCTCATAAAGCCTTCTGGAATTACCCTAAGAACACACGATTTGAAGCTACGATCACCGAGCTTGTTTACGTCCCTTCGCGAATTGAGGATGGTTTTTATTTTCTAAACCTGCAGCCGGCCTCTTTTGAGAACGATGCTGCACCCTCAAGGCCCGTGCTTTACAAACCTGAACAAATATGAAAATAACTTTAAAGCTGGAGGAGCTGGCTATGCTGCTCCTTGGTATCTATTTTTTTTAGTTTTCTGCATTACCAGTGGTGGTGGTTTTTAGTTCTATTTCTGGCGCCCGATCTTGGCATGATTGGCTACGCTTTTGGGAACAGAGCCGGAGCTTTTGCGTACAACCTTTTTCATCACAAAGCTGTGGCCATTGCGATCTATCTTGCCGGATCCTTTTTTCTTCTGCCGGTGTTGCAGCTCATCGGGGTGACCATGTTCTCACATGCCGCTTTTGACCGGATGCTGGGCTACGGACTCAAATACGAGCAGGGTTTCCGGCACACTCATCTCGGTACTATTGGAAAGGCCCAGAAAGAAGATGATCAGCTTTTCTGATTTCTTATCTTTGAGCTATGGACGTAGATAGCTTCAGAAATTATTGTCTGGCGAAGAAAGGCGTGACCGAGGAGTTGCCTTTTGGCCCCGATGCTCTTGTTTTTAAAGTAATGGGTAAGATGTTTGCGCTTGCCGCTTTAGAAAGTGTTCCATTTACGGTGAGCCTCAAGTGCGATCCCGAAAAAGCGCTTACTTTAAGAGATGAATACCCAGATTACATTAAAGGCGCTTATCATATGAACAAAAAGCACTGGAACAGTCTTCAGGTAGAAAGTCTTCCGCCGCAACTGGTCCGGGAGTTAATAGATCATTCATACCTGCTTGTATTATCGGGTCTCACAAAGAAACTTCAGCAGGAATTACAAAACCTATAAATTAAATGACACAGCAACCCGCGACTTTTTACAAAGCTCAAATAGAAAAATACCGTACTCAGCTTCATGCAGCTTCAAGAAAACTGGGGCTTTCAAGCTTGCTGCGCTTCCTGGTATTCCTGGCGATCGCTTTTGCCGTCTATGCTTTTTGGGGAAATGCGACAGCTGTTGGGGCTTCCCTGCTGGTGGGGATTGCCATTTTTGTGTTCCTGGTTTCCCGGCATTCCGATTTGCGTTACGAGCGGGATAAATTCAGAGAATTGATAAAGATCAATGAGACCGAACTTGAAGTGCTTAAGCGGAATTTTCACAACCTGCCAACAGGAGATGAATTTGCAGATCCGCTGCATCCATACAGTCAGGATATCGATCTCTTCGGAAGGGCTTCTTTTTTCCAGTACCTTAACCGCTCTACTTTAATTGAAGGTAAGGAGAAACTGGCACAGCTGCTGCTTTCTAATGATATAAACCAGATTGAACTGAAGCAGGAAGCAATAAAAGAACTTGCTGAAAAAGCCGACTGGCGGCAGAATTTCTCTGCTCTGGCTACTTTAGTGAAAACGGAAACCCGTACCGCCACCATCACTGGGTGGCTCAACAACTACAGGAATTTTGTCCCCACATTCATGAAGTGGTTGCCCCTGATTTTTTCCACTATTTCAGGGATAGTAATAACAGCCTTTTTCCTCGACTTTATCGGCGGAATCGAACTTGCACTTTGGTTCTTCGCGGGGCTGCTCATTACCGGATTTTTCCTGAAGCGTATCAACCTGCTCTCTACCAGTGTAAGCAAAGTGCAGGACACCTTCCATCAGTATTATCAGCTACTGGCGCTAATTGAGAACACGACATTTCATTCAGAATTATTGAAGAGGAACAAAGAAGAAATAGCTTCCGAAAAGCAAAAGGCTTCCGCCATTCTTAAGAAGTTTTCCAGGTCTATAGATTCTCTTGATCAGCGAAACAACATGATCTTTGGGATGTTTGGAAATGGCTTTCTCCTGTGGGACCTGCGCTATTCCTGGAAGCTGGAGCAGTGGATAAAAGAACACGGGCAGGTGGTGCAAAAATGGTTTCGGGCTATAGAATTTCTGGATGCCTACAATTCCCTCGGAAACTTCGCCTTTAATCACCCGTCTTACGTTTTTCCTGAACTGCACCACGATTCCCACATTTCTGAAGCCACTCAGCTGGCGCATCCATTATTGGATCCAGAGAAGCGAATAGCCAATGATTTTTCAATCGAAAAAGAGCAGTTCTTCATCATTACCGGTGCAAATATGGCTGGAAAAAGTACCTTTTTGAGGACTGTAAGTTTGCAGATCCTTATGGGAAATGTGGGGCTTCCGGTTTGTGCCACTGCCTGCCACTACACGCCAATAAAACTCATCACCAGTATGCGGACTACAGATTCGCTTACAGATGATGAATCCTATTTCTTTTCGGAATTAAAACGGCTGAAGTTTGTAGTAGACGAGATAAAGACCGATAAATACTTCATAATCCTCGATGAGATCCTGAAGGGAACAAACAGTACAGATAAAGCCATTGGTTCCCGCAAGTTCATAGAAAAGCTGGTGGGCTCCAACTCCACCGGCATCATTGCCACCCATGATCTTAGCCTGTGTGAAGTTTCTGAAGAATTGCCACAAGTAAAGAACTACTATTTTGATGCAGAGATCATCAACGACGAACTCAATTTTGATTACCGCTTCAAAAAGGGCATCTGCCAGAATATGAATGCTTCTTTCCTGCTGAAGAAAATGGAAATTGTAGATTGAAGTACGAATTTAGATTTACGAAGTTAGAATTAGACCTCACAGGTTTTGAAAACCTGTGAGGTCTGCTTTAGAAAATATAAAAGTAAGTTGGCGCGGATTTGTAATCCGTGCCGGAACTGGAATTGGAATTTGGAATTTGGAATTTGAAAAAATGAAATTGTGGATTAGCCCCTAACCCCAAAAGGAAAATTACGCTTCAGAAAACAAAATTCGCAGGATCTCAATCAATTTACATTATTCTATATACAATATTCAATATACATTATACCTTTAAAAAGTGGATTCATTAACACAAATAGTACTCGGTGCCGCGGTAGGCGAAGCAGTTTTGGGCAGGAAAGCCGGGAACAAGGCGATGCTTTACGGCGCAATTGCAGGAACCATCCCCGATCTCGATGCACTTGCGAGCAATTTCACCGACACAATCACCGCAATTGAAGTCCACCGCGGATTAACACATTCCATCTTTTTTGCTGTGTTGGCTTCACCACTTTTTGGCTGGCTCATTTCAAAAATAGAACGAAAGAGCGGCGTTGGCTGGAAAGGCTGGTCATGGCTCATGTTCTGGGGCTTGTTTACACATCCCCTCCTCGACTCTTTTACCACCTGGGGCACGCAGTTGTTCTGGCCGCACGATATTCGGCTGGCGTTCAAGAGTATTTTCGTAATTGACCCCTTATACACCCTGCCTTTCCTGGTTTTCCTTATCCTGGCCATGCGGCGGAAAAAAGAGGATCCAAAAAGGGCAAAATTTAATCACCTTGGTTTGATTGTGAGTACAACCTACCTGATGCTCACTTTACTCCTGAAGTTTATTGCTCATCAACAGTTTATAGAAGATTTGGAGCAGCAGGGCATATTTTACTCCCGCATCGATACGCGTCCCACTCCGCTCAACACCGTGCTATGGTCGGCTAATGTGGAGGCCGAAGAAGATTTTCTCATTGGGTATTATTCTTTTTTTGATAACGAGATGATACGCTTTGAAGCGGTGCCAAAGAACCATCATTACCTGGGGAGTCTCAAAAATGACAAAAATGTGCAGCGTTTAATTGACATCACGAATGGCTGGTACAGTATCTCCGAGAAAGATGGGTTCCTTTACTTTAACGATCTGCGCTTCGGAAAACTTAATCCTTCAGCTGAAGATTCAAATTTTGCTTTCAGCTATAAATTAATTCCGGAAGATGGCAACGTAACAGCCGAAGAAGAGCCCAAACGCCCGGAAGATGGAAAACAGATCCTTATAGATCTTTGGGAGCGCATCAAAGGCAATTAACTTCAGGAGTGAGATTTCCTGAAAGCTTTATATTTATCATTCATCAAAAATGTCATCATGAAATACCTTTTTTGGAACCTAACATTTCTTCTCCTTGTAAGTTTTCAAGTACAAAGTCAGAATTCTTCCGAAGCATTAAAGCAGGTGATAGAAAAGGTTGATGAGCATAAAGTATATGACCGACCGGCCAATCCGCTGGGACTTTTCACAGAAGAATTGTATAAAAAAGAGGCCGAATTTGTCCGGGAGCGCCTAAAGGAGCTCGAAAAGATCAATAAAGAGCAGCTTTCTGAAACTGAAGAGATTTCTGCCGAACTGTTGCGATATGATCTTCAGGAAACTGTCGATTTTTATGAATACGAGGCTTATTTGAATCCGTTGCTTTCAGATGCCGGTTTTCATGTGAGTCTGCCGTATCACGTGAGGGATTTTAGCACCTACACGCAGGTAAAGGAATACCTGAACAAGCTCAATGCGATTCCCGCTTATGTAGATCAACACCTGGTACTGCTGCGGAAGGGGATCAAAAAAGGAAATTTACAGCCTGCGGTTATTTTTAAGGGATATGAGGCTACATATAATGACCAGATTGTTGATGATCCTAAAAAAAGTTACTATTATTCGCCATTTCTGAAGCTTCCGTCAATTCTGAATCAGCAGCAAAAAGATTCAGTTTTAGCTGCGGCTGAAATTGCAGTCTCAAAAAATGTGATCCCGCAATTCAGGCGTGTAAAAGCCTTTTTTGAAACAGAATACCTTCCGGCGGCGAGAGAATCTATTGGAGTTTCAGAAATTCCCGGAGGCAGGGAATATTATCAAAATCGCCTGAATTACTATACCACCCTGGATTTTTCCGCAGAAGAGATCCATCAGAAAGGCCTGGAAGAAGTGGCACGGATCAATGCCGAAATGAAAAAAATCATTTCAGAAGTAGGTTTTGAAGGCAGTTTTGAAGATTTTATCCACTTTCTGCGGACAGACGAGCAGTTTTATGCGAAAACCGGAGAGGAGCTGCTAAAAGAGGCGAGGGATATTTCAAAACGCATCGATGCCCAGCTTCCGAAGTTCTTTAAAACCCTGCCACGAAGACCTTATGGTGTGGCTCCAGTACCCGACGCCATTGCCCCAAAATACACTACCGGGCGTTATGTTGGAGGCGGCGATGATACCGAACCGGGGTATTATTGGGTAAATACTTATAATCTTTCAAACCGGCCACTGTACGTGTTACCGGCGTTGACTGCCCATGAAGCAGTACCCGGCCATCACCTGCAAATCTCCTTAAACGGGGAGCTGGGAGATAGTATTCCGAAGTTTAGAAGGAACTTCTATTTATCGGCTTTTGGAGAGGGCTGGGGCCTTTATTCTGAAAGCCTGGCAGAAGAAATGGGCATCTACACAACTCCTTATGAGCGCTTCGGCAAACTGACTTATGAACAATGGCGCGCCGGCCGACTCGTAGTCGATACCGGTATTCACGCGATGGGCTGGACGCGAGAACAGGCAGTAGAATTTCTTCGCGCCAACACTGCACTTTCCATTCATAACATCAATACTGAAGTAGACCGCTACATTTCGTGGCCGGGACAGGCAGTTTCTTATAAAATTGGTGAGATGAAGATCCGTGAACTCCGCAAAAAAGCTGAAGAGGCTCTGGGTACCGATTTTGACATTCGAAAATTCCATGAGATCATTCTCGAACAGGGAACAGTGACATTGCCCATCATGGAGCAAAGGGTGGATGCTTATATTGAAAGAAACAATAAATAATCCTGCTCAGCACGGATTGTAAATCCGCGCTATCAAAGTTCCTCCTAAAGTTGTTGCGGATCTGTGATCCGTGACGGGATTCTGAAAAGAGATCGAACTCAGCACGGATTGCAAATCCGCGCTATCAAAGTTTGCCCTGAAGCTGGCGCGGATCTGCGATCCGTGACGGGATATTTAAAAGTATTATCTTTCTCGTATGTCTACTAAATATAAAGCTACACAAAGTGATGCAGGATATTTTGTCACCCTGACTACTGTGGGGTGGGTGGATGTATTTACACGTCCTCAGCAGAAAGATATGTTGATCAAAAATCTTCAATTTTGCCAAAAGCAAAAAGGATTGGAAATCTATGCTTACTGCATCATGTCTAATCATTTTCACATGCTGTGTAAAGCAATAGGAGATTTTTCACTTCCTGAAATAATGCGCGATTTCAAAAAGTTCACCTCCAAAGAAGTTATAAAAAACATAGAAGCAGAACCGGAAAGCCGTCGTGATTGGATGCTGAAATATTTTGAAGATTCCTGTTATCGTCTTAAAAGAAATCAACAATATAAAGTCTGGCAGGATGGCTATCATGCCGAACTGCTGTTCTCTCATAAATTTATCCTGCAAAAATTAAAATATACTCACAATAATCCAGTGAAGGAAAGAATTGTGGCTGAACCAGAAGATTACATTTACAGTTCGGCACGTGACTACGCAGGATTAAAGGGAGAGCTCGAAGTGGTGGTTTTGGATGTAATTTGATTTTTTGAACTCAGCACGGATTACAAATCCGCAGTAGCGACTGCTGTTGGCGCTGAACTTCTTTAAAAATAACATTCCAAAAAATCTTTTCCCACTTCGTGGAAATAACCTACTTTTGCACCCGCAAAAATTCTTTCTTAACACAGGATTTTTCTGAATAAAATCCAATCCTTAAAATCATCTGCAGACGTTCTGCAATCTCTATTTATGAACAACTCTTTACTTAAAGGCAGCCTTTTTGTTGCACTTGGGGCGATTAGCTATGGAATGCTGACTACCTTCGTAAAAATGGCATATGCCGAAGGTTACACCTCTCATGAGATCACTTTTGCCCAAATGGCACTGGGCCTTGTGGGATTACTTATTATCAACTTTTTTACAGGAAAAAAGAAGGGAGCAGCTCCCGTTCAGAATAGATCTAAAAGTATCCTGAAACTTGTTGCTGCCGGAACTTCGCTGGGTCTTACCAGTACTTTTTATTATCTGGCAGCTAAGTATATCCCGGTATCTATTGGCATTGTTCTCTTAATGCAAAGCGTTTGGATGGGTGTAGTGCTGGAAGCTATCCTTGAAAAGAAAAGTCCTGGAGCTAAAAAGGTATTTGCTGTAGTTGCCATCCTTGCCGGGACGGTACTTGCGACCAACCTAATGACCGATTCTTTCCAGCTGGACTGGAGAGGAACGGGCTGGGGGCTGCTTGCCGCAATGTCTTATACCGTGACTATCTACACCTCAAATACAGTTTCATTACAACTACACCCTTTAAGGAGAAGCCTTTGGATGATGGTTGGAGGTACTCTTATTGTCGGGATCATTTCCTTCCCTTTTTTAATAGAACAATTTAACCTGCAGATATTTCAGAAATGGGGATTGATTCTTGCCATTTTTGGAACTATTCTTCCTCCCATTCTTTACACCCAGGGAATGCCTAAAACAGGAGTGGGCCTTGGCGCCATCGTCTCTTCAATTGAGTTGCCGGCAGCGGTGCTTATGGCGTACTTCCTGTTGAGTGAGACCGTAAACCTCTATCAATGGGCAGGTATTGCCCTCATACTTATTGCAGTAATTCAGATGAACCTGCCTAATTTCAGGCGGAACAAGATCTAAAATAAATGCTTCTGAAATAAATCCTTTTTCTGAAGCTTTATCATAGGTTTCAGCAGAAGAGAATAATTTCAGCAAAGCCTGAAACTGGCATTCTTAAACTACAGAAAATGCTACCTTTGTCTTAAAATTCTCTTAAAATGAGCTTAGAACAAGACCTGTTTCAAAGAAGTTCCTCGCAATGTGAACTTTGTACGTCTACCAATGATCTTGAGGTATATGAAATTCCCGATTCTCCTGCAGGTAGCGAACACCATATACTTGTTTGCGCTACCTGTAAGGAGCAAATAGAAGATCCTGAAAAGACAGACCCCAACCACTGGAGATGTCTTAATGACAGCATGTGGAGTACTGTCCCTGCGGTTCAGGTTATGGCGTGGCGCATGTTAAACCGATTAAAGGGCGAAGGCTGGCCGCAAGACCTGCTCGATATGATGTATATGGAAGAGGAGCAGCTGGCATGGGCAAAAGCCGGGCAGGCTACAGGAGAAACTTCTGGAGGTGTGGTTCACAAGGATTCTAATGGTGTAACTATAGAAGCCGGGGATACCGTGGTTTTGATTAAAGATTTGCCGGTGCGTGGCTCCAGCCTTGTAGCAAAAAGGGGAACGGCGGTACGAAGAGTTTCTTTAGTTCACGACAATCCGGAGCAGATTGAAGGTAAGGTAGAAGGTCAACAGATCGTGATCCTTACAAAGTTCGTTAAGAAGTCATAAATACAGAAGTCGCAGAAGATCTGCGCTTTCACAACATATTAAAAGGCCTCACTGTTTTTCAAAATCAGTGAGGCCTTTTGAGTTTAAACCTAACAGGTCTTTGAGACCTGTTAGGTTTTATATATTCCGTTTGGCGCGGATTTGCAGTCCGTGCCGTGTATACTGCTACTTCTCTGCCTGCTTCAGTTTAGTGAAGTGCTTGTAGAAGTACGGAATGGTTTCAATTCCCTTAAGGTAATTCCAGATTCCGAAGTGTTCATTCGGGGAATGGATCGCATCTGTATCCAGCCCAAAGCCCATCAGGATAGTCTTACTCTTTAGTTCTTTCTCAAACAGGGCAACTATGGGAATACTTCCACCGCTGTGCTGCGGGATTGGATCTTTTCCGAAGACTTCGGCGTAAGCATCATTGGCAGCCTGATATTCGAGTGTGTCTATAGGAGTAACATAGGCCTGCCCACCGTGATGAGTAGTCACTTTTACCCTGACACTTTTTGGGGCGAGGCTCTCAAAATGTTTGGTGAACAATTCACTTATATTTTTCCAGTCCTGGTCACTTACCAGGCGCATAGAAATTTTTGCATAGGCTTTTGATGGCAAAACTGTTTTTGCACCTTCGCCGGTGTAGCCTCCCCAAATTCCGTTCACATCTAGTGTAGGTCGAATAGAAGCACGTTCCAGGGTG
Organism: Salinimicrobium sp. TIG7-5_MAKvit; assembly: GCF_049569215.1. Classification (GTDB taxonomy): domain Bacteria; phylum Bacteroidota; class Bacteroidia; order Flavobacteriales; family Flavobacteriaceae; genus Salinimicrobium; species Salinimicrobium profundisediminis. The sequence continues at coordinate 2,192,863 of NZ_CP145903.1, read as the reverse complement.
CTGAAACCTTCTTCTCCCTGCACATCTTCAATATTAAGCTTCTTTTTATAGGCTTCAAGATCAAAAGGAGCCTCGGCCATTTTTTCCCTTTCAGCTTCGCTGTACTCCTTTACATTGTCATAAAATCCGGGAACAGTGATCCTGTTGTTCTCATCCTGTAAAGAAGCGATCATTTTTGAAAGCACATTAATGGGATTTGCTACCGCTCCACCATATAGTCCGCTGTGGAGGTCGCGGTTGGGGCCGGTCACTTCCACTTCCATATAGCTAAGGCCGCGGAGCCCCGTGGTAATTGAGGGCACATCTTTAGCAATCATCCCGGTATCACTAATAAGAATCACATCGTTCTGCAGTTTTTCCCTGTTCTTCTCAATGAACCAGCCCAGGTTTTCACTTCCCACTTCTTCTTCCCCTTCAATCATGAACTTCACATTGCAGGGAAGTTTATCATTTTTGGTCATGTATTCCAATGCCTTTACGTGCATGTACATCTGGCCTTTATCGTCACATGCTCCCCTGGCAAAAATGGCACCTTCGGGATGAATTTCTGTATTTTTGATCACCGGCTCAAACGGCGGACTCTCCCATAGTTCAACAGGATCTGGCGGCTGGACGTCGTAATGACCATACACGAGCACTGTGGGCAGGTTCTTATCAATGATCTTTTCTCCAAAAACAACCGGGTGACCTGGAGTTTCATGGATTTCAGCCACATCGCAACCAGCGTCTAGCAGGCTTTGTTTAACAGCTTCGGCAGTTTTCAGTAGATCTTTCTTGTATTTGGAATCGGCACTAATGGAAGGGATTTTTAGCAGCTCCACGAGTTCGTCAATGAACCGCTGTTTATTCTCTTCCACATATTTTTTAATGTCTTGCATGTGTATAATTTTGGTAAAGAGTAAAGGTAAAAAATAGTATTGAGTAATTAGTACTGAGTAGTTAGCGGGAAGACATCTCAATACTCAGTACTAATTACTCAATACTAAAGAAAAAAAATCTCCGTTAGGGAGAATTTTTTTTCTTTTTCCATTTGCAGATTCAAACTTATGCTTATATTTGCATCCGCTTACAACAAGCAATCTTATTGAAATTACCAACGCGGGCGTGGTGGAATTGGTAGACACGCTAGACTTAGGATCTAGTGCCTCGCGGTGTGAGAGTTCGAGTCTCTCCGCCCGCACAACGGGATAAGCCGACTTTTAGGAGTCGGCTTTTTCTTTTTGGTACAACATAGGTACAACAACTTTTGAAATCGATCCTTTTCTTATCTTGTTAATATTAGATTTACGTATTTAGGTACATTTAATGTCTATAACTCTTAAAATTAATTATTGAGCGACTTTGGTGTTTTATAAGAGCTGAACCATTACTATTATTTAGATGCTCTGTAGCGGATATTCAATATCTGTCAGTTTGATCAGGTTCAGGTTTAATTATCCTCCCGAAGAACCCAACAATTCTCTAGGAGACCTAATATTTGATAGTTTTATCTTTCCAAATTGTGATGTTGATAAACTGAAGTTTAACTGACCTTTCCTTTTTTATACTACGATCGTTTTCAGCAAGGTATATCCATCTGTAGTGTTTCCCGTTATAGAATCCAACAGATTCCCATCTAAACTATTAGAAAACACATTGTCATATTCATTCAATGTGTTAGCTTCTCCTCTATACCCATCTGACGCATAAACAGTGTCACAAACAGTTTTGGGAAAAGCGATCTGGGTGACGCGTATTGAATTGCCGTTACTGTCCAAAATTTCCACGTGAATGTGCGGTGCTCTACCGTTATACCAACCTGGGAAAATGCTTATAAAAAAGGCTTGTCCGTTGCTGTTGGTGGTTTGTCTTCCTCTTAAAAAGTGTTCATTAGTATAGTTTGTGGATTGCATTGGGAACCTCCATATTCGGAATAATTACCATCGGCATCACAATGCCATATATCAACCAAAATATCCGCCAATGGCTTGCAATCATTACTCTCCTCCTGAACTGTAAGTGTAATTAACAGAGGAACACCCGAGCGATTACCAATAATGTTTTCTCTTACTAAATCAGCCGGCGTTTTTATTGGGAAAGGTCCGGCAGTTTCACTTGGCGATAATTCACAATCACCGGTAGTTGCCGATTCATCATCAATAGGTATTAAACTGTCATCATTTTTTGAACAAGATGCAACAATGGTTGGTATAGCAACAATGGTCCCCAGCCCAAACAATCCATTTTTTAAAAATTCTTTTCTTTGCATTTTTATTTGTTTTAATATTCTACATATTCATTTCTCCCAGTACCTAAAATAGTTCCCATCAGCTTCATTGATCCTATCTGCTTCTATAAAAGTTTTTTTTGTGACGCTTCAATCTGGTGATTTTCATCTCTTTCTCTGCACGTTTTAATTTAATGTTGTCACTGTAGACGAGAGAGAAAATTCTTTGTAAAGACTTCCACTGGTGTAGTTTCCTTCGTTATATAAACCATCTGTAGCTGTTCCGCTAGAACTACCTCCCAGGTAGAGGTTGTATGACTCGCCGGTTTTTAACTGTGGAGAAGAAAAAACCACGGACTGGAAAGCTTTTGCCGGCATAAAGGTAAAGAGGGAGGTGCCATCACTGTTTTCAAGGTGTATCAGCGTGTTTGCTTCCCGGCCCGAATTCAACTTTACCAGGACAGAATTTTGATTCGAAGAATTACTTGGCGCCTGCGCCATACCTGAACTGCCTACTGCTAATAAAAATCCGCCGGAGATATTAAATTGCCTGTCATAATCAATGGCGCCGTTTCCGGAAGATGTTGGTCCATTCACAATAACGACACCATCTGTCATTTCCAGTACTCCGTTTACATCTATTCCGTCACCTTCCGAGTCAATTACCAGATACCCCGCATTGATATATAGATAGTAGTTAGAACCGTCGGCATCTCCTGCAGCATTAACAGCATCATCACTTGAAACAACATGGATATTACCTCCGTTTATACTAATCTCAGCTCCCTCAATACCTTCTACAGACCCTGAGATTACGATCTCTCCGTCATTTATTTCCAGATTCTCATCAGAATGTATGGCATCATCTCCAGATGTTATATGAATAGCTCCCCCGTTTATGGTAACCTGTTCTTTTGAATGTATTCCATCATCGGCAGCGTCTATGTTCAGGATAGCACCTGTCTCTATAGTAACCCCTGTACCACCCTTAACTCCTTTGGAAGAATTCTCTCCCAATAATGCACTACTTCCCCCACCACTGGTGATATTTAAATTAGCCCCGGCAATGCTTAGCTTACTTTCTGCCTGCAGTCCATCTTCTCCCGAAATTATGATGAAATTTCCCGATTCAATAGTAATATATCCTACAGAGGTAATAGCATCGTTACTGGATTTAAAGGCATCACCCCCGGCTGAAATCTTATATGAGCCATCCTTAACAAGTAAGAAATCCTTTGCCTCTATTCCATTCTCTATGGAGGTTACCTCAATATTTGCTTCCTTTAAAATAAGACCCGCATTACTTTTTATTGCTTCGTTAGAATTTCCCTGCACAACGAGAGTACCTCCACCATAGATCGTTAGATCATCATTGCTGTAAAGGGCTGCATCGGACTCTGTGTCTCCTGAATCTAAATAATAGGAGGCATCGGCTAAATAATTTGTTGTTCCGTCCAGTACTATGATGATTGTTTTTTCAGCATTTATAATATTAAAGGCAGAACCTGATTTGTTATTGATTTCCACCCCATTCAGCAGGATTTGTACTGCATCATTGTTTTCAGTATCTACTATAAGTTGCCCATCTTCCAGGTCTCCAGTCACGCGGTAAGTAGCAGCCGCTGTTAATGTAGCGGTGGTGCCGTCAATGGTAACTACATCGTCACTTGTCGTAATGGAAGTGCCATTCAATACGATATCTATTACAGTTGCATCATCCCATACATAATCCTCCGAGGCTTCATGGGTTAGGCCATCTTCTTCAGTAGCTTGCCTACTTTCACTTTCAGCTTCGTCAGTTATACTATCATCTGTGCTGCATCCAACAAGAAACAGCATGGTCAAACCCAGGATTAATAATGGTATTTCATTTAATGTTTTCATTCTTTTGATTTTTAATTTTTAAGAAAAAAGGGAGTTTGTATATTCAAAAAATTTATCGGCGGTTATAAGGCACTTACAAAACCCTGGAGGCTGAATAAGACTGACAACAGTGTGACAGGAACAGGAAAAGAACGATGTGCCTATACGGACGCCCTGGATGTTTTTTTGTCTTTGATCTTATTTCCCGGCCGGAAAAGAATAACCCGCTTTATACCGATTTCCATTTATTCCATGAGGAATCCGGGATCTCTTTATTTTTAAGTTTTTAATCACTCATTCACCTTTTTTGCTTCCTTTATGGAGCCAAAAGTGGTCTTGATATACTGCAGGAATAAATTCCTTCCTAATCAATACCTGTTGTTTTTAATGATTTTTGCGCCAATTGTCCAGGTATATTGTTGCACAATTACTTTTAATTGAAACCCCCAGGCTTCTTTAACCAGGGGGAGATTAATGTCTACTCAGGGGTTCCTCCTAAAATCAACAATCACAAATCAATTTAAAGAACAAAATTCTTCCTGCGCTTGCTGGGGAAAAAGTTCTGTTTCTTTTCCCGGTGTCCATTACGGCACCACTAATGATCTCCGTAAAAGTTCCTCCAAAATTAGCTCAACTAACCGGCTCTCAAAAACTTACTCGACAAACTAACCAATCTCCTATACCAACTAAAATATCAAGTAGATTAATAATTTTGTGGTGGCATTTGTCCTTAAAAAGCGCTTATACAAAAATATTACTTGCTTTAACAGAACAGGTTAGTGAAGGCAGATTTACCCATACTAAAAAGAAGATATCTTCCTTTTCTTTCCGCCAGGATGAAGATGAATCTCTGGTCAAACACAGACAGGACAATTACCAGTACAAAGGGCATAGCCTCATTTAAATATGAAATCTTACACCTTTAAAAGTTTTTAACTCTATTAGTAAGAACAGAGCAGTGGTTGACCAAAATCGCTAACTACCCGTCTCTGGGCAGGTAAAGTATGAAGCTTTTATGAAACCACCTCCTTTAAGCGATACACTTGACAGTGAGTTGAACTGTTTACCAGGTTCAATAAAAAAATAGGAAGAGAGAATAATGGTTTGATTGAGGTTTACTTTCGACATCCTCCTGAAATTAAAATAAAGTAAAATTCTCCGGGGCAAGCCCACGGAGCATTTTAGTGGAACACGTTTTCAAACTCTAGGCATTTACTGACGATGCAAGCATCGGGGTATTTACCCTCCTAGAATAAAAAGGCCGCCTACCGGCAGCCTTTTAGACTAATTCAAAAAATTTATTCTTATATCTTCAGGTTTTAAGATTTATACTCATTTATATTGAACTTGTTCTTACTATTCATATCGTAAGGCTATAATCGGGTCTAAAGAAGAGGCTTTTCGGGCGGGGTACCAGCCAAAAAAGATCCCGGTAAATGCACACACAGCAAATGAGATAATGATAGAATATGCTGTGATAAAGGTGGGCCACTGTAAAATATTTTCAATTAAAAGGGTTGTGGCGACACCCAGGCTCACCCCAATAATTCCTCCTGTAATACTTATTAAAATTGCTTCTATCAAAAACTGCATGAGAATATCCATTTCCTGCCCTCCAACGGCCATTCGCAAGCCAATCTCCCTCGTGCGCTCTTTTACTGAAACATACATTATATTCATGATCCCAATTCCGCCAATAAAGAGTGAAATACTGGCAATTGCAACCAATAGAACAGTTAGCATCTCACTTGTGGAACTAAAAGCAGAAATCAATTCTTCCATAGAAAACACGTTAAAATCATCTTCTTCATATTCCCCAATATTATGCTGATCGCGTAAAATTTCGGATGCTTCTTCCACAGCCTGTTGTGCCTGTTCTTCACTCACAGCAGAAGCTACTATAGCCTGAAAATGATCTATAGCAAGGATTCTTTTCTGAATAGTGGTATAGGGAGCCAGGATCACATCATCCTGGTCCTGTCCAAAGGTGTTTTCTCCTTTAGGTGCTAAAACTCCAATAACTTTAAATGGAATCTTATTAAACCGTATCATTTTACCTACAGGATCTTCTCCATCAGGAAAAATGTTTTCTACCACTGTTTGGCCAATCACTGCCACTTTTGCTGCAGATCTTACTTCGGCATCAGTAAACATACTTCCGTTTTCAACTTCCAGTACCCGTATATCTGTATAATCGGGACTTACTCCGTAAACAGAAGTGGGCCAGTTATTGGGTCCATTAATCACCTGTCCGGTACCGTTAACCTGGGGGGAAAGATGAGTAAGAAGGCTTGCCTGTTCTTTCAGGGCCTTGTAATCTTCCAGTTTAAGAGATTGCATAGAGCCGGGATCTGTTCTTACACCGCCCTGCATCCCGGCACCGGGCCTTATGGTGATCATATTAGAGCCCATACTTGAGATCTGGGATTTAATACTCTCTTTAGATCCTTCTCCTATCGCAAGCATTGCAATTACCGAAGCCACACCAATAATAATTCCCAGCATCGTGAGGAATGTCCGCATTTTATTGAGCTTTATTGCTCTCCATGCTATTTTAAGTAAATTCACAATTCTCATATTAATCTTCTTTAGGCAAGGCTGCTAATTCCCTGTGCGCCATCAAGATGTTGTTATTCACCTCATCTTTAATTTTATTTCCATCCTTCAGCACTATAGTGCGGCCGCTAAAACCTGCAATATCCTGCTCGTGAGTTACAAAGACAATTGTTTTTCCCCTCTCGTTTAAATCCTGAAAAAGGGCCATCACCTCATAGGACGTTCGGGTATCCAGGTTTCCGGTAGCCTCATCGGCCAGTATTACAACCGGATCATTTACCAGGGAGCGGGCAATTGCTACCCGCTGCTGTTGCCCTCCCGAAAGCTGGGAAGGAGTATGATCAAGCCTGCTGCCAAGGCCAACCTGCTTTAGTGCGTTCACTGCCCTTTCCCTTCGCTCTTCAGTAGAAACTTTGCTATTGTACAATAAAGGCAACTCTACATTTTCCAGGGCAGAGGTTTTGGGGAGTAGGTTGTAAGACTGAAAAATAAATCCGATTTTTTCATTCCTTATTTTTGCCAGGGCATTCCGGTTTAGGTTCCTTACCAGAACCCCATCAATTTCATAGGTACCTGAAGATGGCTGGTCCAGGCACCCTAAAATATTGAGCATAGTACTTTTACCTGAACCGCTTGATCCCATAATCGTCACAAACTCTCCTTCCATGATACTGCAAGAGACTCCTTTAAGGGCATGTACTGTTTCTTCCCCCATCACAAAATCCCTTTTAAGGTCATCTATTTTAATAATGGTCTTACTCATCATTCGGTTGTTTTTTCTTATCATTTCTTCCCGGAGGTTGTGGCATAAAAGGGCTGCTGCTTTCCTGCCGGGTCGATACCTTACCTTCGGTTTTGAGATTGTAGACCAGCCGGTTTCCCTCCTTAAGCCCTTCTAAAACCTGTATGTTCACTCCGTCACTGGCACCCAACTTAACTATCTGTGGAGTAATAGCAGCATTTGCATTATATTGCCATACCACTGTTTTTTGGTCATTTGCAGGCGCCGGTACCTTCTGTAGAGGCTGGGAAGGCTCTGCCCCATTCTGCTCATGGTACCTTCGCAACAATTCCATGTCTGGCTCAAAATTTACCGCTTTGGCTTCGATGGTAAGTACATTGCTTAATTCCAGCGTATAGATAGCAACTGTCGCAGTAAAACCGGGTTTTAATTTTAATTCGGGATTTTCAGCTTTTATCACCACAGTATAGGTAACCACACTTTCTTCTTCCGATGGATCTAACCTTACCTGTGTTACAGTACCATCAAAAGTTTCCCCCTGATAAGCATCCACCGTAAACGAAACCCGCTGGCCTTCTTTGACATTTCCTATATCAGCTTCGTCTACATCAGCTTCAACCTGCATTTGTTTTAGATCCTGAGCTATTGTGAAGAGAGTTGGAGTTTCGAAATTAGCAGCTACTGTCTGCCCTTCGTTTACTGTTTTAGAGAGCACAACACCATCTATTGGGGAATAAATATCGGCATATCCAAGGTTGGTTCGCGCTTCCTGTAAGGCTGACAGCGACTGCGTTACCGCGCTCCTGGAATTGCTGTAGCTATATTCTGCATCATCGAAATCTGACTGGCTGATTACTTCCTCATCCAGCAGTTTTTCCTGACGGTTAAATATTTTTTCATAATACTTAAATTCATTCCTTGCATTTTCATAGTTGGCTTCCGCCTTTTGTACTGCCGCCTTTAAATTGGTTTTATCCAGTTCAGCCAGCAATTGCCCTTTACTAACTTCGCTGTTATAATCCACGTATATTTTTTCCACTTCTCCGGAAACCTGGGTTCCTACTTCAACTTCGGTTAAAGGCTCAATGGTACCGGTGGCAGTAACCATAGTCGTCACATCTCCTTTTTTGACGGTAAGGGTTTCGACCTGTACTGTGGTTTCGTTGTTTCCCCTGAAGAAGAAATAAGCCGCCACAGCCAGTATCACTATGATGATAAAAGTGATTATTATCCTGATCTTTTTATTTTTCATTTGATTAAATTTTGATTTCGTTTCCCTGATAAAATTGAAGCAGTTGATTGTATAAAATGCTCAGGTATTTCGCCTGAATGTAATTTTGTTCAGCATTAGTGTAAAGGTTTTGACTAAGCACAAGATCTGTGGTGTTGATAGAGCCTACTTCATATTGTTCCTGAGCAAGTGCATAAGAATCCCTCGCCGCATTACGAGCGGCTTCTGCAGCTGTGATTTGTTCCTGTGCAGAAACAGAATTTCTCCAGGCTGTTTCTATTTTTTGATATAGTTCCTTTTCTTCGGTCCTTAGGTCTATTTCCGCTCTTTTAATATTGATTTTAGCGGTCTGCACCTGTGCTTTGACCTGACCCCTACTGAAGATGGGAATATTGAGGGATAAACCAACACGCTGATTAAAATTGAGATCAAACTGATCGCTAAAAGTCAAATCCTGAATACTGGTATATCCACTTCCTAAACTTCCTGAAAGCGATAATGATGGCAGATAACCTCCCTTTGCTATGTCAAGGTCTTTTTCATAAATATCAACATTAAGTTCGCTGGCTTTTATTTCAGGAAGGCTTGCCAGTGCCTCGCGGTATATTTCTGTTTTATTTTGAATTATAGAAGACCCATTATAGTCTATATCTGGTTCTTCAATTTGAAAATCCACTTCAGGCTCCAGTTCAAGAAGTTGTTTAAGCACCAGCACCTGGGCACTGTACCTGTTCTGGGAGTCTATTAGATTGTATTTATTTGAAGCAGTCTGAGAAACAGCATCTGAATAATCCTTTTTTGCGATAGCACCGGCATCATACCGGGCTTTTGCTGTTTCAACTTCTTTATTTGATCCCTCAAGAGTATTTTGTGCAACGTAAATAGCTTCCCTGTAATACAGCGCCTGCAGGTAAGCTTCGGTTATACTCAGGATAATATTATTTTCGGCTTCTTTGACATAAAGTGAGCTTTGATCTACCAGGAGCTCATTTTGTTTTATCTGGTTATTCAATTGATTTCCCTGGAATAATGTAACCGATGTATTTAATGAAGTACTGGTAGAGTGAATCTGTTCATTGACGTATGCACTGGTAATAGGATCTATGCTATATCCATTGGTAAGACTTTGGGATACACCACCGTAAAGGTTTGGCAATCGCTCCAGCTTTGATTGTTTGTGGTTCACAACGGCATTGCTTCTATCCAGTTGAGCACTGAGAATGGTGAGGTTATGTTCTGTTGCGTAACTAAGACACTCCTGCAACGTCCAAATCTCTTTTTGGGGAGCTTGATCTGTCATCTTTTCACGAACCTCCTGCAAGCCTTCCTGCGCATGTGAGATGAAGGAACAGAGAAACAAAACAATGATAATATATCTCTTCATTTTATGATGATTAACTTGTATTACATCACAAAATTCCGATAGCTAAAGGGACTTAGGAAACGAAATAGAAGTACAGGATATATTTGAGGATGAAAAGATTATTTTTATCTACAAATTTAATTTTACATTACAACCTAAACAGTAACCTTTCTACAAATTAGACGTTTAATCAAAAAACAGCTAAATAAAAATTTCTTCGGAAGGATTGCTTCGGAAGTAAAAAAAGGAAATAGGAAATTTTATAAAAAACAGGTTAAAGTGGTGCGAAAAATTTCTTACGACACCTTTATTTCAAAAGTAATAAATCTAAAGCTTTAATCGCTTAAGCACCGCTTCTTTATAAGTATCTCCAATAGGAACCCTGGTATCCGTAAGAAGAAGCCGCGTTTTTTGAACAGAGGTAATGAAATCGACATTCACCACATAAGACCTGTGAACCCGCAGAAACTTTACCGGAGGCAGTTTTTCAAGTATACTTTTAAAATTAGACAGGGTAAGTACCGGCTTTGCATCCCCTTTTAGGTGAATTTTTATGTAATCTTTTAGGCCTTCAATATATCTTATTTCATTCAGGTATATTTTGACATTTTCATAATCTGCACGAACAAAGATAAAATCATCGTAATGCTGAATCACATCAGGTTCGGCCGGTGGTATAATTTCTGAATTCGGCTGACTTCTGCTTTCCAATTTTTCTGATGCCCTGGAAACAGCTTTTACGAAGCGATGAAAAGGAATGGGTTTCACAAGATAATCTGTAGCATTCAGATCGAAACCCTGTAGTGCGTACTGTGGGTAAGCAGTGGTGAAAATGAACTGGGGTGGATTGTCCAGACTTTTTACAAGGTCTATTCCCGTGAGGTTTGGCATTTCAATATCAAGAAATATTAAATCCACCTGATGTTTATTAAGGGTACCTATTGCCTGCAGGGGGTTGGTGCATTTGGCAACAATCTCCATCCCTCCTATTTTCTGAAGGTAGGATTCTATCACTTCTATAGCCAAAGGCTCGTCATCAATTATAACACATTTCATAAAGTAAGATCCAGGTGCAGTTGAACTATAAACCTATTATTTTTCTCTTCAACTATAAATTCATGCTTTTGCGGGTACAGGAGTTCAAGCCTGCTACGAGTATTCTTCAAACCAATTCCCGCATTTTCATTATCCTTTTTGCGATGCCCTATAATATTGGAACATATAAATTTTAGATCGTTTGGAGAAACTATGATCTTGATCTTCACTTCGGTATTCCCCTGAAAATCTGTTCCATATTTAAATGCATTTTCAATTAAAGAAATTAACAACAAAGGTCTTATTTTTTGGTTGGAAACAGGACCTTTGATATTAAAAGTGACATTCTCATTGTTTGCAATTCGCAATCTCTGAAGCTTTAAATAATTCTGAATATAATCCAGTTCATCTTTTAAAAGTACCAGTTCACTGTCTGTTTGGTAAAGCATATACCGCATCAATTCAGAAAGGGTAATAATAGCCTCCGGCGCATAATCAGACTTCTTGGCGCTCAAAGAATAAATACTGTTAAGGGAATTGAATAAAAAATGAGGACTTAATTGATTGCGTAAAAAGTAAAGTTCTGCTTTACTTTTTTGGTTTTCAATTTCTTTTTTCTTCATTTCATTTTCATTCCATTCCAAGTAAACCCTTACAGAAGTTCCTGCTACAAGGAAAGCGAGATTGCTAAGGACTGGAATAAAAAGAAAAAAAGATCTTCGTGGCGGCCTCATTTCCCCTGGCCTGGGAAATTCTGCCGGCGGCGGTGGAGGATCATCAAATAAAATAACGGGCAGGATCACTACTGCCGCAGCACAGAACAGGTAAAGGTAGGTTTTCTTCTTTAGTAGTAAATATGGAACTAGATAGAGGTAATTGATATAAAAAACCGCAAAATTAATACACAATCGTACTATGGAATGTCTGTCAATAGTACCATCATTTTCTGAATAGATAGGGACGAGGCTTATTAACAAAAAAATTAGCCACACTACCAGGTGAACCAGGAAAGGTTTATATTCTTTGATCTTCATTATCTTGCGGCGGGTAAAGAAAACTTACTTTTATAATTTATTGCCATTTCTTCCAATTCGTTTACGCTGATTCCCGGATTTTCTTTTTTTTCAAGTTTACTAACTACACGCTGTGCTACTTTCTCTGCTTCTTCAGATGTTGAAAAAGGCTGCTTTTGAGAAACTGCAGGAATAAATTCCTGTCTTATCAACACAAGATCATTCTTCGCGATAAGATATCCATAACCTGATTCCACTTGATACACTTCAGTATTAAAACCTTTCTGGACATCATTTCCACTCCATCCAACAGTACCGGTTATACTAAGTATCAAACACACCAAAGGTATCATTATTCTTTTTGCTTTATAAATACCCATAATTCCTTTTTTTATGCAAAAACCCAGAGCTTTTTTAACGGGGTACTGTTAATAATCACTCTGGGTTCCTACTACTAAACAAAACTAACTTATAAAAAACCAATCAACAATTTAATCTTCGTCATCATACTCCTGCTGAGGAAAGAGCTCGTAGATATCATCCAGGTAAAGAGTACCGGATTTTCCCATTAAGACATATGCCCTTTCTCCGGTGGAGAAGCTAACCGCGTCTTCTCTGGAGGTTCCTTCCAGAGAGGTGATTTCTTCCCAGGTATCTGCTAATGGATCATACTCCCATATTGTAGAGGAAGCTCCCCCGCTATATCCTGCTGCAATATAGCCCAGCCCCTGCAGTTCGAAACCAACCGCATTGTACCTTGCGACCTGGTAATCATCATCCTCATTAAGATCGTTCTTACGGGTGAAAACCTCTGTTTCGGGATTAAATTCCCAGAAATCATATTTATAAAGCCCGTTACTGATTCCTGTTCCAATGTAAACAACGTTATCTATCGTAAAGCTGGTGGCACTTTTTCGTTTATCCCCACCAAATCCAACAAGTTCACTCCACTCGTCTGTTGCGGGATCATACTTGTAGAAATCCTTCTTATCATTTTTCCCATCATATCCCGTGCCTATGTATCCTTTTCCGTCTACGCCGAAACCTAAGGCTTCTCTTCTTACTCCCCCTAAAAAATCGGCTTTTCTTTCCCAGGTATTTGTAGCGGGATCATATTCGTAGAAATCACTAAGTTCTGTAATACCCGAATAACCTGTTCCTACATACCCTTTGTCATCAATAGTAAAGCCTACGCCTGCACTTCTTGCTGCACCGGGGAAATCGGCTTTTTGCACCCAGTAATTTCCTTCGGTATCATACTCCCAGAAATCCTGTAAATAATCGTCTCCATCATATCCTGTTCCCATATAACCGTTATCCCCAATGGTAAACGCTACTGCATTACTTCTTGGAATACCATCAAAAACAGACCTTGTCACCCAGTTTCCGCGTTCATAATCATCATCATCGCTTGAGCAGCTCATCATAAACAATGAACTTATAATACTTACTCCAATTAAAAATTTTCTATTCTTTATCATCTTTTTGATCATTAATTTATTTTTCAAGATTCAGTTTTATTCCGGTACTAAAAATGGGCCGCGGCGCTATCTCAAATTGTAAGACCTCATTGTTATTCTTATCCAGCAATCTGTACTTGCTGTTTAGAAGATAACCTCCTCCTATATTGAAAGACCAGGCATCATCCAACACGTAATTGTAGTTTATGGAAAGCACAGTGGATGAAAGCCCGGTTTTTTCAGCAGTATACTGCAAATTTGGCTGTAAAGGCTCGCCAAGGTTCAAGTAAGTTCCGGTAAAATCGAGTTTTGCGCTAAGGCTGTATTTTTCATTAGGTGTGAAAAATATTTCTGTTTTCGGGAATCCTATTTCTGCCGTAAATTCTTCATTTAACCTTTTGTAGTAGCTTACGAGAGGATATATTTGAGGTTTTCCGAAATAAGTTTCATATCCGGCTCCTATTTTAAAATAGGATGGATTTGCGACACTTCCTCCTTTTTTCAAAATGTATGCACCACCGGTATACAGAAAATCTTCTGAAGTAATCCCACTTTGAAAATTTGAGGCCAGGGAAATTTTAAAGTAGCTATGCACATCCCAGTTCCCGGAAACTGAATATCCTAAATGAATCCTGTTTCCGAAGATTTTATAATTCTCAATATCTTCTGTATTAAAGGTGGTTTCAAAAGGATAACTGAAGTTGTAATTCTCAAAGGAAGTTTCATTTTGTAATTTCAGCTTTCCGAAGTTCAGTAAAAACCGACCTTTAACATCTATGCTGTTAAGGCCAACATCACTACTGCCTGCAGGATACAGATTGTAGTTTCCTTCGACACCCGTTTCCTGAAACTGGCCGTATGTTGTTGCTCCAAAACCAAAGAAAAGTATCAACATTATCTTTTTTAGCATTCCAATTAAAAGTTTCGCCAAAACTATTTCAGCGAACCGGCTTACTAAAACATACTCGACGAACTCCCGCTTCTTATATACCAACAAAAAATTTACGGAGATTAATATTTTTGAACGGGTTCGTCTATAAAAACCTGCTTCCAGTCTATAAGAAAAGGGAAGGTATATATGATTTTTTAAGGAACAGGCTTGTTGGAGTAGGTTTGCCGGAAATTCTACTACTATGAACCGTTCACTAATCCAAATTTTACAAAAAGGAGGAATCCTTCTTCTTCTTTTTCTTTCTGCCTGCAGTGAAGATGACTCTTTGCTCAATGTGGGAGAAGATTGGGCCAATACCAGCACTGAAGTCTATTCGATTGATACATTAACTGTAAAAGCCTCTACCTTTAAATTTGATTCTATTTCTGTCTCGGGAACAGACCGGTTGTTAATAGGAGCTTACAGTGATCGTACTTTTGGCGTGGTAAAAAGTGAAGCCTACCTGCAGTTAAATCCTTCAGGCTTTACAATTGACAGTAAAGGTACTTTTGATTCCATCGCTCTTATTTTGAAATACGATGGCTATTTCTACAATGATACCCTTCAGACCCAAAAATTTACAGTTGCTGAAGTACTGGAAGATATTGAACCGGATGATGATGGGGATTATTACTACAATACAACAGATTTTAATTATTCAGAAGAAAATCTGGCCACGAAAAATTTCACTCCTTATCTTTCCCGGGACTCCCTGTATATAAAATTAAATGATGATTATGGCCAGGAAATCTTTAACAGGATCCAGAGTAAAAACATTACCAGTTCAGAAGAATTCCTGAGAGAGTACCAGGGTTTAATCGTCCAGGCAGACAGTGGCAACAGTGCTATTTTTGGTTTTTCCAAAGATAGTTATGTACGCATCTTCTATACCGTTGAACAGGAAGCAGAAGATGAAGAAAATGAACTGGATTTTAGCCTTAGCTCAACAAACAGTTTTCACCATGTCTCTTCAAATTTCAGCAATACCTATTTTGATGCTATTGAAAATAAAGAGACTTACCTGCCCAGTACAGCAACCAACGATCAAATTTTTATCCAATCGGGATTGGGGATTGCAACAAGAATAGATATCCCATACCTAGAAAGGTTAAATGATATTGAAGGAACGGGCACCATTATAGAAGCCAATCTAAAGATCTCCTTAGATCAAACTGAAGCCAACAAGAACCACTTTACCAGGGATTCCCTGCAGTTTTACATCATTAATCAACGATCTGAAATTGTAGGGCAGCTGACTGATTACAACAGTGCAACTGTACAGGGTTTAATTGAAGAAGAAGATGATGAATTCAGCACACTCACTTATACTGTGCCCCTCAAATACTATATCGATACGAAAATGACCGATATTAATGGTAGTAAATGGTATTTCGCCATGTATTCCCAAAATTTCAATTCCTCCATAGACCGGTATATTTTCTATGGGGAAAATGCGCCCGATCCCAAAAAGATCAAACTAGAATTAACCTATGCTCTTTACGATGAATAAGATCCTGCTTTTTTGCTTTTTCAGTATAATATACAGTGCTGCGCTCTACCCACAATCAAATACTTTGTCCAATTCTCCTTATTCCCTGTATGGCCTTGGCACTACAAACCAACTCAGTACAGGTAAAACAAATGCCCTCGGGAAAGCCGGTATTGCCTTACCTTCCACAACTTTTATTAACAGCCTCAACCCCGCATCCTATGGTGCTATCCCTTTAAACAGCTTCTTTTATGATATAGGTTTAAAATATGAGATCAATGAAATGCAGGAAACAGGTGCCGAAGGATCTGCTACAAACGGAAACTTTTCAAATCTCGCATTTGCTTTCCCTATAAACAAAAGATCTGGCGTGGGAATTAGCCTGCTGCCTTATACGAACGTAGGATATACAATCTCGGGTGTACAAACAGAGATTGAAGGTTCTAACGAGAATTTTTATTCTTATATAACAGGCTCGGGCGGACTTAATGAAATTAAACTGAATTATGGTTTATCCATTAGTGAGCGATTCCGTATAGGAGCTTCCGGTTCGTATTTATTCGGAAAAATATCCGAAAATGAGGTAGATTACATCAACAGTAATATTCTCGAATTCACGGAAGCCAACAGGTATAACGGATTTAGAGTAGCCCTGGGGCTACAGTATGATGCTTCTGAAAAAATCTCTTTTGGTTCCACTATTAAATTGCCCACCAGCCTAAGTGGAACCCAGGAACAAACAATGGACCTTTATCTTGACGGGACTACTCTTGTTGAAAGCTCGGAGGCTGAAGATGATATTGATGCCTTCTCCCTTCCACTGGAAGTGGGATTGGGTTTGAACGCCCGGCTCAGGAAAAATCTTTCATTGAACCTTGACTACACCAAAGAATTATGGACTTCCACGAATCAGGAAGATGGTCTCGGTTCATACGTAGATCAGGACGTGGTTGGTTTAGGTATGGAATTTTCAACCAACGGCAGCCCTCTTTCCTATGCCAACAGGATCCAATACAGGGCAGGGCTCAATTATAGTTCAGGAAATCTGGAAATTTCCGGAGAAAAGATTTCAGATTACGGAGTAAGCATAGGGTTAGGTCTTCCCGTACAGCAAGATCGTAATTCCATGTTCAACCTCATGTATTCCTACGGAAAAAAAGGGCAGGTTTCCAACGGATTAATTCAGGAAAATTACCACCAGTTTAGCCTGAACATAAGTCTCGAGGACATCTGGTTCCTGAAGAGTAAATTCCAGTAGGAAGAATTTTTTTTGTACTGATTCAGTTTTAGCCACCGGTAGGTAAACCATCATATTTTCTAACATTCGTTTTCTGCTGTGAAATACCCCTGATCTTCCAAAAGGAGGTTTGAAAATTTGTAAGGTATCCATTATGATAAAATATATCTTTCTTGCTCTCTCATTTCTCTTTGTAAAACCTGTGTTTTCACAGGAGGTAACGATCCTGAAAGGAAAAATATCAGCCGATTCTCTCGATGGCAGTTCCATCAATATCATTAATCTTACAAAAGATATTTGTACCACTAACCTGCCTTCCGGAGAATTCGAAATAAAGGTGAGTGAGATGGATACGCTCATTTTTTCCTCCCTACAGTACCAAACTTTGGAAATGGTTATTACTCCGGAAGTTTTACAGGAGAGTTTTCTAAATGTTGAATTAATTGGAAAATTGAATGAATTGGATGAAGTAATCATCAGCAATATTGATCTAACGGGAAGCCTAAATCGGGATTTGAGCCAAATCAAAACATACAATCAGGCTGATTTCGGGTTTCCTCTAAAAAAATCTCTGACTCCTTTAGAGAGGCAAATGCACAGGGCGAAAAGTACAGCAATAAGTTGGGCTTTTAATACTCTCAACGGCACTATGGATAAGCTAGAAAAGTATGAGAAAATAGAAAAATTAAAGGCCATTGTGCAGGAAGGAATGGAAGCAGTGCCACGCCTCTTTTTTATCGAAGATCTTGGGATCCCGGAGGAACATGTAGTCAATTTCGTGTATTACTGTGCGGAAAACCCGAATTTTTATATCC
Source organism: Salinimicrobium sp. TIG7-5_MAKvit (assembly GCF_049569215.1). Taxonomy (GTDB): domain Bacteria; phylum Bacteroidota; class Bacteroidia; order Flavobacteriales; family Flavobacteriaceae; genus Salinimicrobium; species Salinimicrobium profundisediminis. The sequence continues at coordinate 2,174,922 of NZ_CP145903.1, read as the reverse complement.
TTTTAAGGCCCGAAAAACGGTTTGATTTAATTGAATATTATCAAATGAAAGCACCCAAATATTTAAAACACAAGAAGGAAAACTGAAGAGAATGTAGGGTTGAGTCCTTTTTAAAGATTAAAACTTATAAACATGTCTTTGTCATATAGGAGGCTATTTTTAATTATCAAAACAGAGAAAGAAGATTTGGAAAAACAAGTGAGCAACTTAGTTAGTGCATTTAATGCCAGAAGAATTATAGCACTGGTGGCAATCTGCCTATCTTATACGACCTTATCACAAGCCCAGGATCTGCCACTTGCCAATGGCAAAGAATATACCATTGGAGAAATTACCGTAACCGGTACTACCTCCTATAGTGAACAAACGGTAATTGCTTATGCAGGTCTGAGATCAGGCGAAAAAATTTTCATCCCTGGAGACAGGATCAGCAAAGTTATTAGAAAACTGTGGGAATCAAACCTTTTTAGCGACATCAATATTTTTGTAACAAGCATTGAAGGGGACACCGCAAATCTTGAACTAGAGATCCAGGAAGTCCCTGTCCTTAGCGAAGTAAGGCTTCAGGGTGTTAAAAAGAAGGAAAGGGAAGAGATCATTAAGGAAAGTAAACTTACGCCGGGAGTTAAGGTTACAGAAAACCTGTTGACAACTACCCGCAATTACATTCGTAAAAAATACCAGGACAAAGGTTTTTTCTATTCAAAAGTTTCAATTAACACTATTCCTATAGAAGATACAACGGGAACCAGCAACCTGTTGAACATGATCGTGAATATTGATAAAGGTGAAAAAGTAAAGATCGATGAGATCGTTTTTGAAGGTAATGAACAATTTTCCGATGCCAAGCTGAGGAGATCAATGAAAAATACGAAACAACAGAATTTTTTCAGATTCTGGAAAAGGTCAAAATTTATTGAGGAAGACTATGAAGCAGACAAAAAAAAGATTATTAACAACTACAAAGAAAAAGGCTTTAGGGATGCCAGGATCGTTTCAGATACTCTTTTACAAGTAGATGAAGATGATGTTGCCTTAAAACTGAGAGTGGAAGAGGGTAGTGAATATTACTTCGGAGAAATCACCTTCCTTGGAAACAGTGTTTACACAAATGACCAATTAAGAAGGATTTTAGGAATTAATAAAGGTGACGTCTATAACGGAGTTTTGCTGGAAAAACAAATAGCTGATCAGACTAAACCTGATGCAAATGACCTTACCAATCTTTATCAGAACAACGGTTACTTGTTCGCAAACATCAATCCTGTTGAAGTAAGGGTTTATAACGACACCATTGACTTGGAAATAAGGACCCACGAAGGAAAAATTGCCTATTTTAATGATATAACCGTAGTCGGAAATGACAAGACGAAAGATCATGTAATCTATCGTGAATTGCGTACCAAACCGGGTAACAAATACAGTAAACAGGACGTGATCAGGACCATCAGGGAACTTGGGCAGCTCGGTTTCTTTGATCCTGAGCAATTGGAGCCGCAATTTAAGAATGTAGACGGTAATAGTGGAACTCTTGACCTTGAATATAGTGTAGTTGAAAGTGGTGGCAGCCAGGTCGAATTACAAGGTGGTTATGGTGGCGGTGGATTTGTAGGTACCCTTGGGCTTTCTTTCAACAACTTCTCCCTGGCAGGAATTTTTGACAAAGAAACTTATAAACCTCTTCCAATGGGAGACGGACAAACCCTTTCTTTAAGAGCACAAGCCAGTACCTATTACCAAACTTATAGTCTGTCTTTTTCTGAACCCTGGTGGGGAGGAAAAAAACCGGTGAGGCTTTCAACATCATTCCAGCACACTGAACAGTTTTACTACGACTACACATCATATAGTGCTGACAGAGATAAGAAATTTACCATCACAGGTGTTACCTTCGGATTAGCCAAACAATTAAGAGTTCCTGATGATTTCTTTGTGTTGTCTCACTCTGTCGGATTCCAGCATTATAATTTGAGTAATTATAATACAGGTTTATTTACCTTTGGTGACGGATATTCAAATAATCTTTTTTATACTATCGGGCTTACAAGGAACAACACCTCTGTAAACCCGATCTTTCCTACAGGGGGTTCAAAATTTGAAGTCATCGCGAAATTGACTCCGCCATATTCTCTTTTAAATGATGTTGATTATGCTAATTTAGGTGACGAGAGAGAATTTCAGCTTGAGAACGAAAACGGAACCCTTATCAACAGCCAAGGTACACCCTTACAACCGGGAGAAGACCCTGTGCCGGATCAATCAAAAATAGACCAGGAAAAATTCAAATGGCTGGAATTTTACAAGATCAAGTTCAGTGGAACATGGTACACTAATCTATATGAAAAGCTGGTGATGAAATCTCACGCCGAATACGGATTTTTGGGTGCCTATAATAATCGTGGAATTCCACCTTTTGAAAGGTTCTTTCTAGGGGGAGACGGCATGGGCACGTACAGCCTGGATGGAAGGGAAGCGATCGCGCTAAGAGGTTACCCAAACCAATCTTTAGTACCAGAGAGCAGCAATGCAACCAGCACTAATGACGGTGCAACCATCTATAATAAATACTCTCTTGAACTGAGGTATCCCATTACGTTGAAACCATCGGCGTCTATTTATGCTCTGACATTTTTGGAGGCAGGTGCTTCTTACGACGGCTTCAGAAACTTAAACCCTTTCCAACTAAATCGATCAGCCGGTGCAGGCCTGAGAATATTTATGCCTGCTTTTGGATTGTTAGGAATAGATTTTGGGTATGGGTTTGATCCTCTTCCTGGTGAAAATACTTCCAATGGTTGGGAAACCCATTTCATAATCGGCCAACAGTTTTAATGCAAATTTAGGATCATTAATTCGACAGGATAGTCATTTAATAAACATAGAAAAGTGAAACCAAAACATTTCAAATAGGAAATAGGTATTGCCTCAGCCGGATCCATGCTTGTTATTCCCAGATCATCTCTGCCGGCAGGACTTACATCTCCATATTGGTTAGGAGCATGAAGGACCTTAGTTGCGCTGATTCGATCTGTGCGGCATCAAAGACGTAAGTGTAAAAATCAAATATCTTTTTTGCCTCTGCTGGAGTATTCCCTCCTTTCCAAATGAGACATTTAAAATAAGTGAGCCCATTTGCTGTTGCCAGTATTTCGGCAAAGGCAGCATCAGGAGATTTTGAATAAAGGCCCAAAGCAGAAGGATTGGAAATTATTCTGGGTGGATTTCTTATAGCGGATTAATAAGAAAAATTACAGCCTTTGCAAATCAGGGTAAGATCAAACTTGAAGCTTTATCAAAATAACTCCATTAGCTAAAATCCCATAATAGGTAACTTAAGGGTGAACAAAAGAAAATGTCTTATTAGTTTTTTTGGTATAAGCAGAAAATAAATCATGCTACCGGACTGTGGGAACCAAATTTTATAATTCTCGAGGCAAAAAGATCAATGAAATGAGGTCAGTAGCCTCATAGATGTTTTATTAAATTATTATAGTGGCACAATCGGCTCTCCTTTACTTTGGCTCCAATCGTAATGTGTTCCAAAAAAAGTTTTCCGCAAAATAGCCCCATATCTACCATAACTTACCTGCGCGGGATCCTGTGCTGTTTTTATAGCGTACGGGAAGTTAAGCGTTAAGTAAAAACAGCATAGGGCGCATTATGGAATGTTCTGGTTTTGCAGCCAGTTTTTGAAAGCTTCATTTATTTCCGGATTTTCTGAAAAGTACCGGTCATACATTTTCACTTGTTCCTTTTCCAGCACCTGATGAGCTTCAATTGTGTCATTTTTTGATTCTATTACCTCAAAACTTAAATACCCAATAAAGGTAATCAGAAGGATTAAACAACATCCAAAGATGATCCCTAAATTCTTCGGAAGGATGTAAGCATTCTTCAGTTTTTCATCAATGGCGGCTAATTTTTCTACGGCTATTGTTTCTTTTTCCTGTTGCTTCTGAAAGAAAAAATTCAATTGTTCTTCCATCACTTCAGTACTAATGGGAATACTACGGTTTTGAAGTTCACCTGTCATCTTCTTCAACTGCAAAAGTCCTACCTGGAAGTCCTGCATTTCATCAGCCATCAACTCCATTATTTCATCCAGTTTCTTCATCTTCTTGTTTTAATATCCCATTCCTATTCCTGTATCCAGTGCTCTTTTAATGACTTGTTTTACCAGGTCTTTTGCTATTTTATTTATGATCCCGGTGCTAAGTTGTACCGTGCTATTTAATAATTGCATAGACTTCGGTGCCTCCTTTAGTTTGGTGATGTTAGTGTTCTGACTGATGCCGAGGATAATTCTATTGCCACTCATAGCCCTGTGGATCTCGCTGCCTTTCAGGTTCACTCCTTTGTATTCAAACCGAAAACCCTGCAGCTGTTTTGATTTGTTGATACTGGGTATTACCCTCACCTGCTGTTCCTGCATTCTTTTAATGTACTCGTCCAGGGATTTAGGCCTGGACTGCAGCACTTTTTCATGGATGGTCTGGACCTCCTTGCGATGTTGTCTTAATTCCTGCAGTTTCTCCTGTTGTACTTCCTTTACTCTTGTAAAGCCTAATTGTTTAGCAACATTATCTGCGGCCATTTGACTTCGCTTTCCAATAAAGTTGTCCTTATATACTTCTCCAGAAAGGCTGATGCGGTTTGCATAGATGTGGATATGGATATGCTCCTTATCCCTATGTACAAAACCAATGGCCTGATGGTTTTTCAGATTCATCTCTTTCAAAAATTCTTTTGCAACTTTACCAAGATTTTGATGTGACAAATCCTTGCCATCTTCTATGGTGGGGCTCACAACGAAGCTAAGGGTATTGTTAATGCACCGTTCGTTCTGGGACTGGATAATCTTGAATTCTTCAGTGATCTCTATGGGAGTATCTCCTGCCAGGTATTCTTTAAGAACTACTTCGGCTTCTTTCTCCTGGTTCCAGCCATAGGCTATGGAGGCTCTGGTGCTGGATATGGCATGTCCTTTCCCTATCATTTTTTAAAGTTTTTTAGATGATTCCTTATTTCTTCCGCAAGCTCCACTACGGTGGCAGCTAGTTTTGGATCCCGCTTTTTAAACATGCTGCTGATCCTGGCAAAATTGTTTTTGTACTGTACCAGCATCCGGTAATATTCCAGCTGCTCCGGAGTCATTCTTTCAACAATATTTCTCTCGAAGGCAGTGGAGCGGATATATTCTGAAAGGGAAATTCCTGCCCTGGCCGCCCTTCTTTTGAGCAGCTTTTTCTCATATATCGAGCAGCGGATCTGGATGTGTTCCCTTTTCATTTTTTTACTTTTAGCCTTTGCGACCTCCGGGAGTAAAGCAAGATTGTCATGACAATGACACATCTCGCTTTGCTCCTCAAAATGATAATTGGATGCAGTTTTAATTATGTTTTATCTGTAGCCAGTTTATCATTCTTAGCAATAAGACATTTGCTATCTATGTTTTTTACGAGCATTTCATTGAGATCTTTATATCCTTCATACAGGCTACTCCCATCCTGATACTGCGGATAATTTCTTAAGATATTTTCAGCTGCTTCTATTCCGGCAGAATCTCTGTCTAAGTATAAGGTCACTGTTTTATAGTTCTTAAAAAGCGGAAGGGCTTCAGGTATAAAAGACAGGGAATTCAGAATTATTAAATCTGCTCTCTCTATCTCTTTCGGGATTATAACTGCCAATGATAGCAGGTCAAACATTCCCTCAAGTACTATTAGTTTTTTTCTCCCTTTCTTTAAATAAGTATAACTTTTAGGTGCAGTGGAACTTTTACAGTAAAGGTTCCGAAGTTCCCATCCGCCTAAATGGTTCTGCAGTCCAAGGGCAAAGAATGTTCTTCCGAGGCATTCATACCGGATCTCCCTACAGTACGCTCTTGCAATCTCGAAAGGGATTTTACGGGAAGAAAGGTACTTCCTCAGTAAACCATGTTCTATAGGCAAAACCTTCAAGATTTTATTTTTCGGTTCGGTTTTTTGCCTGTTACTTCCAAGATCTGCGTAGGACTGAGAAACTGGTATGCCCTCTGATAAATAATCCAATGCTTCTGCTACCGAACAATTTGAAATTAAACATACCAGGTCGATCACATTTCCTCCTCTTCCGATTCCGAAGTCGTACCACCTGTTGAGTCGAAAAGACACTTTAAAAGAGGCCTGGGTTTTTGACCGAAGGGGACTCAGAAACCAGGCTTCTTTTTCCGATTTGCGGCTGGGGAAGTGCCCTAGCTTTGCCAGCGTTTTGACGATGCAAATGCTACGGGCTGTTTCACAGCTTATTCTTTTTGTTTTCATCAGCATTTTATTTAGAGCTATTTGGTATGTTTTGACAGATGTCTTCTTTTTCTTCTTTTGTCATCATTTTTATTTTGATGACAGTTTGATGACAAAATGATGACAGCCTAAACCCTTGCTATTACTGGTCTTATTTTACCTTGTCATCAATTCATCAAAAAATAAATAGTATTTCAAAGTTTTACCCTCAAAAGCAGCTTTCATTTTGATGAAACGATGACAGCAGCTGAAACCTCCCGCAAACACTGGGGATTCCTTGTCATCGTTTTGTCATCATTTCATCATTTTTCACTTCGGAAGAGAGAATTCAGCTGATTTTATCATCCTCGAAATTCTCCAGAAGGAAATTTTTATTTATAGTGAAATAGCGTCCTTTAGCTTCTCTGAACGTAGCAGTACCATCTCCCCAGAGCAGGAACTTTTGGTAGCGGTTGGAATTGGGCTGGTTCTCCAGCTTCCAGTCCTTCTTCAGGATTTTCCGGATTTGGGTAAGATCGGTTCGAAGTCGGGATTTACTAATGGCGTTATAGGCATCCATCGGACAAAGATCCAGCTCTTCCAGGTCCTGGTCCTCCATCACCATCAGAAGCATATTGGCCAGTTCCCTTTCCACCCTGTTCCGGTTATTCTGCACCAGTTTTTTCAAAGCAGGAGTTTCTATTTGATCAGCAGAAAACCACATACGGGTTTGATGCCTGGAATGAAGCTTTCTATTCTTCAGGTAGTAAAGAAAAGCAGGAATCTCTTTGGCTAAGGATTCCAGGAATTCTGTTTGCTCTTTCTTTATCATAGGAACCTGTAATACCCAGAAGCGGGTTTCATGATGGTCTATCTTGATGAAGTTTTCTTCATTATTACTGCAGAGGATGAACTTTCCGAAGAATTCTACTTCCCGCTTGTCCTTCCCTTTTGCCTCCAGTTTATTGATATTGGTGGTGCTTAAGTATTTGATCCTTTCAGTCAGCTCCTCTTTGTTGAACAACACTTCATCGATACAGATCAGGAGCTTATTTGCCCAATCAGCATTGAACTGGCTAGTGAAACTATCATTGGTGAGATAGGTAAGGTTATTTTCAAAAATGAGTTTCAGCCATTTAAGAAAAGTACTTTTCCCTGTGGAGCGTTCCCTCGAGACCAGGCATAAGATAGGTAGGATTTGGGTAGGCCTGGTAAACAGGAGTTGCAGGTAATCCAAACCCAATTCGTAATGAGCTCCAAAAATATGCTTCACAAAACTTAAAGAGACCTGACAATCCCCTTCTTCTAGATTATGGCTCAGCGGCGCATAGGTATTATAGAAGTTATGGTAGGATGATTTGAAATTCAGATGATCGGGAATACAGGTGAAGCCATCAAACTTCGATATTCCTGCAAGATAAGTCTTTCCATGATCCTGCCGGATAGTTTCAATATTCCACGGAACCAGGGACTCATTTATATGACCGGAAATGCTTGGTGCTTTTACCAGTTTGTAATACTGGGTCCCAACTCTTATATATAAATCCTCTCTTTCCATGGACATCTCTCGCCTTCATTAAAGTAATGACAAATCATCAATTAAATTTAGCGAAAGAATCCTTTAGTTGAATAAAAAATAATATTTATTTATTTTGAATGAGAATAATACAATTTGATGTCGCTTAGAAAAAACTCAAGGGATAAAAGCATCAACTGATATTAAATGTCACTTTAATTTAGAAAAAGGAATGAATGATCCTTTTAGGTCTGGAGCATAAAAAGAGCCAAAAAGGAACTAATACGTGTGAAAGATTAAAAAATAAAGACAGTACCAACATCAAAAATCAACAACATTGTTCAATGCTTTATCTGTCTCCTGACTAATAAAATATGATTGGTACATCATTGTAGTTGTCACTGAAGAATGCCTATATAATTGTTGAAGCATTTGAACAGGAATCTTATCCCCTGCAATATTTCCGAAACTATGCCTGGAGATATGCATCGTTAGCTTTTTGGTAATGCCAGCTTTCCTCGCTATTTCTCTTAAGTGTGCATTCAGCCATTTGTTAGCAATTTTAGCTTTGGCATAAATTTGTTTCTGGTCGTTAGGTGCAACAACTTTTAATTCCGGAAAAACGAAGTCATCCGCACCTCGTTTATATTGAATATATTGATTTAGAATCGAATGTATTTTATCAGGAAGTTGCAGAGACACCAATTTTGAATTTTTATTCATTGTATAATGAATGCGGTTATCATAAATATCACTCCACCGGATTTTCAACACATCAGCAACTCTAATCCCTGCCAAATAAAAGCTAAAAAGCCAAACATTCCTCGTGTGGTTTTCTTCTTCAGTTAAATTATTAAGGTTCTCAATACTTTTGACTTCTTGAATAGTTAACCCAATTTTCCTTGTCTCTGGAAACTTAATTTTTATTTTATCTTTCCCGAATGGATAGAATTTTCGATCAATTAAACCTTGCCGGATGGCCTTATTAAAAAGCAGCCGAATTAAAACAAGATGGTTTGCTATAGTCCTTTCTGATAATCGCTTAGTATTTCTTAAATAGGTAATATACTTTCTGAGAAAGTTCTCATTGAGATCCTTGAAAGATAACTGTCTTGATTTTACGAAGCTTGCAATATGTCCTATATATGCCCTATCTACTGTTAAACGTCCAAATTTATTATTAGCTTTAATTTCTTCAATATGTGAATCTGCGATATCAAAAAAATTTTTATCCGAATGCAAAAAAAGAATTTCATTTTTTATTTGAGCTGCGGAAAAATCTTTTCCTTCCGCCTGTAATTCCAAAAGAAATTTATTTGTTTGTGCTAACTTTGTAAGTAGAAGGTTATTTAAATGAGGTGCGTTAGGATGAGATTTCTTAACAATACTTTTCGTCTCATCCCAATATATAGAATCAATATAATGACCAATATAAAGATATGATGACTTCCTGAATTTTGTTATTCGGATAGCCAGAGGATTAAAACCTTTTTTATTAGGTTTCTTTCGGAGCGTTATCGATGCACTGGAATTCATAATTATACCTAATTATCATTCTAAAGATAATCTTTTTTGGTACAACATAGGTACAACAAATCATGATATTAAATGATTCTGAATGATATTATGTAAAATTAAGAGAAATACAATTAGTTGATTTTCAGTGTTTTTGATTAGTTTTGATAAAATATTTTAACAACTTAGGATCTAGTGCCTCACGGTGTGAAGGTTCGAGTCCTTTCGCCCGCACAGATTGAAAAAGCCGACTTTTAATGAGTCGGCTTTTTTATTGCATTGATATTTCGGTAATTGAAAAAACCTAACTAAACAAGGTTGCTGTCCACCTCTCTTCTGTCAGCAAATTCTTTTCAGCAAAAAAAAAGCTCCGGAAGATTCCGAAGCTAAATTCATAAACCGCATTTCAACATTTCACTAAGCAACCTGGGAAAGTGCTTTCGGGGTATGGTTGTAGTAGTTTAATGAGCTCTGATAAAAATTCAGGCTTCTTTTGTCATTTTTGAGGCACGAAGAAAGGAACCTGTCCAGGTCCTGGCACTCAAAATTTACTGTAGTGTATTGATGCGGAGCCATAGGAATTTCGGCTTTAATAAGTTGTTGCTTATAATCTATCTCTACACGACGGGCCCCAAAATACATTTTAATGATCCCCTTGTGAAGAGAGCTGTATTTATCCATTTCAGTTTCACAAGTAGCACAACTATCATGTATAAAATTCTTGAATTGTTCAATGATTTGAGAGGGTTGAAATGATGTCATATGGCTGATTATATTTTAGTTAGTTTTCTTCTTACAGGGCCTAAATTAAGACTTGAGGTGTTAAAAATGTTCTAATAAAATGTTGATTAATAAAGAATTAACAGCGAAGTAACATTCCCGAACCAAAGTTGTGAAGAATTAAGAAAATGTAAGTGGAACCTTACAGCGAAATCTTAACAATTGAACCCTCTTTTTAGGATTGTATAACATAGCTGTTTTTTCTCCTGAAGTAGTGTTAACAGGTGTTTGAAGGAAAAATACTATCTTAAACAAAAAAAGCGTGAGCAAGAAAAAAACAATTATCTGGATCGGTGCGGGTGTGGCAGGGATTATTCTTCTGCTGTTTCTGGCAAACCTGTACGTAAAGAACAGGATTGAGCAGCAGCTTGATGAGAAACTGCAGGCTTCGGGTTACAATAATCTTTCAATAAATATCTTTCTTAATAGGTTCAGTATAGAGAATATAAAGCTGGATGAGCGCAGGTTTGCGGGAAGCATAGATAAAGTTAAAGTAAGCGGTCTTTCGTACACCGAATATTTATTCAATAACAATATCGAGGTAGATGAATTTGAGATCATCTCCCCCTCGCTTACCTTCTTTCCTAAAGATACTTCTACCAATAAACCTTCGGCACAACAGCAGGTACATGTAAAGAAGCTACGGGTCAAAAATGGCAGTTTTAGTAAACAACCTTCCGATACTGCTGCGGCTACTATGTATGCTCATATCCCAACAGCACGGGTTGAAGATATTAAATCGGGAATGCAGCTCTCGGGTCTCAAAAATTATCAGCTTGAACTCGATACGCTTTATCTGAAGATGAATCCAGAGCACTACATTGATGTTGGAAGGGTTTCAGCACAGAATGGGCAGATAGATATTTCCGATTTTAAGATCCGTTCCCTCTTTACCCGCGAAGAATTTGTGCAAAGGACCCCTTACGAAAAAGACTACGTGAGGCTTGATGTAGAAAAGATCACGCTCGACAGTCTTAACTTTGAGATGCGGAATGACTCTTTGTACCTTCGAAATCCAAAAATGACCGTGGCCCGGGCCCAGCTTGATATTTACAGGAACAAACTGGTAGCCGATTATCCCAATGAGAAGCCGCTTTACAGCAAGATGTTGCGGGAGGCACCTATTTATCTCAATTTTGAGAAGGTGCTGGTAGAAAATAGTGAGATTGTTTATGAAGAACAGGTAGAGGGCGCAGAGAAGCCCGCTATAGTTCGTTTTGCTGCTGTTAATGGCGAAATAAATAACCTCCACAACCTAAAGGAGCTAGATACTCAACCCAAAATAACTGCCAATGCCAATTTTATGCAGGGCACCCCGATGAGTATTGACTGGACCTTTCCTGTTTTTAATCCTCAGGAAAAATTTCAGATCTCAGGCAACTTTGGTACCCTCGAAGGAGAGGCCCTCGACCCTTTTCTTATTCCTTCCCTCAATGCCCGCGCCCGCGGAACCGTAAATAGCGTCTATTTTAATTTCTACGGAAATGACGATGTGCTGCAAGGTGATTTTAGGATGGAATATGACGAATTTAAAGTAGAACTGGTTAATAAAGAGAAGGAGAAAAAAGGCTTTTTAAGCGCTATTGCCAACCTGTTTGTAGATAACGAACAGGAACCCGATGAAGGCGGCGGCCAGGATGTGCGGGTAGAGCGCACCAAAAACAAGTCTTTCTGGAACTATGCCTGGAAAGGCCTGCGTGAAGGCTTGCTCGATGCCGTGGGACAGCTTTAAAAGGTTTAAGGTTTAAGGTTTAATGTTCAAGGTTTAAACGGTGTGGAGTCCTGAATAGGGTTGACCGTTTTTGAGAGTTGGTTATTTAATTTAAAGTTACTAATTCTTTGTTTAATCTATATTCATATTCTACGGGAGTATAATCATGTATTGAGCTGTGTGGTTTCTCATGGTTATACATATATACAGCTTTACTTAATTTTCTATTCAGCTCATTTAAATTGGTAGGATTATATCCTTTCAAATAACTGTTCTTTATTGTTCCGTTGATCCTTTCTGCATGAGGATTTTCATAGACATTGACACACATGCTGTTTCTTAAATATCCTTTGGTAAGTTTTAAAAACTCTTTGCTGTAGTACTGTCCTCCACCATCGGAGTGTATGATAGGTTTTACCTCTTCATCTCCTTTGATGCGAGTCAGAGCCATCTTTAAAGCTGGTACTGTGGTGTCAACTGTTTTAAGAGTTTTGCTGGCACTATAACCAATTATCCTCCTGGAATATTGGTCCATTATGAAGGTGAGGTAATAGAACTTACTGTTCATTTCATAGTAGGTTATATCACTCACCCATACCTGGTTTATATCTGTCAACTCCCGATCCTTAACCAGGTTAGGAAAACGTATTACTCCGGTACTGTCTGTGGTTCTTCTAAAGGACTTTTTTGGCGCTATTTTAAATCCATATTCACCATAAAAGTCAAAGAACCTGTCTCTGCCCATTGTCTCAGGATTTACTTTCTTGTAGAGCGCTTTACACCCCATATCCGGATGATCCTCTCTTACCTGCCGCAGAATTACTTTTAGCTGCTCTTTCTCTTCCTCTCTTTCGATTTCTCTGTTGAGCCGCTGATGCACGTTCTGCTTTGTAGTTCCTAACCAACAATAGATCTGGTTCATTTTCCATCGGTGTTCTTTCCTGTTGAGCCAGAACCAGGTAAGGGTTTGGAACCAAGTTTTTTTTTGATGTCGATGTCATACATCTCTTCAGCAATATCGATCATCTTATTTTTGAACTCGATCTCGAACTGCTTTTGTCCAACCAGTTGCTCCAGTTCGCGGATCTTGGCCTTCAAATCCTGTATTTTACGGGTATCGCTCATAAGCTCAACAACTTGTTTTACACCTCGTTTGCGGTTGCGGGAGTACTTGTCCAGCCATTTATAAACTGCCGTAGTCGACACTTCATATTCCTTACTCACTTCCAGAACGGTAGAAATGTTCTTCTCAATTTCCCGTACCTTCTTACGTTTAAAGCTCTCACTAAAGTAACGATTTACTCGATTAGATGCTTCTTTAGAAAAATCCTGTGGTTTTGCCATAGTACTGAGTTGTATTAAACTCCGTAAAACGGTCAACTTATTTCAGTACCCGACACGGAATTTCTTTCAGAAAAAAGATTTCGGAAATGCCATTTTTGAGAGGTAAGTTGCATTAATCCTTATTCTGAAGTTGTTTGAGTGAATGATCAATGAATAATAAACAGATCTACAATTTGCAGCTCCCCGTCAGTTCGAGTGTTTTTCGCCATGGGGAGCATGGTGAAAAATGTATCGAGAACCGGGTAAATCTTTGACTGCAATAGCAAGGATAGATTTGTATCGAGAACAGTGGCTAAGTGGACGGCTTTCTTCCCGATACGATTTTCCGTCGCTCCAGCTCATAAAAATCACCTGCCTCTATCAGGCAGGCTCGAAGTCACGCCCATGAGAAAAACATGGTTAGGCAATTTAAAAAAGGTGGTGGTGGATTTTCATCTCAAACTCAAGACCTGGTTCCAAATTCTTACAGTGAAACAATCCTATTTTTAATTATGCGGAATGATTCCTATTAATAGGATTTTTTCCTATTTTTGCTGAAAGTCAGCAGTATGGATTATGAGAGAATAAAAGAAAAACTAAGTATTCTGGCTGATGCAGCCAAATACGATGTATCCTGTTCTTCCAGCGGAAGCAAACGCAAAAACACCACCAATGGCCTGGGAGATTCCTCGGGGTTGGGCATTTGCCATTCCTACACCGAAGATGGCCGCTGCGTTTCCCTGCTCAAGATCCTGCTCACCAACCACTGTATTTTTGACTGCGCCTACTGCGTGACCCGCAAGAGTAATGACGTAAAACGCGCTGCTTTTAAGGTGCAGGAAGTGGTTGATCTTACCATCCACTTTTACCGGCGCAATTATATTGAAGGTCTTTTCCTGAGTTCCGGAATCTTTAAAGATGCCGATTATACTATGGAACGCCTCATCCAGGTGGCGAAAAAGCTGCGGCTCGAAGAGAATTTCAATGGCTATATTCACCTGAAGTCCATTCCCGGTGCCAGCGACGAACTCATGCGCGAGGCCGGACTCTATGCCGACCGCCTGAGTGTTAACATCGAGATCCCCACCAAAAGCGGACTCAAGCTCCTGGCGCCCGACAAAAAGCATGAGGATTTCATGAAACCGATGGAAAAGGTGAAAAATGAGATCATCCAGTACAAACATGAAAGCCGGCTTATAAAAAGCACGCCAAAATATGCGCCGGCGGGGCAGAGTACGCAGATGATCATTGGCGCCTCGGGAGAAAGTGATCGCGACATTATGTATTCGGCCAACTTTTTTTATAAGAAGTACAACATGAAGCGGGTTTATTATTCGGGATATGTGCCGGTGGCTGAAGATCCGCGCCTGCCGGCCCTCAATTCTCAGGTGCCGCTGTTGCGGGAGAACCGGCTGTACCAAACCGACTGGCTGCTGCGCTTCTACGGCTTTGACATTCGGGAGCTGCTGAATGAGCAGCACCTCAATCTTGACCTGGAAGTAGATCCAAAACTCAGCTGGGCGCTGCGAAACCGTCATTTGTTTCCGGTGAATATCAATCGGGTAGAAAAGCAATTATTGTTGCGCATCCCCGGGATTGGATTAAAATCGGTCAACAAGATCCTGCAGGCGAGGAAATTCCGGAAGCTCAACTGGGAGCACCTGAAGAATATCGGGATCGCCATGAACAGGGCGAAACATTTTATCACCTGCGACTCCCGCGAATTTGAAGTGAAAGAACCTTCCAGCGAGTATCTCAAAAATGTCATTTTAAAGACCTCATCGGGGAAGTTCAGGAAGGAGATTGGAACCCAGTTAAGCCTTTTTTAGATGGAACAGCAGGCAGTAGTTACTTATGACGGCACGCTGGAAGGTTTCCTTTGCTGCGTGTTCTCAGCCTATGAAGAAAAGCTGAAAGTTGTTGATATAAAGCCACCGGGAGCGCAGCCGGGCCAACAACTATTTTCAGAATCAAGGGAGGTGATCACAGAGCCTGAAAAAGCCAAACGCGTATGGACATCCCTGAAGAAAAAAGCTTCCGCCGCCGGGCTTCGGGACCTAAAATGGGCATTTTTAAGTGAAATAGCCGGAATGGAAATGCACATGTTCAGTATGATACGCTACATCCTTGCCGAAAATGTGCCGGTAGACCGGGATTTTTCACATCCTGCAGTTTTAAAAGTGGCGCAAACGGCCAGGAAGGTTGGGCGGGAGAAACATCGCATGGAAGCTTTTGTGCGCTTCAGGCTGACCAAAGATGAGGTGTATTTTGCTGCCATCGAACCCGATTTCAATGTGCTGCCGCTAATAAAAAGCAATTTTAAGAACCGCTATGCAGATCAAAAATGGATCATCTATGATCTAAAGCGGAATTTCGGCATCGCGTGGGATCTTTCAGACATAAATTTTATCACCCTGGATCTCGATCCCGCCATAGGAATTTCGGGCGCACCAGAGGCTTATTTTCACTCTTCAGAAATAGCCTTTCAGCAGTTGTGGAATCAGTATTTTACCAGCACAAACATCAAAAGCAGGGCAAATTCTAAGTTGCATGTGCAGCACCTCCCAAAGCGTTACTGGAAATACCTCACAGAAAAGAACCTTCAGAAATGACATTTTTGAGAGGTAAGTTTCTTTCTCTGATCATGTTTATCAATCTGAACAGGTCTTTGTGAATTATTTACAATTAAGAAGTTTCCCTTCGGTCATTAAAGTTTCCATTTTATTCATAATTGTTCATTTTTTTGCTGTGCATTCCTCTCCCTGCGGTCGTCGGATGCAGAAAAAAGGAACCAAAAAAAGGACACTTTTTGATAGGTGTTTCCAATTTTGCTCCCGCAAAATTAGAACCGTACTCCCCCGGCTAAATTTTCTCCAAGGCCCTTCGACTTTGCTCAGGACAAGCTTTCAAAAATTTTTAACGCCGGAGGAGCATTACACTTACAAAAAAGACCCTTCACGAGAATAATTGTGGAAATCATGTTACCGGCCTATCGAAAATTGATCATGAAATTTGAAGAGAGATGAGGTTTAAATTTTATGCTGTTTGAGCGTTCTTTATTATTCTCGTTCTACAATTTCTCCCGCGAGTTCAGAAAATTTAGACATAGACCGAAAAATTTAGATCAATTTACGTAAGCCTAGCGTTTTTTGGTTCTTTTTTGGGCAATGCAAAAAAGAACAGAACAATAT
The DNA here is from genome assembly GCF_049569215.1 of Salinimicrobium sp. TIG7-5_MAKvit. Lineage (GTDB taxonomy): Bacteria > Bacteroidota > Bacteroidia > Flavobacteriales > Flavobacteriaceae > Salinimicrobium > Salinimicrobium profundisediminis. The sequence goes on along the minus strand of NZ_CP145903.1, from coordinate 2,158,626 downwards.
TCAATTGGAAAAATTCTTTTCCTTTTTTTTTCAAAATAACCCTCTGACAATGGTATTTTAGATATGTAGGTCACGAGGTGATTTCTTGTTTAAAATAGAACCTAAAATCGACGTCATTCTGAATTTATTTCAGAATCACTTAGATCTGGTCTTTGAAAAAAACGTGAACCTGAACCTCCCGAAATCTCGGGACAGGTTGATGCCTGACAAATCCTTCAGAAAAAATCCTTCAGAAAATGCCATTTTAAAGAGGTATGTAATTCAGACATTTATGACCTGATTAAAATCATGTTATAATCAGAACCATCCTTATACTTTTGCAACTAAATTAAAAGGTATGAGCACTTCTTTAATTCAGAAATACAACGTTCCCGGCCCCAGGTATACCAGTTATCCCACAGTGCCGTACTGGAACGAAGCTGCATTTACGGTAGCACAATATAAAGAGCGGCTTAAAAAGTCATTTTTGGAGAGCAACAGCGAAGAGGGGATAAGTATCTACATCCACCTGCCGTTTTGCGAGAGCCTGTGTACTTTTTGCGGCTGCAACAAACGCATTACCAAACGCCATGAAGTGGAGTCGCCATACATCGCTGCGGTGCTCGAGGAGTGGGATATGTATGTGAACCTGCTGGAGGAAAAGCCGGTGATAAAGGAGATTCACCTGGGTGGAGGAACGCCCACGTTCTTTTCTCCTGCCAATCTCAAGATCCTTCTCGACGGACTTTTTGAAAAAGCTGATCGGGCAGAGGAAACCGATTTTAGCTTTGAAGGTCACCCCAACAACACCAAACAGGAGCACCTGCAGTTGCTTTATGACCTGGGTTTTGAAAGGGTTAGTTACGGAGTGCAGGATTATAATTTTGAGGTGCAACGGGCTATTCACAGGTTTCAGCCTTTTGTGAATGTAAAAAATGCTACGGAAGGTGCCCGCGAAATTGGCTACACCTCTGTGGGTCATGACTTGATTTTTGGTCTGCCATTTCAAACTGTAGACCACGTGAGGGAAACCATAGAGAAGACCAAAGAGCTGATGCCCGACAGGATTGCTTTTTACAGCTATGCGCACGTGCCGTGGATAAAAGGGAACGGGCAGCGTGGTTTTAAGGATGAAGATCTGCCAACAGCCGCTGTGAAACGCGAAATGTACGAGGTGGGCAAACAGTTACTTGCCGAAGCCGGATATGTAGAAGTGGGCATGGATCATTTTGCTCTAAAGACCGATACGCTGTACAAGGCGATGGAAAGCAACAAGCTGCACCGCAACTTTATGGGCTACACCTCCTCAAAGACCAAAGTGATGATTGGCCTGGGAGTTTCGGCTATTAGTGACAGCTGGAGCGGTTTCGCCCAGAATGTCAAGACCATTGAGGAATATTACGGAATCCTTGAAAAAGGCGATCTGCCCCTTTACCGCGGACATATACTCACTGCGGAAGATGAAAAAATGCGACAGCACATTCTGAATCTTATGTGCAACATGGAAACATCATGGAAAGACGACGTTATGAAATTTCCGGAACTTCCTGAAGTGCTCATCAGCCTGAAAGAAATGGAAGCCGACGGCCTCCTGGAATTCGGAGATGAAAAACTCATCATCAAAGAAACAGGACGTCCTTTTGTAAGGAACATCTGTATGGCTTTTGACCTGTTGCTTCAAAGAAATAAACCTGAAACGAGGTTGTTTTCGATGACGGTTTAGAGGGTTCAAGGTTCAAAATTAAAAGTTCCTACGTCTTTCCAAAGAACATTTTTAGCGACTGCGGTAATTCCCTTCTTTTGGAGTTCTGCTCTCGCTTTTTAATTCCAATGAAGATGTTCATTTTTATTGCCCGACTTTTTCGCATTTCCTCCGATCGATAGAGAATTCACTTTGAGTCTAACGCATATCATTCGGAAATAAAATAGGAATTGAAGGATTATTTGAATTCATTATCTTTATTAAAAATGATGAGATGGAACCTATAGAATTAAGGCGCAGGTTAGTGGATTACATCAATAAAGCTGACGAAACGGTACTAAAAGAAGTTCAGGCCCTGGTGGAGAATTATGAAAATGATTCCATAGTGGCTTATACTGTAAAGGGAAGGCCTTTAAATAGAGAAGAGTTTCAAAAGGAAATTTCTGAGGCTGAGGCTGAATATAAAAAGGGCAATTTTAGTACACAGGATCAACTAGAGGAAGAAGTCAGGAATTGGAGAAAATAATTTGGACAAATTCCGCTAAAACTTCCCTTCGCCATATTTGGCAGTTCTATGCTGAAAATAAATGCGGATTTAGCAGATAAAATAATCCGTGAAATTCTGGAGGGGGCCGAAAAACTTGTCTTTTTAGAGCAGTACCAGGTAGAGGAAACATTACAGGGCAATTACAGGAGGATAATAATTAGATATTTTAAAATAATTTATCGCCCACTGGAGAATGGAATATTAGTTTTACAGGTGTTTGATACCAGACAAAATCCCAGAAAACATAAAATTTAATTCATTTCTCAAAGAAGCTCTGGCTTGTAGACAGACGCCTTTGGCTTCCCTGTGGTGGATGTAGGGGATAACGCCTTCGACCGGGTTTTCACATTGGGTTCATAGATGGTACCGATCAGCTTTAGCTTCTCTGCGACCGATTCAAATTCGGGGATGAAAAGCTCATTATCAAAGAAACAGGACGTCCTTTTGTAAGGAACATCTGCATGGCATTTGACCTGCTGCTTCAAAGAAATAAACCGGAGACGAGGTTGTTTTCGATGACGGTTTAGATTAATTAGGAATAAGGCCCAATTTTTAGAGAAGAAAAACCTCCTTATTGTGCCAACTTAAAGACTCTTGTGAGGGAAAATATTTTTCTTTTTTGGGCAGAATAATTTGTTGTCCTTCAAATTGTGAGAGATTGAATTTTGATTCATCTTCCTGAATAGAAGGCGAAACTCTTACTAAAAAACTGGAATTGATTGTTATTAGACCTCTGTCAAAAGCTCTATGGAGCGTAGGTGATAATGCAATTCCGTTAGTCACAGTATCATCTCCGGAAAGGCTAAATGGATAAATATGACAGGCATCTATCATCTGGAGATTATGAGAAGATTGTATTTTCATTCCGGTAATACAACAGGTATGATTGTAGATCCTTGGAATGGTTTTCTTAAATAGACCACCACGAACAAATAGTTCCTCTTCAAATTCATCTTCTTCTAAAGTTTCTCTTAGACTCTGGATATAATTTTGATAAATCTCTTTGGGTTCATTCAGGATTTGATTTTCAATACTTTCTTCTTCGTAGTTTTTTTCAAGTCTTGAATAAAGATATTTGGTTGCAGGAAAATAGTTTTCTAAAATGAGCTGCTCAAACCACAATTGATTCGGTGTCTCCTGAAGAAGAAAGAATAATTCACGATCAATTTCAGCGTAAGCAATGGATTCTTTTAAGCTTTTAAAACTCTTTATGCTTTTTGAACTTGTTGTGGCTAATTCTTTGCCTGGTTTACTTACTAAATACCAAAAAGGCTCAGAGCGTAGATGAAAAAATGGAAGAAAAAAATTGCGTTTATGATCAGTATGCACAAGTTGATTCCAATTTTGCTTAAAAGCAAGCAGTAGTTCGGCAGTGATAAAAATCCGGTTTGTGGTTATAATACCTCTGGAAATTAGCTGAAGTATTGAAAGTAATAAAATAGGTTTGTGAGGAGCCTTGCCCATACCTTTTACATGGGCGCATCTCAACTTTTTAAATTGGTTCGAATATTTTATTACTACTTCTTCGAACATACCTTTTTACCCAACAGCTAATTTTTGACTTTCTTTTAAAATGTATGAAGGCATAGGTTCAAGAAGTCTCCATTCTACACTCATTGGTTTTGCTCCTTGAGATTTAATAAATTCTGTTTTTCCTAAAAAAGTGTATGACATTGTGAATCCATATTCATCAACATTTTGTTCTCTCACAAAAAGTAGAATTTTCTTTCCAATCTTCTTATGCTGGATGTAAGATTCTCCTTTTGGAGAGTTAGGAGAGATGCTATTCTGAGATTGCCAGTGAAAAAGTGTTTTATTCACAGCATAATCTTCATACATAGTTGTGGGTGAATATTCTTTTTCGGTTTTCTTCAGGGTAACAAATAGAGCTTCTACATTGACATTTTTATTAAATGCTGCTCCTTCGCGATTTGAGGATTTTTTACTGAAGGTGCTCATTCCTATTGCAGCAAGTATTTCTTCCCGATTATACCTGCTATGGAGCTTTAACGGGAAGGTGAAATCTAAATCAATTTCTTTCTCTACAAACTCAATTTTTTCAATTAGATGCTCAGTGAATTCTTGCATTTCTTGCAACATAACTGGGTTTTTTCTAATTGAGGCGATACTCTCTTTTGCATTTGAAAAATTGAGTTTTGTCCCAGCTTCCTGCCATACATCATAGTGGAACATTAGAAGCATTATCTGCTCTTCTTCAGTCAGCAAATTTAAATTGGCCTTAGGAGAAATAATTTTTTGAATAAATTTCAAATAACTTAATGAATTGCAATACATAAGCTTCTTTTGCATACAACTTGTTAGCTCCTTCTCTTGGGGTTCATCAAAATCTGGGATAACCTTTGCATCTGCACATAATCTCTTCCAGCTTCCCTTTCTGTAAATTTGGCGAAGTTCAAAATGATGGAATTCTAAAAAGTTATTTAAAGTAAGCGGGAGAGTGGAGTGGTGCTTAAACTGCTGTATTTTAAGTAAAATTTGAGGTCTTCTAAATTCTGTAGCTTCTCGAATGTTTTTTAAAATTACTTCCTTAGCCTTTTTCTCCAGTACAATAGAACAACCTAATGGCAAATGCGGGAATTCATCTTCTATTTCCTTTATTATAGAGATGTGAGTTTTCCCAACAAGGGCTCTAAATTTGTGTTCAAAATCATATTCTGGCCGAGCATTACCTACAAAATCTAAAACAGTCAAGCAGTCTTTATTTTCTGCAAGTCTAAGTCCACGACCTAGTTGCTGAAGAAAGACAGTTAAACTTTCTGTAGGTCTAAGGAATAGTACTGTATCTATATTAGGAATGTCTACACCTTCATTAAAAATGTCTACTACGAATAGGTAGTTTATTTCTTTTTTAAACACTTTATTTCGAACAACTTCGCGAGATGAGCTATTGCTACTCACTAGATAATCAGCTTTTAATCCAGCTATAGTAAATTTTTCTGCCATGTATCTGGCATGTTCTTGACTCACACAGAATCCTAATGCCTGTACATCATGAATATCGGTTAAATACTCCTCACAATTATGAATGATATCAGAAACCCTTCTGTCATTTTCGGTGTAAAGTTTAGTAAGTTCATTTACTTCGTATTTACCATTCCTCCAATTGACATTAGAGAGATCAATAGTGTCTGAAAGAGCAAAATATTGAAAAGGACTTAATAGCTTTCGGTTTAAAGCTTCTGGGAGGCGTATCTCTGCAGCAATTTTGTTGTGAAAATCTTCAGCGATGTCGCTTCCATCCATTCTTTCGGGTGTGGCTGTTAAACCTAAAAGTATGTTGGGAGCAAACTTTTTGAGAATGGGACGATAACTGTTTGCAACAATATGATGTACTTCATCAATTATTATATAATCAAAGAAATCGGAAGCTAGGCCTAATTTGTGTAGCCGATTATTTAAAGTCTGAACGGATGCAAAAATTTGATTATAACTCACAGGTTCATTCCCGTCTACCCATAATTCACCAAAATTCGCATTGCGAAGTACATGCTGAAAAGTTATTTGAGCCTGTTGTAAAATTTCTTTTCGATGTGCAACAAATAGAAATTTAGCACTCGGATTTTCTAAATAAAATTTCTTGAAGTCAAAGGCAGAAATAACAGTCTTTCCTGTTCCAGTGGCTGCAACCAATAAGTTTTTATTTCTATTATGAACTTCTCTTTCAGACTGAAGCTTAGATAAAATCTCCTCTTGATAAGGATATGGTTTTAAATCAAAGAAGGTGGTGATTTGATTTGTGCCATATGAACTTTGTCTTTTAAGAGCACTGCTCAGTTTTTCTCTATCTCTACCCTTCTCGTAGAATTCAAATTCTGGATCCTCCCAATATGTTTCAAAGGTTTTCTGAAACTTATCGATGATATGTTCGATTTCCTGAGTAGTAACTTTTAAATTCCATTCCAAACCATTTGTGAGTGCAGAACGTGAAAGATTTGATGAGCCAATATAACCCGTATGAAATCCAGAATTCCTTAAGAATAAATATGCTTTAGCGTGTAAACGTTCGTGTTCAGAATTATAAGAAACCTTAATTTCAGTGTTAGGTAAGGAAGAAAGATATTCAACCGCCTTCAAATCTGTGGCTCCCATATAGGACGTGGTAATAATCTTTAATTTCCTTCCGCTATTTGTAAACTCTTCTAGCTCTTTTTTAAAGATTCGAATTCCAGAGTATTTAATAAATGAAACCAACCAAGAAATTTCGTCAGATGAAAGTATTTCCTTTCTCAGTTCACTCTCCAGAGAGATCCCTACGTTGTTACCTGTGAATAATTCACTTTGGCTTAATCTAGTATAGGGAGTGATTTCTTTTAATCTGGCTTCCAAATTTGAATAAGGAAAATCAAGTTTTGAAAATACAGCTTGCAGAATTTTTCCCTCAGTTTCTATCAAGTTTTCTGATAAATCCAGATTTTTTAGTTCTGCCGCAAGTAGCTGTATTATTTTATTAGAAAGTTCGATTTGAAGTAAAGGACGGTCTTTCTCTTTTATTTCATTAAGAGCATATTTAATGGTTTCGGCGAGATAAATACTTAAATACTGTGATGCCTCTTCCTTGTCCAGAGTAGTTTCACTTATGTGAAATTTTTGAGTATCAACTAAACTTAATTTGTTAGCTACGAGTTTATTTATTAGTTGTTCGTAGAGACCTGTCTCGAAATTCATCTATAATTTTGAATGTAATTTTGAACAATAGGAATGTCTGCTTCTGCCCAATCAAATTGTGTTAATTCACTTGAACTCACCCATTCAATCTTTAAGTGTTCTTTTAAATTAATTTCAAATGTTTGTAGGGAACAGCGAAATGGAATTAGTTTAATAGACTTTGCGTCTGAATAATTATGAATATTATAAGGCAGACGTTCTTTGATTTCTATTTCTACCCCTAATTCTTCTTCAATTTCTCTTTTTAGGCAATCTTCTAAATTTTCATCCTTTTCAACTTTCCCGCCTGGGAATTCCCACTTTAGCGGCAGAGCCATATTTTGGTTTCTTTGTGCACAAGAACTTTTTGATCTAGTTCTATAATTGCACATGTTACTATGATCACCTTTAAAAAATTGATTATTTAGATAAATGTAAGGAAATACTTTAGAAGATGTTATTGTATAAAGGGAATTCTGATCTACCAATCCCCTCTCAAAAATGCCATTTTCAAAACCTTTTATTCTCCCTTCTGCCTTAACTTCCCTTCTTAATGCTGACCGGTTTTAAAAATTAATTTACATTATCAAAAATGGAAATTGTTGGTCAGTCTTCAGTTTTGAGGCTTCAAGCGGACTAAATAATCCTTCTTGAACCTGCCTCGATCTGAGTAGTGGATCTTTGGAGCTTACTAAAAAGACCATCGGCCATAGCTAAAGCCGAAGTTTGGGCTTCGGCTTTAGTGGAAAGGATTATAATAATGATGAATAAAATCTTAAACTTTATCAACTAGTTTTCAGAAGATTTTTTGTCTTCAGAAGTAGCTTCGGGAACCATAAAGCTAATTGGCAGGGAATACAGCACTCCTACTTCTTCGCCTCTTTGCTTATCCGGGGTCATTTTTGGGAGAAGATTCACTACCCGCCTTGCTTCTTCCTCAAGTGCAGGGTGTGGTGCCCTTGCTCCCAATACTTCCACAACTCCATTTTTGGCGATCTTAAACTGTACATAGATCCTGTTTAGGCCTGTTAATCCTAATTCTTTACCCAGAGAGGTGTTGAAATTAGTGTTTACAAACTGGTTTATTTTTTGGGTGATACATTCGGCCTTTTCCTCTCTGGTTTCAAAACTTTCACAGCCCGGAAAAACAGGTAACTCTTCAACAACGGCAAATGGGATATCAAGCGTTTCCTGCCCTACTTTGGGTACAGATGTTGAAGGTTCAGGGGCTGGAGGCGGAGGGGGCGGCACTTGTTGAGTTGAAACTTGTTCATTTCCTGTTTTGGAAGAGCTACAGGCCACATAGGTCAACATGGCCGCCATGAGCGGTAGAATGATCAAAAATTTGAACTTTGAAACTGAATTTGATTTGGTTTTTTGCAACATAACTATTCGTTTTTTGATGATTGAATGATTAAAAAATTGATTTATAAATGAAATGTCTTCAGTATTAAAAGCCGAATTGAGCAGCTGCTGGAAATAGTCTTGCTTTTTGACATTTTTGACTACCCCGGCATCGGCTAAAAATTCATGCAGCGCCGAAATCCTGGACTGATAGATGTAAATAAGCGGATTGAACCAGAAAATGATCCTCAACAGCTCAAAGAACAACAGGTCCAGCGTATGTCTCTGCCTCACATGTACCATTTCGTGCGACAGAATTTGCTCCCTCTCTTTTTCTGAAAGCCCGGCACCAAGAAATATGGTTTTGTAAAAGGTGCAGGCAATATGGGAATCCGGCACCTCCACAACCTTCATTTCTGAAGTGTTCACCACCGGTTTAAAACGAAAGAGCTGCTTAATGATCCTAAGCTTATTGAAGAAAAACCCCATACTAAAGAGGAGCCCTCCAAAATAGATAAGCTGCAACCAATGATCAAAAAGCACATTTTTGGCAGCTATAGTACTTCCTGCATCACCTAAACCGGTTTTGGGCGCTTCTCCTAAAAACACTTCGGGGAGCATGACAAAATTTTCAGCAGGAATGGCATTTTGCAGCGCAGAGATCTTCAGCAGAGGTAGTATAAGCGCCAGTATTGGGGTGACAAGCAGATAAATTCGATTATAGCTGAAAAAAGTTTCTCTTTTTAACAACAGCTCGTACACCACAAGGAAGATGAACTGAAAAACGATGGTTTGTAGAATGTAATGCAGCATAGTTGTCTATTTTTTGTTGATCTCCTTCAGGATAGCTTCCAGGTCGGCAGTATCCATCTTGTTCTTTTTCATGAAAAAAGACACCATACTTTTAAATGACCCGTTAAAATATCCGTCTACGAGTTTGTTCATGCTTTGATCTGTATAGGTTTCTTTCTCCAGGGTAGGGAAATAGATATAGCCTTTACCCTGCTTGCGGTGGTTCACGAACTCTTTGCTTTCCAGAATACGCACAATGGTAGAAACCGTATTATATGCAGGTTTGGGTTCGGGCATTTCTTCAATTATTGTAGCCACGTTGGCTTCTTTTAGATCCCAGAGGATCTGCATAATCTCCTCTTCGGCTTTGGTCAATTGCTTCATAACATCTTTATGTTTGAGCTAACATAAACTAAATATTTAGTTTAAACTAATGTTTTAGTTCTTAATTTTCCAGCTTCTTTCTCTATCTTAGCCCTAAAATGTCATTTATGGACCTTATTCTGGTAGCACTGGCGGCCATTCTCATGCTCGTAGGAATCCTTGGAAGTTTTTTACCCATGTTACCCGGAATACCTGTAAGTTGGGCAGGCCTGCTGTTACTGCACCTCACTTCGGCCATTCCCATGAATTACACCTATCTTGGTGTTACCTTACTCATCACCATAATCATTTTTGCGCTCCAATATATTATCCCGGCCCTGGGCACCAAATATCTTGGTGGTAGTAAAAAAGGTATGTTTGGTGCAACTATAGGCCTCTTCGCCGGAATCTTTATCCCTATCCCCTTTGCAATTTTAATAGCTCCCTTTGTTGGGGCTTTTTTGGGAGAGATCATCAATAAGGCCGACTCCCGTACTGCACTTAAAGCGGCCACGGGCTCCTTTATTGGGTTACTGGCTTCTACCTTTATGGAATTTATAGTAACTGCCATTTTTCTCCTGCTCTTTATTTACAAGCTATGGGAGTTTAGAGCACTGCTTTTTTAAATATCCTTTAGTCCCCAAACTTCAAACCCACTTTCATCTCATTAGAGAGATGTAGAAAAATGCCATTTTTGGATATCCAATAGATGCTCTGATTTTGGCTTCCTGCTGCGAGTATAGATTTTAACTTCATACTTCAGTAGCAAAGGGTTTTCAATAATGATAACGGCACCTGTTTAAAGAGCTGTAACATCAAAATTCATATCAGCTTGTGATAATTAAAACCATAACCGATTCAAAATGAACAACAAAAGAAGTTTAAGCAGGTCTTCTCCACACCTGTTTAAAACCTTTATTTTTTAAGATATTTTTGTACATTATCTAATTTTTTTATTAAATAATTGCTAATTGATTAAGTGCAGGAGCGGCAGTTTACTACTTTGGTGGTCTCAAATGAAAATTAGAAACTATGAGAATCACAAATTTATTTGCCGTTCTGGCGCTTGGAAGTTCGTTACTTGTCTCCTGTCGCGAGACTGTTACCGAAAGAGAAGTGATACGTGAAAAAGAAGTTGAGGTTGAACAAACTGAACCTCTGGAAGATGAAGATAGTGAAGGGATCATAGAACGCACCGGTAAGAAAATAGACCAGGAAGTCAACAAGGAAATTGACGAGGAAATTGACAAAATAGGAGACGACAACTAAATTCCCTCAAAAACTGAATGGTCAAAAATGTCAAAAAACAGGCATGTTTCCCACTTCAGGAAAACCCAAAAATAAATTAACCACAAAACCAGAAAATATGAAACGTATTGCGCTATTATTTGTACTGCTGTTCACGATGAGTTCAGGATTTATTTCCTGTCGTGATACCGAGAGAGATGCCGATGATGTTGAAGAAATAGGTGAAGAAATTGAAGAAGCCGGTGATGAACTGGAAGATGAACTTGATTAATTCTTAACTAAACCAATCATTATGAAAAAGTACGCTTTTTTACTGTTCTTTTCTTTTGCTTTGTCTACTTCCCTGGTTTCGTGCAGGGAGACTAAAGATGCTGCCGAAGCAACCGGCGAAGCTGTTGAAGAAGGAGTAAATGAAACCAGAGAGAACACGGGGCTGGGAGGCCAGGATGATCTCTAATACAAGTACTAACCAACTTTAACCGGGGATTAAAAATCCCGAAAAACGGCCTGATTTATTTCAGGCCGTTTTTTTTTAATGTTTTAATGTTTTGAATTCACTTTTAAGATCTTCCATCGACTGTTGTAGCTGCTTCAGCAAACTACTTTCGGAGGGTGCGTCGAGGTTAAAAGTGAGTTTGGAATTCACCTGCCATAACTCCTGAATATTATTGACCTTTACTTCAATAGGTAAATATTCTTCATTTAAAGAAATGAGCAACAGTTTTGAAGGATCGGGTAATTTCTGAAGTTTTTTTACCAAAACCGAATCGTAAAGAACTACCACATAGATCCTGTTATTGCTGGCTTCTTCTATTGTGGGAACAGCTTTTCCCAGAACCCACTCCCCCGGCCTGAAGTTGGGCAGCATACTGTCTCCCTCAACCTGAAAGCCCCTGTGTGTGGCATTACGGTACTCGGGCAGGGGAATATCAAATGCCGGTAATTGTTGATACCATTCAACATCCTGCACATTATGTGGATAACCCGCGGCGGCCTTTATGTTAACCAGCACAATGTTTTCTTCCTCTGCACTGTTAAGGCTCACCACTTTTGGACTAATATCGCCTTTGGTTACCTGCAGGTACTTTTGGTTGCTTTCTCCAAACAACCACATAGGATTAATAGCGAACTGACGCAGCAACTCGGCCACCACTTTTCCCGATAGTTTGGTACGCCCCCTCTCAATGTCGGCCGTAGAATTCTTGATGCCCAGTAAATTGGCAAATTCGGTTTGCGTAAAGTTATTTTCATCCCTTACCTCTTTAAACCGCTTAATTTCTTGTGATACATCTGTTCCCATACAAACAAATTTAGCTATTTTAGGAAAATATCCAACTTATTTTTAGGACATTTTCCTAAATTATTCAGTTTTTTTCTCCAGTAACTAAAGAAGTAACATTCCTTTAGGAAGAAAAAGGGAGAATAAATCCTATTTTTCAACAATGGAAAAACATTACCTGATCCTTGCAGGCCTCGGTTTCGCTACCATCATTATGGCGTGGCTGCCGTCGTTTTCTGAAAAAATGAAGATAAGCTCCCCTATTTTGCTGTTGTTTATCGGCTTTGGCCTGTATGCGGTGGGGTTGCCCCTGGGCTGGCCAGATCCTCTATGGGATGATCAAAGCCTCATGTATTTTTCTGAAGCTTTAGTGATCATCTCACTCATGGGTGCCGGTTTAAAGATTGGTGCCAACTACAGCCTGAAGGCTTGGCGAAAGCCCCTGCTGCTGGTGCTAATCACCATGCCCATCTGCATGATTTCAGCATTCCTGCTGGGGCAGTATTTCCTACTGCTCAGCTTACCCTCCAGCTTGTTACTTGCTGCCGTCCTCGCTCCTACAGATCCTGTTCTTGCCGCAGAGGTACAACTTGATGACCCTCTGGAAGAAGAAGAACATGCCAATGATATTCGATTTACACTTACTGCCGAAGCAGGCCTCAACGATGGGGTTGCCTACCCCTTCTCCTATCTCGCCGTACTCGTGGCGCAGGCCGGAAGCTGGGCTGCCTTCAGTTTTACAGATTGGCTGTGGGACAAATTACTTCTGAAAGTAGTTATCGGAATTATTTGCGGGCTGTTCATTGGATGGCTCATTGGGCATTTGATGGACCGGATCCATAAATACGCCGGGGTAAAAACCTTTGTAGGCTTCCTTGCCCTCTCCCTCACTTTTATGACCTACGGGGTGACCGAACTGCTTCACGGCTACGGCTTCCTGGCGGTTTTCTTCGCCGGCTTCAGCCTTAGGTATTACGAGAAGGTAGATCAGGATTACAAAAAGAAACTTCACGATTTTGTTCAGGAAATGGAGCACCTTCTTATGGTGATCTATATCCTTTTGTTTGGAGGCTCTATTATGAACGGGATGCTCACGCTAACCGATTGGAAAGGGGTGGTTTTTGCATTCTTATTTGTGCTCGTCATCAGGCCCGTGGCAGGTCTCATAGGCTTATGGGGCGTAAAAAAGGATTTTAAAAGCAAACTTGCCGTAAGTTTCTTCGGAATACGCGGAATTGGCTCCATCTTTTACCTCTCCTGGGCCTTTGTAACTTTCGACTATTTTAGCCATAAGAATGAATTATACGCCATTACCGCCTACATCATTCTCATCTCTATTGTAATTCACGGCTTCACCGCACCTTCAGTCATTGGTCATTTCAAAAAGAGGGGAAGATTTAATGAAACCCACTCAAAACCTAAGGATTAACAAATGTTTATGGCAAAGCTTAAAAATTCTGAAGCCTGAATTTCTTATTTTAAAAAGGAAAATTCAGAAAAAACAAGAAAAATGAGCAAAGGCTACCATTCTACCCGAAAAGTGGAAAAACCAACTGAAATCTCCTCGTCTGGCTGGAAATCTATCGGGTTTGCAGTTAAAGATCAAATAGGAGAAGACAATGTTTCCATCGTTTCGGCAGGAGTCGCCTTTTATGCTTTTTTAGCAGTGTTCCCGGCTATAGGGGCACTGGTTTCCATTTATGGCCTCGCGATGGACCCGCAGAGCCTTCAGGGGCAACTGCAAAAAATTTCACAGGTCATGCCACAACAGGCTTTTGAAATTATTCAAACCCAATTAAAAGACCTGGTCTCCACACCTCAAAGTGCCCTTAGCTGGAGCCTGGCCATTGGGATCCTTCTAAGTTTATGGAGTTCCAATAAAGGCATGAAATCGCTCTTCACAGGCATTGATATCGCTTATGGCACCAACAATGAAAGGGGCTTCATCAAACAAAACGCCCTCACCTTACTTTTTACTTTTGGTGCTATTCTCCTGGTGATCATAAGCCTGGGAGTCATTGTAATTTGGCCCGTGATCATAGACGAAATCCCATTGCCGTCTAAAATAACCGCCTTGATAACCTGGCTGCGCTGGCTTATTCTCGCTGCCATGGTGGTATATTTTATAGGATTGATCTATCGCTATGCACCTGCAAAACCTACTTCTGCTTTTAAATGGGTGCTGCCGGGAGCCCTTATTGCCACCTTGCTTTGGTTAATCGCCTCCTGGGGATTTTCATTCTACGTGAAAAACTTCGGAAGTTACGGAGAGGTATACGGTTCAATTTCAGCAGTAGTAGTGATGCTGCTATGGCTCTTTCTTACCAGCATCATTATTCTTATTGGCGCTGAAATCAATTCAGAAATAGAAAAATATTCCCGCACTAAACCCTAATTTCACAACGGCCGGCTTCAAAAAATACCCTTCAAAAATGCCATTTTTGAGAAGCATTTAAAAACATGACCGGTATCATATTTTCCAACCCGCTCATTTTCAACCTTTGCACCCGGTACGAAACGAGCAATTTTTATGGAAGAACTTTCTTGCTATCACTGCGGTGATACGATTAAGTCATGCATCAGCTTTGATGATAAGTCTTTTTGCTGCAATGGCTGCAAAACTGTTTATGAGATCTTCTCAGAGAACGGCCTTACTTCCTATTATGAAATGGAGACGGCTCCCGGTGCCGCGCCTGCCAAACTCGAGGGGAAATACGACTTTTTGAGCAATGAGAAGATCGTGGATAAACTCCTGGAGTTCAATGACGGCAACGTGCAGGTTATCTCGCTGTACATCCCACATATTCACTGCAGTTCCTGCATCTGGATCCTTGAAAACCTGAGCAAACTGAAGCCCGGGATTACTGCCTCACAGGTTGATTTTCCTAAAAAGAGCCTGCGCATTACCTATAATTCTGAAAAACTCACTTTAAAAGACCTCGTCCTGTTTCTTAGCAGTATTGGCTATGAACCTTATATAAGCCTTGATGACAGTGAAACCGGAAAGAAAAAGATAAACCGCAGTATAATCTACAAACTCGGGGTTGCCGGTTTTGCTTTTGGGAACGTCATGTTCCTCTCTTTTCCCGAATATTTTGAAGTTAATGAATACTGGCTGGACCAGTATAAAGGCCTTTTTAGATGGCTCATGTTTGCCTTTTCCCTGCCGGTGGTTTTTTATGCCGCACAAGACTATTTTGTGTCGGCTTATAAAGGCCTGCGGGCCAACATCCTTAATATTGATGTGCCTCTTGCCCTGGGCGTGCTCGTCCTGTTTGTGCGCAGTACCCTTGAAATCATTTTTGACTGGGGCTCCGGATTCTTCGACAGCCTCACCGGACTCGTTTTTTTCCTGACCCTCGGAAAGTTCTTTCAGCAAAAAACCTACAATTTCCTCTCTTTTGAGAGAGATTACAAATCGTATTTTCCTATTGGCATCACCCGCATAAATCCTGATGGGAAAGAAGAAAGCATTCACGTTCACGACATTGAGAAGGGCGACCGCATCCTGATAAGAAATGAAGAACTCATTCCCGTAGACGGGATTCTTATCAACGGCAAAGCACGTATAGATTACAGCTTCGTTACGGGAGAATCGGAGGCCGTAGAAAAGGAATCGGGAGATAAGTTATTTGCCGGGGGGCGACAGGTTTCGGGAATGATAGAGATAGAAGCCCTTAAATCGGTTTCTCAAAGTTACCTTACAAAGTTGTGGAGCAACGACGTTTTCCAGGTAAAAAAGGAAGATTCGTTTACCTCTTTTATCAACCACATCAGCAAATATTTTACCTCGGTACTGCTGTTAATCGCCTTTTCGGCCACTGCATTCTGGCTTTTTATAGACGTGGCAACAGCCATTAACGTCTTTACGGCCGTGCTCATTATTGCCTGCCCCTGCGCCCTGGCTATGTCTACACCCTTCACCCTGGGCAACCTGCTCCGCATTTTTGGAAATAAGAAATTTTACCTCAAAAACGCAGGAGTCATTGAGCAACTTGCCAAAGCCGATACCCTGATCTTTGACAAAACCGGTACCATTACTTCAAACAAGAAAAGCAACATTAGCTATGAAGGCGTCACTTTAACTTCGGAAGAAGAATTTCTTCTGAAGAATACCCTGCGCGCTTCAAACCACCCGTTAAGCCGAAGCCTTTACGATATGCTGGCCGAATATGATATCGTTGCGCCTGAAGAATTCCGTGAAATTACCGGAAAAGGAATTGAGTCTGTTTACCACAAACAGGCCATGAAAGTGGGATCGGCAGATTTTGTTGGAAGCACAATAGCCGGCACCTCCCTCAACACCTCGGTACATATTAGTGCAAATAATGAATATAAGGGCCGGTATGTCTTTTTCAACGAATATCGTGAAGGAGTGCAGGAGCTTTTTACTGAACTGGCGCCACAGTACCACCTCTCCATTCTCTCTGGCGACAATGAAGGAGAAAAAACCAGGCTCACAGAACTTTTACCTGCCAGTACCCAGATGCTCTTTAACCAGAAACCGGAAGACAAGCTCAATTATATTGCCTCCCTTCAAAAAGAGGGAAAAAAGACCATTATGGTAGGCGACGGACTCAATGATGCCGGGGCACTGGCTAAAAGTGAGGTAGGAATTGCCATTTCTGAAAACGTAAATGTCTTCTCTCCCGCCTGCGATGCCATTTTAGACGCCAGCCGCTTTGAAAGTCTGCCCAAGTTCATCACGGCATCTAAAAAGGCCATGAGCGTCATCAAAGTGAGCATGATTTTATCTTTTCTCTACAATGTGGTAGGGTTGTATTTTGCAGTAACAGGGCAGTTATCTCCCATTATTGCTGCTATTTTGATGCCGTTTAGCTCAATAAGCATTATTGCTTTCACCACAATATGCACCAACATTATTGGCCGTAAAATTTAGTCGCTAAAGGCCTTACTGTGGCAAAATATTCTGAACCTGTGTTTTTTCTGAAAAAAAGTTGGGATTTAGAGCCAAAAACTTATACTTTAGAAAGGTGATTATTTGTTTTCCTGCCTCATGGCAGGAAAGCGACGAGAAAGCAAACCCCAAACCCCTACTTGCTTCTTGTTGCTTAAAGCACCCTCCCAAACGCCCTTTTTGACACAGCAGAGAAAAACCCTTCCCGGTAAGCTTTATATTTTTTTACTGAAAAAACGGTTTCCTCTAAATCAAGATCTCCTGTAATAAGATAAGATCGAAAAATACTAGGAGCCAAAAATGCCATTTTTGCCTGCCTTAAATGCTGCATACCTTAAATGATAATTGCCGGCTTCCTGAAGGTAAAGCAGAAAAAGCACCCGAAAACATTTTTCAGTATTAGAGCTTTTCAGAAATAATGATAAGGAGGGTTGGTAGCAATCCAAAAATTGCCGGCTCATTATTTGTACATATATTTGTACTTTATTAATTACAAAATTATGCAAATAACAACTGTTTCTGACTTTAGAAAAAATATTAAAACCTACCTGGACCAGGTGGTAAAGAATTTTGAAACTTTAATCATAAATCGTGGAAAAGATTCTGGAATAGTTGTAATGTCCCTACAAGAATACAACTCTCTAATGGCTACAAATCACGAGCTGTCTTCCCGAAAGAATGAAAAACGGTTAGATTCGGCAATTGAAAAGCTAAAAAGCGGAGCGACCTTCAGCAAAGATTTAACTGAGGATTAAATGAAGTATATATTCGTTGATGAATCCTGGGAAGATTATTTGTACTGGCAAAAAACGGACAGTAAAAAGTTAAAGAAAATAAATGAACTTCTAAAAGACATTTCCCGAAATCCTTTTGACGGAATTGGAAAACCCGAACCTCTGAAGCATAAATACACCGGATTTTGGTCTAGACGAATTGATAGCGAACATAGACTAATCTACCAATATAATGAAGGGGAAATATTAATTGCGAAATGTAGGTTTCATTATGACTGAATAAAGTGCTGCTGCCACCCCTGAACAAAACTAAATTGGGAATGGGAGATGCGGATAAAAAAAAGGACTGCCTGAGAGAAGAACGCACCGCCAGTCTGGATTTTACTTCAGAATTTCTGGAGAACCCGAAATAAATTTCAGGTTTACGGTACAGTACTTTTCTCAGGCAGCCCTGACTATCTGATCTGATCTTACTTAATTTGAAACTTCAGTTTTAATAGCTTCTACGGTTTCGGTATTGTCTACCCCAAGGCCTTCCTGTTGGTGAACCAGCACTCCTTCTTCGTCAAAAACACTGATGATGTTGGAGTGTGAAAAATCTATGGGCGAGATCTTTTTATAGCTTACGGCCAGTACGGTTGCAAACTCACGGGTATCTTCGGGCGTACCGCGAAGAAAAAGCCAGTGGTCGTCTTCCATTTCATTTTCTTTGGCAAAGGCATTAAGCCGATCGGGCGTATCGGTTTCAGGATCAATACTCACCATGATGAATTTTGTTTTATCCAGATACTCTTCGGGTACCTGCTTTTCGATGTTGCGCATATCGGCAATCAATCGCGGGCAGGCAGCTTTGCAGGAAGTATAGATCATTACCATGACCAGCACATTGCCGCGAAGATCTTCAAGCTGAATGTCCTCATAGTTCTGGGTAGTCCACGTAGCAGGAAGATTATAGATAGACAATTCGGGCAGTTCCCCTTTTACCTCTGTGTTGTTCACTGCGACTTCTTCAACCTTTGCTTCCTTCTTCTGGCCATCGTTACAAGCTGCTAAAAGAACAACAGAAAGCATTATAAAAGCTATTTTTTTCATAATCATAAATTTGTTTTTTCAATATCCTGGACGCATCTAAAGCCGAGGTTCTTTACAGCATATCTTGCTTTTACGCTTCCGCGGAAGGCATAGCGCATAAAGGCTGCATAGTTCATAAGATCTGTGGCACCAACTGCGGCCGCCCCGCAAAATAGGTTGTTATCACCTGTGCTGTCTTGCCGGGATTCCCCTCCAATCATCACCGAATTAAAGTCGGAAGTCCATTCCCAAACCAGGCCGTGAAGATCATACACCCCCCAATAATTCTTAAAGGTATTGCCAACCGTATTTTTAAAAGTGGTGGGCGTTTCATACCAGCTTAAGATGTATTGGTTATAAGATTTCTCGGAACGGGCATCGGGGCTGGTCTCGTTTGCCATGGCCACATATTCCCACTCATCTACTGTAGGCAACCTTTTGCCCTGGCACTCGCAATAGTTCTTTGCGGCAAACCAGGAGACATTTGTCACCGGCGAATTGGGCAGGTCTTCACTGCCAAAAGCCAAATCATTTTTCCAGCTGCGCAGGTAGTTCTCATCGGCAAACAGTTGTTTTACCTCTGACTTCCTCCATCTCGGATTTTGCTCTACAAACTCTAAGAATTCGGCGTTGGTCACGGGATAGACATCCATCAGGAAATCGCCAACAGGAACTTCGGTTTTTGTTCCGTAGAGAGGAATAAACTCCCCGCCGCGGATTTCGACCATTGAACCAGACTGGCTATAGGCCTGGCCCTGGATCATTATCGCGATGCATATTGCCAATCTGGTTAAGGTTTTCATTTCTTTAAATTTTATAGTTAGCTGCTAATTACTTCGCTTTCTTCACCATCTCGGCAGTCACTTCAGTTTTGTTGTTGCCCCAGTTATTATAAACATAAGTGAGAACATTTGCAACATCCTCATCTGAAATGTTTTGCTTTGGCATTGCACTGTTGTACAAATTTCCATTCACTTCAATTTCACCGGTAAGACCAAACTTCACTACTTCAATGGCGCGATGAACATCGGCATTTAGATAATCTGAACCTGCAAGGGGAGGGAAAGCATTTGGAATCCCATTACCGGTAGCCTGGTGGCAGGCAAGGCAGTTTTGGGTGTAGATTTGTTTTCCCCTTTCCATTTTTTCGGCTAAAGAAGTATTGGCTACAGGTGCATCTTCAGTTTCTTCTTCGGTAACTTCGGCAGCAGAAACTCCGGGGTTGTAAACTTTCTCTTCGATTTTACCACCATAGACTTTTTTATTCTCTTCTCCTTCAACTTTAAGAATACCCAGGGCTCCTTTGTTGAAAGCACGAAATATAGAGTGGTCAACCAATACAAGGTTTCCGGGTACCTCAACTTTGAATTCTACAATAGCGGCACCACCGGCAGGGATAAGAGTAGTTTGAATATTCTCGTTGATCAAAGATCCACCTTCAACATAAACTTTGTCGAAGATCTCTCCAATCACGTGGAAGGAAGATACCAGGTTAGGGCCACCGTTACCTACAAAGAGACGTACGGTTTCACCAACTTTTGCAGTTAAGGCGTTGTCTCCTGTAAGGCCACCAACTTTACCATTGAATACTACATAATCTGCATCTTCATCAACTGCTTTCTGCATGCTGAAAGCCTGCAGGCCTCTTTCGCCATTCTCACCTTCGGTGTAGAAATCCCCCTGCATAACGTAGTATTCTTTATCAACCGGCTCAAGACCCCCTTCTGGTTCAACAAGAATAAGACCATACATACCATTTGCGATGTGCATCCCAACAGGAGCAGTAGCACAGTGGTATACATATAAACCAGGATTCATGGTTTTAAAAGTAAATACAGCTTCGTGGCCTGGAGCTACAAAAGAAGACTCGGCTCCACCACCAGGCCCTGTTACTGCGTGCAGGTCAATATTGTGTGGCAATTTACTATCTGGGTGGTTTTTTAAGTGGAATTCAACTTCATCTCCAACGCGGGTACGAATAAAGCTTCCGGGAACTGTACCGTCAAAAGTCCAGTACACATAACTTACTCCGTCACTCATCTCCATTTCTTTTTCTACTACTTCCATATTAACTATGAGTTTGGTAGCAGCTCTTTTTCCAACAGGTCTTGGCACCATTGGAGGAGCAGTCATTTCGGCTTCGCTCTCTCCATATACTTTCATTAGTTCAGGGTTTTCTTTAGCAGCAACTGCTTTATCGCAGGAAGTGAATACACCTACTACAAGGGCTGCAAGAAAGAAAACGTATACAAGTTTCTTTTTTGAATGTTTGAAATTTTTCATGATCAGATGTGTTTAATATTAATTTCAGATACAAATGTCCGATTTAAGTTCTCTCTTTTATATGAGCCTAATCATATATGTCTGAATTTTTTACAAATATATTTCTGATGAAACCTGACCGAAATCATATTTACAAATTAACAATGCTTGTAGTTTTGCCTGATATATAAATAGGTATGAGCGTCATCTATTTACTCCTTACAATAAGCATTATTGTAGCGGTATTGTTTTTCGTTGTTTTTATAGTGGCTGTGCGTAACGGCCAGTTCGACGATGACTATACCCCATCGGTGCGTATTCTTTTTGAGGATGAGCTTGTAAAAGAGAAATCAACAAAATCGAGTAAAATTAATCAAGACAATTAAAAGAATGGAATTGCAACAGTTCTACTACGACAACAAAATCGTAAAAAAGTTCCTTTATGCCACCCTTTTTTGGGGAGTCATAGGAATGTCAGTCGGGCTTCTTTTGGCCTTTTTATTCCTTTTCCCCAATTTAACCGACGGAATTTCCTGGTTGAGTTTTGGACGCCTGCGCCCATTACACACCAACGCGGTGATCTTTGCATTTGTGGGGAACGCTATTTTTGCCGGGGTATACTACTCTACCCAGCGGTTGCTCAAAGCCAGGATGTATAGTGACATCTTAAGCAGTATCAACTTTTGGGGCTGGCAATTAATCCTTATTGGAGCTGCCATTACACTGCCCCTGGGCTTTACAAGTTCTAAAGAATACGCCGAACTGGAGTGGCCTTTTGACATTGCTATTGCTGTTGTATGGGTTGTTTTTGGATGGAACCTTATCGCCACGATCTTCAAAAGAAGACAAAGACATTTATATGTAGCCATCTGGTTCTACATCGCAACCTTTGTTACCGTTGCCGTACTTCATATCTTCAACAGCCTTGCAATTCCTGTTGGTTTGTTTAAAAGTTACTCGGTATATGCAGGAGTGCAGGATGCACTGGTACAGTGGTGGTACGGGCACAATGCGGTGGCATTTTTCCTTACTACACCATTCCTGGGGCTCATGTACTACTTTGTACCCAAAGCTGCAAACCGCCCCGTATACTCCTATAAGTTATCTATAATCCACTTCTGGTCCTTAATTTTTATTTACATCTGGGCCGGCCCACACCACTTATTATATTCATCACTACCCGATTGGGCTCAAAACCTGGGTGTTGCTTTTTCTGTAATGCTGTTAATGCCATCATGGGGTGGTATGATCAACGGACTTCTAACCCTGCGTGGAGCCTGGGACAAAGTTAAGACAGATCCTGTTTTAAAATTCATGGTGGTTGCGATCACCGGGTACGGGATGGCCACTTTTGAAGGCCCAATGCTCTCTCTTAAGAACGTAAATGCCATTGCCCACTTTAGTGACTGGGTAATTGCACACGTACACGTAGGGGCTCTTGCATGGAACGGTTTCTTAACCTTTGGTATGGTGTACTGGCTGGTTCCAAGAATGTTCAAGACCAAATTATACTCTATTAAGCTTGCCAACGCCCACTTCTGGACAGGTACCTTGGGTATTATCCTTTACGCACTGCCAATGTACGTTGCAGGTTTTGTACAGGCTTCAATGTGGAAACAATTTAACCCCGATGGCACCCTTGTCTATGGAAACTTCCTAGAAACCGTGACCGAAATCATGCCTATGTACTGGTTTAGGGCCATTGGAGGTAGTATGTACATCTTCGGAATGTTCATCCTGTTGTACAATGTTTACAAAACCATTAGAAGCGGTAGTGAAGTAACCGATGAGCTGGCTGAAGCAGCACCACTACAAAAGATCAGCAATAGAAGACTTGTGGGAGAAGGCTTCCACACCTGGTTGGAGCGCAAGCCGGTGCAACTTACAGTTTTAGCTACTATTGCGATTCTTATAGGAGGTATTATTCAAATTGTACCCACTCTGCTAGTAAAATCAAATATCCCCACAATTACCAGTGTTAAGCCTTACACGCCACTGGAGCTTGAAGGAAGGGATATCTATATAAGAGAAGGTTGTGTATCATGCCACTCGCAAATGATTCGCCCTTTTAGAAGTGAGGTAGAACGCTACGGCGAATTCTCAAAGGCCGGGGAATATGTATATGACCACCCGTTCTTATGGGGAAGTAAGCGTACAGGCCCGGATCTTATGAGAGTTGGAGGCAAGTATTCAGATAACTGGCACTTTAACCACATGTATGACCCACAAAGTACCTCATCTGGTTCTATCATGCCCGGTTACAAATGGTTGATCACCAGCAAACATAACCGCTCTGAAACCGAAGCTAAAATGGAAGCGATGGTACAACTTGGAGTTCCCTATACCGAAGCCGAGATAGCAAACGCCCAGGCTCATATGGAAGAGCAGGCTACCAGCATTCAGCAAAACCTTTACAGCGATCCCGATTTTGTTGCCACTTACGAAGCAGATAAAAAATATGCTGAAGAGAACGGACTGGAATTTATTGAGATGAAAGATAGAGAGATCGTTGCCCTTATCGCCTATATACAGCGATTGGGAACAGATATTAAAGTGGTGAATTCAACAACTTCAACAAACTAACTGTCATGCTAAAATTTATAAAAGGACATATGGAGAGCATTGCAGGGATAGAGATCTATCCAATTATTTCCCTGCTTATTTTCTTCATCTTTTTTGTAGCACTTTTTTGGTGGGTCTTCACCGCAAAAGAAGACTACATCCATACTGTAGAACAAATACCATTAGAAACAGATAACGACCAGAACCTATGAGACAATCCATCCCAGCCTGGATAAGAATCCCCGTTTTCTTTCTCCTCATTGTAGGAGTTCTAGAATACTTTATAGACTCAGGTGATAATTATGCTTTTATTGAATTTCCACTGCTATCGGCCGTGCTGGTGGTTATCCTGTTATTCCTTATTGCTGCGGAAGCCATTCTTAATGCAATTGAAAATGTCATGTTTCAGGCACTTACCCCTGAAGCTAAAGAGCGATACATGAGGGCTCAACAGGAGCGAATCAAAAAGTATGACTTAAAAAGGATCTACCGTAAACTTGCCGGTACACGCCCAATTTCTGAAGAAAAGGAGCTGGAGCTGGACCACAACTACGACGGAATTAAAGAACTGGACAACAAGCTCCCGCCATGGTGGCTCTACTCCTTTTACGCCTCTATAGTTTTTGCTGCAGGTTATCTCGCATATTACCACCTGTGGGATGGAGAAAACCAGGTAGCCGAATTTGAAAAGGAAATGCTGGCTGCAAAAATTCAGGTTGAAGAATACAAAAAGACAGCCCCCGATCTTGTTAATGCCGAAAACGTGGTTCTCCTTACCGAAGCTGCCGATTTAAAAAAGGGCGAGACAATTTACCAAACCAACTGTATGGCCTGCCACGCTCCCGACGGAGGTGGTGGAATAGGACCTAACCTTACCGACGAACACTGGATTCTTGGCGGAGGTATCAAAAACGTCTTCCACACAGTTAGTGAAGGTGGACGTGCAGGTAAAGGAATGATTGCGTGGAAATCTTCGCTTAAACCGGCAGAGATCCAACAGGTAGCAAGTTATGTACTTAGCCTCCAGGGAACTTCTCCAGCCAATCCAAAAGACGCTGAAGGAGATATCTGGACAGAATAGAATTGAATTAAGAAAAGGAAGCAGGAAGTGGAAAGAGAAGAAAATAACTTTAGGGACAGAATAGGCACAATGAATGCCGAAGGTAAGCGCTCCTGGGTTTACCCCAAGAAACCTGAAGGGAGATTCTATAAGTACCGTACACACTTAACCTGGTTCCTGCTCCTTTTTCTTATTGCTTCGCCATTTATACATATCAATGGCCACCAGTTCATGATGTTCAATGTGCTGGAAAGGGAATTTTTCATTTTTGGGCAGCCATTCTGGCCCCAGGATTTTTACCTCGGGGTTACTGCAATGATCATTGCAGTATTGTTCATCACGCTTTTTACTTCGGCATTTGGAAGGATCTTTTGCGGCTGGATTTGCCCCCAGACGATATTCATGGAAATGGTATTCCGAAAAATCGAGTACTGGATTGAAGGAGACCGCGGTGCCCAGATGAGGCTGGATAAGCAGGAATGGAATGCAGATAAAATAAGAAAGAAAGGCTTTAAATGGTTCCTGTTCTTCCTCATATCATTTGGTATTGCCAATGTTTTCCTGGCATACCTCGTGGGAAGCCAAAGGCTGCTTAGATATATTACCGAAGGGCCATTCCAGAACCTGAGCACCTTTATAGCTCTTTTGATCTTCACCGGGGTTTTTTATTTTATCTTTTCATGGTTTAGAGAACAGGTGTGCACCATTGCGTGCCCTTATGGAAGATTACAGAGTGTACTGCTAGATAAGAAATCTGTAGTTGTTGCTTACGATCATAAAAGAGGTGAACGTACTAAGGGTCGGTCAAAATTCAGAAAAAATGAAGATCGGGCCCAGCTGGGAAAAGGGGATTGTATTGACTGTTCCCAATGTGTTCATGTTTGCCCTACGGGAATAGATATAAGGAATGGCACACAGCTGGAATGCATCAACTGCACTGCCTGTATAGATGCCTGTGATGCCATGATGGATAAAGTAGACCTTCCAAGAGGATTGATAGGATTCTATTCTGAAGAGAATATTGAGAAGGAGGAAAAATTCAGGTTTAACCCCAGGATGAAAGGTTATGCTGCCATTCTGTTTGTATTGGTAGGGATTCTCTCGGGCATGTTGTTCTTAAGGACAGATGTTGAAGCCACAGTTTTAAGACTGCCGGGACAATTGTACGAGACTCACGATAATAATATTATCAGTAATGTTTACACCTTTAAACTTATCAATAAAACTACAGGAAGTTTTGAAGATGTACATTTTAAACTGATGTCGCACAAGGGAAGTATTGAATCTGTAACCCATGAAAGGATTATAGTTCCCGAAAATGGGCTTGCACAGGGAACCTTGTTTATCGAGATCCCGAAGGCTCTTTTAAAAGATGAAAAAAACAAGGTGGAAATAGGGGTTTACAGCGGGGAGAAATTAATAGAAACCACCAGTACCAATTTTATGGGGCCAAGAAGCTTCAGGTAAATACGGAATCAATAAAGCCGGCACTTTTAAATAAAGTGTCAATAAATGCTTCCGAAGAAAAAGACCTGAAAAAAATACCTGTCAAAAATGCCATTTTTGAAGAGTATACAAGAAGTATTACAGCGGGCAAGGCAATGAAAAAAGAAGCCATTGCTCACTTAACAGAAGAAAGAACAGAGTTACCTGAATTGAATACACCAATCATTAAACAGGTAAAAATAATAAACCACAGAGAGACGATGTCTCGCTGGAAATAAAAATATAAGATCATGAAAATATCCTGGGGCACATCACTGGTACTGGCTATATTTAGTTTTATAGCGTTTATAATGTTTTTTGTGATTACTATGATCACAGATAAAGCCTACAGCCATGATTTGGTTGTAGAAGAATACTACAAAAATGAACTCACATTTCAGGAGCAGTTGGATAAGACGAAAAATGCCAGCCTGCTCTCAGAAAATATTCAGCTTGAACAAACTTCGGAAGGTCTAGTTATTAGCTTTCCCCAGGAACTTGAGTCTGCATTCATAAAAGGAAATGTGTTCCTGTACCGGCCGTCAAACAAGCAGCTGGACTCTGAAATTCCTCTTTCATTGTCCTCACATCAATTGCTCGTACCTGATAGTCGCTTTATAGACGGCCGCTGGAACATCATTATTGACTGGGAATACAAGGGTGAAAAATTCTATTTTAAAGAGGATATTCTTTATTAATGCTCTACTCTGCCTTCATACTGGGTATTCTTGGAAGTTTCCATTGTATTGGGATGTGTGGGCCTATTGCTTTTATGCTCCCGCTGTCTCGCGACAATAAGATCCTCAAGCTACTCCAGATCTTTCTTTACCACTTTGGGCGTCTGTTATCTTATGCATTGATAGGACTGGTATTTGGGTTCCTGGGCAAGAGTTTTGACCTTTTTGGAATGCAGCAGCAACTGTCTATTGGTATAGGCGTACTTATGATCCTGGCTATCCTTCTTCCGTCGGGTATATTAAAAAAGGTAAATTTCTCCCAGCCGTTGTTCCGGTTTGTAGGCAGGATCAAGTCTTTACTGGGTGCCGCTCTTAAAAAGAGAACACCCGATACTTTTTTCACCATTGGGTTTCTTAATGGTCTTCTTCCCTGCGGCCTGGTTTACGTGGCTGTCTTTGCTGCATTGGCTGGCGGCGAGATGCTTACAGGAAGCCTTTATATGCTCCTGTTTGGGCTTGGCACCATCCCGCTAATGACAACAGCAGTATACTTTGGTGGACTTTTGGGAGGAGGGATGAGAAAGAAGGTGCAAAAACTCATTCCGGTTTTTGTAGTTCTCATGGGCGTACTATTTATTATTAGAGGTATGGGGCTTGGCATTCCTTATTTATCTCCTGCGCCACAAACAGCTGTGGTCAATGCTGCAGCCAGCTGCCATTAAAATCTGTTAAGGATTTGTTATTTTCTATTCTTTCATGGCAATCCTTTTTTTAATAAATAGGACATATTCATCCCTATTTTGATTTCCAATTTCTAAAATTCTGGTTAAAATTTCTTAAACCCTTGCCAACACATGGCATCTTTTGGAACTTTGGGGGCACATTTTATCGGTGAAAGTATGAGCATTATCAGCTTTTAGACGAGCGCCTGACTTAAGATCAAGATTAACCAGCTCATTAAAAGGCAATTAGTTAAATGTGAAGAAGAACATAAAGTTTTAGAATCAGGTATTATGAGAATCTTGCTGAAAGCTGACCCACGTCATACTCTACCGCTCATATCTGTGCCATCTTTGTACCATAATTAAAAACAAAAATCATGAACACAAAAAAGAACCTTTGGTTAGTAATTGGAAGCTTTCTGGTAATGGTCTTTTCTGCCAATACAATGGTAGGACAAACCTTTAATGTAAATAGCGGAGCCTCCAGTTTAAAAGTGGAAGGAACCTCAAACATACATGATTGGGAGTTAAGTGCAAAAGAACTCCAGGGAAGTGTAAAGGTTCAAATGGAAGACGGACAATTAGTGAAACTTGATCAATTACAGTTTGCAGTAGTTGCCGAAAGCCTGAAGAGTGGAAAAGGAGGAATGGACAAAAACACCTATAAGGCTCTTGACACCGATAAACACAGAAGAATTACCTACGAATTATCAAGTGTTAAAAACCTTGATTGCACTTCAAAAATCTCATGTAAAGTTATTACCAATGGTGTACTTACCATTGCAGGAACCAAGAAGAACGTAGAGTTGATCTTCGATGCTAAAGTTACTGGTGATAAAATCACTCTTAGTGGAGACAAAAAGATAAAAATGACCGATTTCAAAGTGGACCCCCCAACAGCCATGTTTGGAACTATCACCACAGGAGATGAAGTCAACATTAAATTCCAGACCGTTTTTACTAAATAACCCTAATTCAACAACAAATATTAAAATTCAACTATCAACTTTTTTAATGTATCAAAAATGAAAAATCTAATTAAATATTCCGGTATTGCTCTCTTGATGGCCATGGGCTTTCAGGCACAGGCACAAGATGTAGATGTTCTTGTTGTAGAAGACAATGAAAACACTACCCTTTGGGACAGAAGTCTACCTAACTTTAGATATCCAGATCAACGCGGTATAAGCACATTTGAGCCTACAAAAGACAACAACTACGGTGAATTCGAAGGAGTACAGGTAAGACTTGGTGGTGCTTTTGCACTTCAATTCCAGGCACTAGAACAGGAAAATGCTTCAGGCGCTCCTGAATTATATGAACTTGGAAAAGACTTCAACCTTGCTACTGCAAACATGACCTTTGACATCTTGCTTGCAAAAGGAGTTAGAGTACACCTTAATACTTACCTTTCTTCTCAACACCACACTGAGACTTACGTAAAAGGAGGATATCTACAAGTAGATAACCTTGACTTCATCAGTGAAGGGTTAGCTTCGGGTCTTATGGAGCACTTAAGGATCAAGTTTGGGCACATGGAGAATAATTATGGTGATGCTCACTTCAGAAGATCTGACAACGCAATGGCTCTTTACAACCCATTCGTAGGAAACTACCTAATGGACAGCTTTACTACTGAGGTAGGTGGTGAGATCTACTACTTCAACGGCCCATGGCTAGGTATGGTTGGATTTACAAACGGTAAATTAAACCAGTCTACTTCTAGTGAAGGTCATACAAGCCCTTCTCTTCTTGCAAAATTTGGTTATGACAACCAAATCTCTGAAGATTTCAGATTTAGATTAACAGGATCTGTTTACCACACAAACCAAACTAAAAGTGCTTACTTATACAGTGGTGACCGTGCAGGTTCAAGATACTATAACGTAATGTCTGGCCCAGATGCAAACAACCCTGGAGATGGCTTTAGATCTGGTAGAATTAACCCAGACCTTAAAAATGAATTGACCTCTTTCATGATCAACCCTTTCATCAAAGCAGGTGGACTTGAATTCTTCGGAATCTATGAAAGAGCTAGCGGTAAATACGCTTCTGAAACTGACGAAAGAACCTGGAACCAATACGCAGGTGAGCTTATCTACAGATTTGGAAACAACGAGAACTTCTACGTAGGTGGACGTTACAATACTGTAAATGGTGAACTTAAATCTGGAGAAGATGTAACCGTTAACCGCTTCAACATTGGAGGTGGATGGTTTATGACCAAAAACATCCTTACTAAAGTTGAGTATGTTAACCAGGATTACAATGACTACCCTACAGGTGATATTCACAACGACGGACAATTCAACGGCTTTAACATTGAAGCGGTAATTAGCTTCTAAGAATAAAAGATTCGTTTGAACTAGCCAGAAAATGGGGGAATTAAATTCCCCCATTTTTTTTAACTTTAAAAAAATGAAAAAAATTGCGTTTGTCTTATTGGTACTTTTCTGTAGTGCGGTAACACGCGCACAGGATTTTCAGAAAAGAAACATCAAAGTACTCCCCAGCAGTGAGCTCACTATTATTGGGGACTCTAATATTGCTGCATTCCAGTGTGAGTTTGATAATTCATATTTAGAAGATTCCCAGAATATCACCTTCACCCAAAATGGCAGTAAAATAGAATTTACAGGAGCTGTACTCATCCTTAACAACAAAGGCTTTGACTGTGGGAGCAAAGGTATTAACCGCGACTTTCACGACCTCCTGCAAACAGATAAACACCCCCGGATACTTCTCGAGTTAAACGAGGTAACCATGTCTTCCCCTACAAAAGCCGTAGCAAAAGTTGGCATTACCATAGCAGGTAAAGAAAGATTTTACGAGTTGCCGGTAGCCATAAAAAATGCTGCAATAGCTGAATTTAAAGGAAAGCTGCACCTCAATATAAAAGACTACGGACTTGAGGCTCCAAAAAAGCTATTTGGAATGATCGTCGTAAAAGACGAAATAGACATTCAATTTAATCTACAGGTAAAAAAATAAGCAATATGAAGTTAGTAAGTGCTGCCCGGGCCGTGTCTTATGTAAAATCGGGTAACAGGATATTCATCCAGGGAGCGGCCATGACACCAAATATTCTTATTGAGGCCCTGGTAGAGCGTCATAAAGAATTAAAGAACGTGGAGATCTTCCACATTCATACCGAAGGCCCTGCGCGTTATACACAGCCTCCATACAGGGAATCATTTTCTCTGAACAGCTGTTTTGCAGCTGGCAATGTTCGCAATGCGATAAATTCGGAATACGGAGATTACATTCCTATTTTTCTAAGCGAGATCCACCTGTTATTCAGAAAGAACATCTTACCCCTTGATGTAGCTTTTATACAGGTTTCCCCTCCCGATAAACACGGATTCTGTTCGCTGGGTCTTTCAATAGATATTACCCTTCCGGCTATACAAACCGCTAAAACTGTTATTGCGCAAATAAATCCGCAGGTACCAAGAACCCATGGTGACGGAATTATTCATGTAAGCCAAATCACAGCCGCAGTAGAGGCCAATTTACCTTTACATGCCCATATGCCTGTAGAAGCTTCAGAAATTGAGAAGCAAATAGGAAAAAATGTAGCCGAACTCATTGAAGATGGAGCTACCCTTCAAATGGGAATTGGCGCCATTCCAAATGTGGTACTCAACAACCTCATGAACCACAAACGCCTTGGAATTCATACTGAAATGTTTTCTGACGGGGTTTTGCCTCTCATAGAAAAAGGCATCATCACCGGGGAAGAAAAAGAGGTAAAAACCGGAAAGATCGTTACCTGCTTTGCCCTTGGCTCCTCAAAATTATACGACTTCATAGATGACAATCCCGTGATCCATTTTAAGGAAGCAGCCTACACCAACGATACGGCGATTATTAGAAGAAACCCGAAGGTGACAGCGATTAACAGTGCTATAGAAATAGACCTTACCGGGCAGGTTTGCGCCGATACCATTGGCACCTACCAGTACTCGGGCGTGGGCGGACAAATGGATTTTATTCGCGGCGCTTCCCTTTCTGAAGGTGGCAAAGCAATTATTGCCATGCCTTCAACCACTTTAAAAGGCATCTCCAAGGTAGTTCCCAACTTAAAAGAAGGTGCAGGCGTTACCACCACCAGGGCGCACGTACATTACATTGCTACCGAGTATGGTGTAGTGAATCTCTACGGAAAAAACCTGAAACAAAGAGCTAAAGCCCTAATCTCTATCGCTCACCCCAACCATAGGGCAGCCCTGGAAGAGGAAGCCCATAAAAGGCTCTCCGGAATAAGGTAGACCTGAAAATACTTTCAAAAAATGCCATTTTTGAGTACCTTTAAGGAGCTTAAAAAAAGAAAAATATGAAAAGTAAATTCAGTGAGATCATCCAGGATGACAAGCCTGTTCTTGTAGATTTTTTTGCCGACTGGTGCGGCCCCTGCAAAACATTGGCTCCTATTTTGAAAGAAGCCAAAGCCGATCTTGGAGACAAGGTTAAAATTGTGAAGATAGATGTAGACAGAAATCAGGCGCTGGCCGAAAAATTCCAGGTGCGCGGCGTGCCCACTCTTATCCTGTTTAAAAAAGGAGAACAATTATGGCGACAGTCGGGCGTGGTACCAAAAGCTAACCTGGTTGAGCTTATAAATTCCCACCGGTAGATCTATGATAGACGAAAACCTGTTGCTTAATTACGGCGCTAAAAGGGTGCCTTTTTCTAAAGGAGATCAATTGTTTAGGGAAGGAGAATCGGCTCTCAACTTCTACCAGGTAGCTTCAGGAGAGATCAAGATGAACAACTACAACGAAGATGGCAAAGAGTTCATCCAGGGTATTTTTTCTATCGGGCAGAGTTTTGGAGAACCGCCATTGCTGGCAAACGTGAAATATCCGGCAAATGCCGAAGCCATTTCAGATGCCGAAGTTTTTCAGCTTTCAAAAGAACAGTTTTTAGAACTGCTTTCGTCAAACCCAAAAGTCCACCTCAAAATCACCGAAACCCTTGCAAAAAGGCTTTACTACAAAGCCATCATGGTTTCAGAAATATCGAGCCAGGAACCCGAACACAGAATTCTTCGTATCATAGATTACCTAAAGCATGTAGATAAAGTAGAAGGAAAATTTACTTACCGGCTTAACCTTACCCGGCAACAACTCGCCGATCTTACCGGGCTGCGCGTGGAAACTGTGATACGTGCCACCAAATCTCTTGAAAAGAAAGGCGTACTTCAAATAAAAAAGCGAAAAGTGTACCGGTAAAACTTCATTACCAGCTTTTTACGATTTGTATCTGAGACATAAATGTCCTGTTTTATGATCCCAATCATATTCTCTCCTTGCATATCCTCTTAATTTTACAGCATAATTAAAAACGACTATGCTATGAAACTTTACAACACACTTTACAAAGATTTTGAAGACCTTTATGTAGGATATTCGGCCGTGGCCATCATCCTTTCAACCTGTTTGGGTGCTGCAGCGGCTATGGTGATTTTAATGAACGGGCATGATTTTATGCAAATGTTCCAGCTATTCCTGGTAGTTGCAGTGTGTATGATATATATGGTAACAGTTTTAGCCCAGTTAAAGCCAAAATTTGTTTTTAATACATTAATTTTCAGCCTCCTGCTTAGCGCGCTCCTGCTAATAATCAACGTGGTTATGCGGTATTAGAAAGATTATTTTCTTATGAAAAACGATATACAAAACCGGGAGGATGTCTTTCTCCTGGTTTCTACATTTTATACCAAAGTGCGCGCCAACAAAAAGATTGGCCACTTCTTTAATGACACTATTAATGACTGGCCGGCCCACCTTGAGAAGCTTACCGACTTCTGGGAGACCAACCTGTTTATGGTGAGCAAATTTCGTGGCAACCCCATGCGGGCCCACAAAGAAGTAGACCGGGAATTTGATCATTCTATTGAACAGGCACATTTCGGCGAATGGCTCAACATGTGGTATGAAACCCTTGATGAGCTTTTTGAAGGCGACAGAGCCAACATTGCGAAGAACAGGGCCAGGAATATGGCCCACAACCTCTTTATGAATATGTACCTGAGTCGGCAGCAATAATTCTTCTTCAGGTTTCTTCGGAAAATGTTTTAATCCAAAGAAAAATTCCCGGGAATGCAGTTTTCTTCTGAAGCATTTCCGAAGCAATAAACATTGCTGCTTTCATTCAGCAAAATAAGCCGAGACGTTAAATTCCTGTTATTCAACCCCTGTACCTTCTTCACAAATCTTATCTTTTAAAGAAAAACTGAAAGATGGAATTACAAGACAAGATGGCCATAGTGACCGGGGCAAGCAGCGGAATTGGAAGAGCAATTGCAAAAGCCCTTTCTGGGGCCGGATGTAAAGTGGCATTGGCCAGCCGAAATATTCAAAAATTAAACGACCTACAGGACGAATTAAAAAATAAAAGCCTGGTGGTGCGAATGGATGTCACAGATTCTGAAAGTGTAGAAGGTGCTTTTAAAGATATCTGGGACGAATTTGGAGAAGTGCACATTCTTGTGAACTGTGCCGGCGTAATGCCACTTACTTACCTTAAAAACCAACATCTTGAAGAGTGGCTTGAGACCATTGAAGTGAACGTGAAAGGAACTTTGCGCTGCATTAATGCGGTGTTACCGGCCATGAAGAACCAAATGAACGGGCACATTATAAATATTGCTTCTGTAGACGGGATAGAGGTATTTAAAGGCGGTGCGGTTTACGGCGCTTCAAAAGCGGCAGTCATTGCCCTCTCGCGTGCCATGAGAATGGAACTCTCGCCCGAGTTCAACATCCGCGTTACCTCTATTGAACCCGGAACTGTTGCCACTAACCTAAGGGATGATATTACCGACAAGGAATTACTGGAAGAGAAAGACTATTCTGGCGACGAACCCAAACTGGAACCTCAAAACATTGCCGATGCTGTGCTGTACGCCATGTCGCAGCCTAACAGCGTAAATGTTAACGAATTAATGATTAAGCCCACAGGAAAGGCTTAAGGGTTAAAAAAGTGTTATTTGGAAAGCCTTTAACGCAAGATAACCCATTACTTCACGATCTTGAAAAAGAACCTTAAAAACCAACAAAAATGGACTTGAAGAAAAATGCAAAAGATGCAGGTGAAAAAGTAGTAAAACTTTGGGCTGCCAAAAAAGGACTTCAGTGGACAGGTAGTCTCCTTAAATGGGGAGCTGTTGCAGGAGCCGGATATTATGCCTACACCCTTGTGAGAGATAATAAAGACCAGATCAAGGCCAAATTATCTTAAGCAGTAAGAACTTTTGACAAAAATACTACAGGAACAGTAAATTAGTACTATTCCTCAAAGTATCCACTTACAGAGGCTGTCTTAAAAGCTCTTTTCCCGTCACCCTGAATTTATTTCAGGTGTTTTGACACGGAATCATTTAAATAATGATGTTCTGGTGTTTAAAATGACGTGGAAGTTTTTTAAGATAGCCTTTTTTCTTTTTTTATTACGAAAGATTACTTCTGAAGGATTCTCTTGTAAGCTTCCCTTAAAACCGAACTGTTTAAAAGTATAATAACTCTTAATTTTAAACAGTATGAAAAAAAGTAAATTTTCCCCTCAGCAAATCTCTAAGATCCTCAAAGAATTCGATAACGGTAAAACAGCTGCCGAGATCAGTCGTGAATATGGTGTAAGCACCGCTGCTTTTTACAAATGGCGAGAACGTTTTAGCGGAATGAATGGCAAAGAGCTTAAGCGACTCAAAGAACTTGAGGAAGAGAATCGTCGACTCAAGCAAATGTATGCCACCCTTTCTTTGGATCATGAGATGGCTAAAGAGATCATCGAAAAAAAGCTCTAAAGCCTTGCCGTAAGCGAACCATAGCTAAAGAACTTGCTCATTACGGTATAAGCAGGGCGTGCCGTGTTTTAAAAATGAGCAAGAGTGTGTTTTATTATAAACCTCTCCCTAAAGATGATAAACCCATAGAAGAAGCCTTACAGCAAAAGGCAGAGAAGTATAGTGAGGAAGGTTTTTGGATGGCTTATGAGCGACTGCGTAAGGAAGGAAAGCCGTGGAACCATAAAAGAGTTTATCGTGTCTATAAAAACCTTGGCTTAAGCTTAAGGCGTAAAGTGAAGAAAAGATTACCAGCAAGAGTAAAAGAACCCTTAGAAGTACCTGAGACCCTTAATCATACCTGGAGTATGGATTTTGTGACAGATGTCCTGGATAATAAAAGAAGGTTTAGGGCCTTTACTATTATTGATGATTATAACCGGGAGGCACTTCACATAGAAGTAGATTTTTCCTTGCCCAGCAATAGAGTTATTTGGGTACTAAACCACCTAATTAATCGAAGAACAAAACCTCAGAAAATAAGAATGGACAATGGTCCTGAGTTTATTGCTAAAATAGCTTCAGAATGGAGCCAGATGCATGGAATCAACTTCAAATATATCCAACCAGGAAAACCTACACAGAATGCTTTTATTGAACGATTCAATGGTAGCTATAGAAGAGGAGTTTTAAATAAATACATTTTTGAAGATCTGGATCAGGTACGAGAACAAACACAGGTATGGATGGATGATTACAATAATCAAAGACCTCACGATGCATTAGGAAAAATGGCTCCAATAGAATATGCAGAATATAATTCTCTAATAGCAACTACAGATAAAACCAAAAACAATAATTTTATATCATCAAGCAGTTCTAATTAGGGGGAGCTTACACAACAGCAAGTATTATTCACATAATTCCGGAAATGGAGTTCCAAAAATGCCATTTTTGAGAGCTCATATTTTATCTCTCGTGGTCTACCAGGCAAGAGAAAGGCTTCAGCTTTACTTTCGTTCCCCAAGCAGCAGGGTGTTACTACCGTAGACATTTTCCTTCTTCTGAAAATGGATGCCTAAAGTGTCATTTTTGAGCAGGTAGTCGATCTGTTCCTGGTGCGCTTCATTTATTCCGGCATTGAAAAGCACTTTCCCATCTGCCGTTAATAATGCTGCAACATGCTTCCAGAAAGCATCGGTAAAGAACTGCGCCGGCACCTTGAGATCCAGAAAAAGATCGATAATTATAAACCCGAACTGCTGTTGCGAAGAGGCAACAAAGGCTTCAGCATCGGCACACAGCAACTCGAGGGGTTGATGTGCTTCTATATTAAACTCATTTTTGGAAATTTCTATAACGGCAGCATCGAGTTCTACGGCAGTAATTTTCCCGTAGTAGCCATATTTGTTCCGAAGCAGGGGAATTGCACTACCGCCTCCCAGGCCCAGAAGCAGCACCGGGGAAGCACGATCTGCACGCACTTCTGCAAAACCGTGGTCAAGTACTTCCTGAAGGGCACCGTAAGAATAATTGGCGTTACTGCTGTCAAGCACCTTGCGCCCGTTGATCCAGGTGACTTCCAGCTTTCCATTGTAATTGGAATTGTATTTTTTGGTGAGCGGCCACAGGTAGCTGAAGGTCTTTTTCATAGCCCTGTAAAAGTACGATTGTAGAAGTTAGAAGGACAAAAATAGAAGTGTCCAGTGCTCCGTGGTCAGTGGGAGAAATATGCGGTGCGGGAGTTAATAGAATCATCCAACTTCTAAAAAGGGTCAACTCTAATCAGGACTCCACAAACTTACAACTGACAACTGGCAACCGAAACCCGAAAAAATTTATTCCGTAACAGTCTTGACTCTTTCCTCTTGTTTCCGGGCTCTATTCTTCGGTTTCTTCTTTTTCATCTTGTTAAGCCATATAAGCGTACCGGTAATGGGCAATGTGGTCGCGATTAGACAGGCCAGGAAATAGATGATCTTGGAAAAAGTTCCAAAGATCTCTCCTGTATGGATAGGTTTGATGAGGGAAGCCACCTGTACATTAAATGGTTTTTCACTAAAGATCTCTTTGCTTAAAACTGTACCGTCGCGATCTATCACCAATTGATCTGAAGTCACAGGAGACCAGCCAT
Source organism: Salinimicrobium sp. TIG7-5_MAKvit (assembly GCF_049569215.1). Lineage (GTDB taxonomy): Bacteria > Bacteroidota > Bacteroidia > Flavobacteriales > Flavobacteriaceae > Salinimicrobium > Salinimicrobium profundisediminis. The sequence goes on along the minus strand of NZ_CP145903.1, from coordinate 2,121,293 downwards.
TATCGTTGGTCTTTCTCACCTTGTACACCTGCTCCCTTTCGGAAGGGAACGAAATTGTGGTGGTGCCTTCATAGTTGAGCTCTTCCGAAGAAATGTTGTAGATAGAGGCTATTGAGGCTTCATCGGCATCAGTTATATTTTCATTGGAAGTAAAGGAAGGTCCTCCGCCCCTGTTAAAGACTTTTGTACCCAAAACTGCACTCCCTGCTTCGCGGTACCACTCAAAACTCCAGAAGAGTCCGGTGAGGGTCATGATAACCAATACAATACAGGCGTAAAATCCGAGGGTATTGTGAAGATCGTGATTGATGCGTTTCCAGTTGGCCGAGGTTTTTATCTTAAAGCCGCTCTTCATGTTTTTCCACTTCAGCTTTTTTGGGAACCAAAGTACAACGCCACTCAGGGAAAGAATAAAGAAGATAATGGTGGCTATTCCCACAATGGGGCGTCCTATAGCCGAATCTAAAAGCAGCCATCTGTGCATCCTGAAATTCCACATAAAAAAATCGTCGAGCGAAGACTTTTTGGTCTGCATGTAATCTCCGGTGTAGGGATCTACGTAGAAGGTGGTGCCGCGACGATCTTCGGGAGATGTCTTTACCCGGAATTCGCAAGGTTTCCCGGCTTCAGCAGGAATACTTACCGAAGAGACCTCTCCTTCCTGCTGCAATACTTCAGTGAGTGCTTCAATTTCCATAGCCTGCGTACCCGAGACCTTGAAATCTTCAGCAAAAACATTTTTAATTTCCTTCTCAAAAGTGAGTACAGTTCCGCTGAAACAAACCAGGAAAAGGATGATCCCACTGGCAAGGCCAAGCCATAGATGAACGTCATTGAGAAACTTTCTAATGCCGTATTTTTTCTTTTTATTCTTCATTGAAAGAAATTTAAAGTTCCGGCATACAACAAAAAGCTGTAGCCGGAACTGTGGAGTAAGATATGATAAGCTAATTCAAAATTAAAACACTCCGATGAAATGGTTTCCTGGTTCGTTAAGCAGTTGCGCCCCTTTGGTCACTTCACCTGTTACACTGTTAATAACATAGATATTCCCGTCTTTCCCAACCGGGGAAACAGTAACATAAACATTATCTCCATCTACCACAAAGCCCTGGTACTGGAAGAAGTACATATCTGGCTCATAAGGCAGGTCTACTTTTTGTGCAGTTTTGGCATTAAGATCTACTCTTGCAAGGAAGCTCTGTTGAGTGCGGTCACTAAAACTTGTATACGCTGCATCTTCGTGGGTGTACATTACATAAGCAATACCATTTTTCACATATCTCCAGCTCTGGATGTATGAACCTGTAACGTTAAGGGCTTCATCAAGGCTAAAGTCATAGCTGTTATCATATTCATTATCTGTATTGATCTTTAGAATATGAGACCCCCCCGGATCTCTTTGGGTAGCCTGGTAAATATTACCGTCTTCGGCTAAAAAGCTGTTAAAGCTACGGTAACCGCTGGTGTCACCAAATCCTACAGTAGAAGTAATGATCTTAGGATTTTCTAGAGACGGGTAATCTACAACCACCGCTTTAGAACCAAGTCTTTCATAGGCGTTGGCGTCGCGTTCTCCTGTAGCAGGATCTGTTTTCCCCATCCAGGTACCAATAATCAATTTATCTCCCGCAGCGTTAAGTACAGGTGTATCTAACCTAAAAATATGGTGTCCTGCTGCCTCTTCCTCTGCAGGCAGTGGAAGCTCAAAAGATATGTTATTGGAAATCTCAACGTTCTCCATATCTATGGTAACGATGGTCGCTGTACCTCTTGTGTACTCGTAAGTGTCCCCATCATTTACCATAGGGCTGGTTACACTAACGGCTACCCCGTTTTTGTCTCCGTCAAAAAGTTTTACCCATCTTGGAGACGTCCCTGCATATTGTGAGATATTCACCAGGCCTCCTGTTGGTTCAAAGTTATCACCTCCATTAACGATGTACTTTGAGAATTCACCTCCATTGTCACCCCCGTAAGCAATGTTGAACATAGTAGAACCATCTACCGAAGATTGTAATCTCGCTGTTCTTTGAGATCTCACCTGGAAACCGTTATCAAAAACATTGATCGCGTAGTTGGGATCTTCAGCATTTTCTTTTGAAATAGAATAAAGCACGGTTCCGCCATTACCGTTACCAGGAGTTTCGTCCATCACGGCTCCAGCGATGGTAAGCCACCTGCCCTGTTCAGGGTTAGGTTCAGGCGTTGGAGAAAAGGAATCATCATCGCTGCTACATGCCGTAGACAGGCTTAATAGTCCAACTACAGCGGTATAACCAAATAGTCTTGTAAATCTATTTTTCATGTTTAATAATTTAGAATTTATTGATTGAATAATTGAGTTTTAAATAGAAGGCTCTTCCCGGCTTCTGCACGGCAAAATTGTCATAAGCCTGTTTGTTGAATACGTTGTTGGCATCAAAGCTCACAACGAGATTCTTTTTTGGAAAAACGTAGCTCAATCCCACATCCTGTATATGTTGTTCGGGGACCATCGAGTTTTCAAGTCCGCTCCTTTTATTCACCACCCATACATTGTAAAAGGAGTCAACAAAAGCATAGTTATAATAGATGTTTAGTAAAGATTCCTCCTGAAACACATTTTTGAAGGAATACCGGACCGAAGCATTGGCAGTAAAGAACGGTTCACTTGGTATTTGCACGTTGTAGTTAAACAGAACTTTACCATTAGAATCATACTTTGTACTCATCCTGGTATTGAATTTGGACAGGTTGACCAGCAGGTTGAGGTTATCTTTAAAAATATAATTCAGTTCTGCATCAAAGCCTTTAGACTCGGTTCCTCTCAGGTTTACAAAAGGAGCAGTTTGTTGTGCATCATTTAAGGTCATTTGGGGTTCCCTTACAATCATACCGCGTGTGTCCCTTAAAAACCCGGAAGCGTAGAGAGAGACGCTGTGTTCAGCAATTTTATACGGTCCGATTTTGAATCCGAGGTTATAATTATTGCTTTGTTCGGGTTCCAGTCCTGAATTTTCGGCAACATTTTCTCCTACATCCCCAAAGATCTCGTTATCGGTAGGAAGCCTGAGGGCTTTTTCTGCGGAACCTAAGATGGCAATGCCCGAGTTCACCAGGTAAGAAAGTGCCATCCCGTATCCTGTATAATCGAAATTATTACTGAAGTGATGCTCTACCCGCACCTCTTCCCCGTCAATGGTTTCTACACCTGGGTCCATTTGCCTGGTTTTTTGCTGGTAGTACTTTCCGAAGACATTGGCCTTTAATTTATCATTGAACCATCTCGACTCATAAGAAAAAGAGGAAATATTCTTTTCAAGCTCACGGGTTTCAATAAAGTTCTTTCTTATCCCGTTCCAAAGCTCATCATTCTGCTCTCTCGAAATATTGTAAAGCACATGGTGCAGGCCAATTTTGTGGTTGTTGTTAAAGGAGTAAGTAAGTCCGCCCCTAAAAGAGTAAATATCCCGGTAAATATTTGCAATGGTAGGCGCTCCCTGCTGTGCTCCACGCTGCGACGGTATAGGATCTCCCTTTCGGTCGCGGCTAAGTTCACCAGACCAGTTGTAGGTCCAGGTCACGGTATCATTTATAGTTCTTTTGCGCTCGTTATATATACCGTGAAAATTAAGGTCAAGCCCTTTAATAAAAAGGTCAGACTTTTCGTATGTGAGGTTCACAATACCCGCCTCGGCTTCCATGAACCTTCCTTTGTAAGGGATGGTCATGTATGCACCATGCTGAATTTCGTTGTAAGAATCTGAAGCCGTATATCCCACAGAAAATTTATCGGCCCAATTGACCTTTTTGAAACCTGCTTCTAGAATTCCGCCACGGGAAGAGTATTCATCATTGAACCTCTTCACCTTTACATAATCATATTTCCCATTGGGCAGAATGTTGTAAACATTCCTTCCCCAAACCTCGTAATCATTATCGGAATGGTTGTAAAATCCTGAAGCTTTCACAAAAAACCCGGAATTCTCTGCCTGGTAAACTGCATTGAAATTGGATTGGAAAGTATTGAATGAGCCGTAAGAGACTGAAGCATTGATCTGGGTTCTAAAATCATCTTTCAAAATGACATTTATGGCACCACCCAGGGCATCAAAAGCCAGCTCGGCAGGAACCACGCCTTTATAAACATCAATACGTTCTATCATGCTGGGGCTAATGCTGCTAAGATCGAAGGAAGAACCGTAAGACGAAAGCGGGATTCCGTCAATAAAAATCTGGATTGAGTTACCAGACATCCCGTTGAGGTTATAGTCTACAGAAGAACCCAAACCACCACCCTGTCTTATTTTCACCCCCACACTCCTGTTCAGGAGTTCGTTGGTCTGGATATTTCTTACCGCAGCTTCTTCTGTTTCTATGACATTTACCGCAAAACCTTTCTTTTCAATTTCAGATTTTACAGATTCTACATTCAGAAGCACCTCACTCAGTTCATAATCTCCTTTATTTTTAATCTGAAAGTTCTGCACCACGTCTTCCCCATCAATGATCACTTCACCATATTCAACGTGGTTATCCTTCCGGAGTTCAATTATATATGACCCTGAAGGCACCCCTGAAATCTCATAATAACCGGAATAATTTGATGTGGCCTTGAATTCTTCCGAAGTATTTGAGAGAATAACTTCAACATTGGCTGAAGAATATCCATTGTGATCTTTTAAATAACCCGAAACAGTATATTTAGCACTAACTTCCCGCCCGGCCTTTTCCACGGAATTTTTAGCTGTTTGGCCAAATACTACCACCGAAAAAAAGCAGAAGAAAACGGACCAGATATATGAAGATGCAGATTTCAAAAGAATGTGCTTATTTAGATTTAATAAAAATAATTACCTTTGGCAAAAGTAAAGGGAGAGGCTTGCCGTTGGGTAACGCAAAAGGAATTTTTACTTACGTGAAAAGAATAATGTGCCCACCCCGGCCCTTTAGCGAGATTATTTAAAAGGAAGTCAGGCGACAAGACAAATGAAATTCAGGTTAGAAAGTTCTTTTTTTGAAGAAAATGCTGTAGTAAAGACTTTCAGCAAAGATTTTTGCGCCGATGCATTCAGTGAAGAAACCTTCATTATTGACAGGGAGGCTGTTAAAGGCAGTATACAAGAGCTGCACCTGGACCACTTTTGTTTAATTACCCAGGACCTGGAAGCTTCGGCAGGTTATTCAATAAATATTTCGGGAAATTCGCCTCTTTTTAAACTGCATTTTGAACTGGAGGGGGATTATAATTTTTGTCCAGTAGATCCTTCTGTTCCTGCGATCTCTATACCTGCAGGCCATTTCAATATCTTTTACCTGCCCAGGCCCCAGGGCTGTTTGAACTTTAAATCTTCTTCCCGGAAAACCCTTGAAGTGCTGTTTACAGAAAAATTACTTCGGAAGATCATGGGCCCCGATTACAGCGGATTATCTTCATTAAAAGACGGAATTAAAGAAGACCACCCGTTCCTGTTGTGGGAAGAAAGCCGGGTTATTCCGGTAGAATTGCAGCAACACATACGAGAAATAATTAGTTGCCGTTACTGCGGACATATTAAAAAAATTTACCTCGAAGCCCGAATTACCGCCATGTTACTGAGTTTTCTGGTAGACGATGGCGCGAAAAATAGTGTTTCACAGGAAGATCACCTTCCAAAAAAGGAATATACAGGGATTCTACGGGTGGAGGAGCACATAAAAAAGAACTTCAGAAAAAACCTCACCATCAACGAACTTGCTCCCATAGCAGGCCTCAACACCTCTAAACTCAAACAGTGTTTCAAAAAGGTGCATTCCACCACAATTTTTAAGTACATCACCGGGCTGCGCATGGAAAAAGCGAAAGAGCTTATCACCCATGAGAAAATGTCGGTTTCTGAAGCCTCTTATGAAGTAGGTTATAAGAATCCGCAGCATTTTACGGTAGCCTTTAAAAAGTATTACGGGTTTTTACCCAGTTCCCTCAATTAGTTATTGGTTAGTGGTGATTGGTGAAATTTATCACAAAGTCCTGCCTCTTGCCATCTTTTCCAGATTCGGTAATTTGAAACAGGAAGGGGAAAAAGCCGTAGGTCTACTTGCTGTTCCTGTTAATAAGGATCCAGTACAGGGCCACAACGAGAATTGTCACAATTCCTCCTGCTATGTAGATTTTATATTCCATCAAAAAATGCTGGATGACCGGGAAAGACTGAAAGTCGTAAAAACATTAGGCTAAAACCATGATATTTATCAGGTTAGGTCTGTTACAAAAAATACCAGTCAAAAATGCCATTTTTGGACATCTGTAAATCTCCGGTTACGACGCGCTCTACTTCAGTTTAACCCCGTCTTATTTCTTTGCAATTCCCCAGCCTTCCGCAGAAAAATCTCATCCATTTTGAATTGCATAATTCTTAATATGATTCCACTATATTTCTAATTTATCATTTTAATTGATTTATATTCTCAAATCACTATTTAATGTATTAAAATAGAAATTTAGTTATTCTATTATTACAGAAATGGCTATTTTGCTGGATATTCAGTAATTTTTTTCCAAGGAGATCTATATGAGAATGAAGCAACAGGGACTCTACTCCCCCGAATTTGAACACGACAATTGTGGCGCAGGATTTATTTGCAACTTAAAGGGCAAAAGGACAAACGATATTATTCATAAAGCACTTAACATCCTGGTGAGACTGGAGCATCGCGGTGCTGTGAGTGCAGATGGCAGAACCGGAGACGGTGCGGGTATTTTAATAGAAATCCCACACGCTTACTTTAAAAAAGTATGTGATTTTGAGATCCCCAACCCCAAAGAATATGCAGTAGGAATGGTCTTTTTACCACCTGCGGCCAACCAGCGTAAAATTGTAAAGGAGATCTTTGAAAAAGAGATAAACAGGCAGCATTTAAAAATGCTGGGCTGGCGGGAAGTGCCGGTAGACAAATCCTGCCTTGGAAGTGTTGCCGCCCTTAGTGAACCCAATGTGCAGCAAATCTTTATTGGCAAGGATGAGGAGATTTCAGAAAAAGAATTTAATGCCCGACTTTTCACGGCGCGTAAAATAGCTGAACACAAAGTAGAGGAATCTTCTCTTTCGGATTCCTTTCACTTCTATGTAGCCAGCCTTTCTACAACAACCATTATTTACAAAGGGCTGCTTATGCCCGAAGATATTAATATTTACTATACCGATCTTAATGACCACGACCTGGTAACCAAGCTCGCCCTGGTACACCAGCGATTCTCTACCAATACCTTCCCGAGCTGGGATCTCGCACAACCTTTTAGATATATGTGCCACAATGGAGAGATCAACACGCTGCGGGGTAACTTAAGCCGAATGAAAGACCGGGAAGAGCTCTTTAAAAGTGACCTTTTAGGAGAGTATATTAAGGAGATACTTCCTGTTACTGCTGAAGGAAAGTCAGATTCTGCCTCTATGGATACGGTGCTGGAACTTCTTTTACACACCGGCCGCTCCCTGCCCGAAGCCATTATGATGATGGTTCCTGAAGCATGGGAAAAAAGCCCTGTGATGAACCCCGCAAAAAAGGCATTTTACGAATACAATTCGTGTATCATGGAACCCTGGGATGGGCCCGCTTCTATTCCCTTTACAGATGGCAACTACATTGGAGCCCTTTTGGACAGGAATGGATTACGCCCTTCGCGCTATACCGTAACCAAAGATGGGTACGTGGTAATGGCTTCGGAAACAGGAGTCATTGAAATAGCCCCCGAAAATGTGGCACGGCATGGGCGTCTTGAACCGGGCCGAATGTTTCTTGTAGATATGAATGAAGGAAGGATCATTGAAGATGAAGAAGTTAAGAGTAAGATTGTAGCCGAAAGACCATACCAGCAGTGGCTTGATGAAAATTTACTTCCGCTTTCTAATGTTCCCTACACCGGAAATAAAACTCCTGTAGAAAAAACCGATTTCAAAACAAGACAAAAACTTTTTGGTTATACCCAGGAAGATATCAATACCATCATTGCCCCCATGGCAAATTTGTCAAAGGAAGCAATAGGTTCTATGGGATCGGACACGCCGCTTGCAGTACTTTCAGACAAGCCGCAGCTTTTGTTCAATTACTTTAAGCAGCTATTTGCACAGGTGACCAATCCGCCCCTGGACGGAATAAGGGAAGAAATTGTTACAGACATCAGCCTTTCATTAGGAGAAGACAGGAACCTTTTTGAGATAACGCCTGAACATGCTAAAAAACTCCGCATTCAGAATCCTGTGATCTCTAATGAAGACCTTGACAAGATCAGATATATAGACATCCCCGGATTTAAAGCTGTTTCTATCCCCATCCTATACCAGGCTGATAAAGGGCTTAACGGTATGGAAGAGCGACTGGATGAGATCATCATTGAGATCACCGCAGCGGTTGACAATGGATGTAACATCATCATACTTTCAGACCGCAATACCAATAAAGACCTGGCGCCCATTCCATCGCTACTGGCTTGTTCATACGTGCATCACACCGTAAAAAAACATCATAAAAGATCTGGCTTTGAGATTGTAATAGAGTCTGCCGAACCGCGTGAACCTCATCATTTTGCGTTGTTGTTTGGCTATGGTGCCAGTGCGATCAATCCGTTCATGGTAAATGAGATCATTTATGACCTGGTAGAAAAGAATGAGCTGGATGTGACAGACCCCGAAGTTGCCGTTCAAAACTTCAATACTGCAGTGGGAAAAGGAATCATCAAGATCATGAATAAGATTGGGATCTCTACCCTGCACTCCTACCGCGGGGCACAGATCTTTGAGATCCTGGGGCTCAACAAAAAATTTGTAAACAAGTATTTCTGCAGTACGCCTACCCGTATAGAAGGAATAGGCCTGTATGAGGTTGAAAAAGAAATTCAGAAGCGGTACCGCAAAGCTTTTAATCCGGCAGAGGATCAAAAGGGTATGGATCTCGAAATAGGTGGAGATTACAGATGGAGGAGAAACGGGGAAAGACACATGTTTAACCCCGCCACTGTTGCAAAGCTCCAGCAGGCAGTAAAACAAAATAACCCAAAGAGCTATGAGGAATATTCCAGGCTGGTGAATGAACAAACCCGCAACCTCATGACAATTCGGGGAATGTTTAAATTCATAGATCTCAACCCGGTACCTATAGAAGAAGTAGAACCGTGGACCGAGATTGTAAAAAGGTTTAAGACAGGAGCGATGTCTTTTGGTTCCATCAGCAAAGAAGCTCACGAGAATTTATCAATCGCCATGAACCGGATGAAAGGTAAAAGTAATTCGGGCGAAGGAGGAGAAGATGAAAGCCGTTTTCACAAAAGCCCCGATGGCGACTGGAGAAATTCGGCCATTAAGCAGGTAGCTTCAGGAAGGTTTGGTGTTTCTATCAACTACCTCACCAATGCACAGGAGATCCAGATCAAGATGGCCCAGGGTGCAAAACCGGGAGAAGGCGGACATTTACCTGGCCCAAAGGTAAATCAGGAGATCGCAAAGACGAGAAATTCCACCCCTTATGTTGGGCTTATTTCACCCCCGCCACACCACGACATTTATTCTATTGAAGATCTTGCCCAGCTTATTTTTGATCTTAAAAACGCAAACCGGGAAGCGCGAATCAACGTTAAGCTCGTTTCTAAAGTTGGCGTAGGTACTATTGCAGCCGGGGTAGCAAAAGCCAAAGCAGATGTGGTCCTGGTTTCGGGTTATGACGGTGGTACGGGAGCCGCCCCCCTCACTTCTCTGCGCCATGCCGGACTCCCATGGGAACTGGGAATAGCCGAGGTGCAGCAAACCCTGCTCCTCAATGACCTGCGAAGCCGGATTGTAGTGGAATGTGACGGACAGTTAAAAACAGGGAGAGACGTAGCCATAGCATGCCTGCTGGGAGCCGAAGAATTTGGTTTCTCTACAGCACCACTGGTAGCTTCGGGTTGTATTATGATGCGTGCCTGCCACTTAAATACCTGCCCCGTGGGAATCGCCACCCAGGATCCTGAGCTGCGAAAGAACTTTAAAGGTACCCCCGAGCATGTGATCAACTTCATGTATTTTGTTGCACAGGAGCTACGGCAAATCATGGCCGATCTGGGTTATAGAACCATTAATGAAATGGTGGGGCAAAGCCAGAAACTGGATATGAACAAAGCCATAGAGCACTACAAAGCCCAGGGAATAGATCTTTCTAACATCCTGTACAAGCCGGATATTGATGAAAGCATGACTTTATACAATTCAAAGCAGCAGGACCATCGCCTTGATGATGTTTTAGATTTTGAGATCCTGAGGCAGGCACATCCGGCCATATACAGGAAAGAAAAGATGAAGCTGGATTTTCCTATTACAAATATCAACAGGACTACAGGTGCTATAATCAGCAACGAGATCTCAAAAATCCACGGGGCCAAAGGTTTACCAAAAAACACCCTTACCCTTAATTTCACGGGAGCTGCAGGCCAGAGTTTTGGTGCATTTGCCACCCGGGGCCTTACACTTAATGTAGAAGGAAATACCAATGATTACTTCGGAAAAGGCTTAAGTGGCGCCACATTATCAGTTAAAAAACCTTCAACCGCAACTTTCAAATCAAATGAGAATGTCATTATTGGAAACGTTGCACTTTATGGTGCCACAAACGGCGAGGCTTACATCAATGGAATTGGAGGAGAGCGCTTTTGCGTCCGAAACTCGGGTGCCAGGGCAGTTATCGAGGGAATTGGCGACCATGGTTGTGAATATATGACCGGAGGCGTTGCAGTGATACTGGGGAACATCGGAAGGAATTTTGCTGCCGGAATGAGCGGCGGAGTAGCCTATATCTACGACCCTCACAATAAAGTAGACAGCCATAACTTTAATATGGAAATGATCGATTTGGAGAAACCTTCCGAAGAAAACCTGGAAGAATTAAAAACGCTCATCCAGAATCACTACAGTTATACCCAAAGTGATGTAGCCAAAGAAATACTGGAAGCCTGGGAAACTGCTGCTACTGGCTTTATAAAAGTTATGCCTGTGGAATACAAAAAAGCCCTGAAGATTTTGGAAGAAGAAAAGTTGAGAAATGCCCAGACGGAATTAAAAACAGCCTGAAATGAATAAATTAAGAGGATTTTTAGAATACAATAGAAGAGAAGAAGAAACCCTTGCCGTTAAAGACAGGATTAAGAACTATAAAGAATTCACTCAGGAAATGAACAACGAGGAGCTCCAGGAACAGGGCGCCCGTTGCATGGATTGCGGAATTCCATTTTGTCACAGCGGCTGCCCCGTTGGTAATCTCATCCCCGATTTTAATAATGCAGTGTATAAGAATGACTGGAAACGGGCTTCAGAAATTCTGCACTCCACCAACAACTTTCCCGAATTTACAGGCAGGCTTTGTCCCGCACCCTGTGAATCGGCTTGTGTTTTGGGGATTATAAAATCGCCCGTAGCCATAGAATTGATGGAAAAGTACATTCCTGAACGTGCTTTTAAAGAGGGATGGATACAACCTGCACCTCCAAAAGTACGCACAGGTAAAAAAGTGGCGGTGGTAGGATCTGGACCGGCAGGTTTGGCAGCAGCGCAGCAGCTAAACAGGGCAGGACATTGGGTGACAGTCTTTGAAAGAGATAAAAAACCAGGAGGATTACTGCGATATGGCATACCCGATTTTAAGATGGAAAAATGGGTGATAGATCGCAGGTTGAATGTTTTGGAAGAGGAAGGCATCACCTTCAAAACAGGAACCAATATTGGAGTAAATTATGATGTGGTAAAGCTGAAGGAGTTTGATGCGGTAATTTTATGCGGCGGTGCCACTCAGCGCAGACCTCTACCCATTGAGGGAGCAGATGCACAGGGAGTGGTACAGGCTATGGAGTTCCTTAAAAGAAACAATGAAGTAGTTGACGGGCAGGCCGAACCAGCAGAAGCCCTCAACGCCCGTGATAAACATGTAATTGTAATTGGCGGGGGAGACACAGGATCAGATTGTGTGGGGACTTCTAACAGGCACGGTGCAAAATCTGTAACAAATTTCGAGATCATGCCTATGCCGGCAGAGACCCGTACAGATGCCAGCCCATGGCCCTACTGGCCTTTTACCCTCAAGACTACTTCTTCTCATGAAGAAGGTGTTGAAAGAAACTGGAGTATTGCCACCAGGGAGTTTATAAAGGATAGCAACGGAAAGCTGAAGGCCCTTAAAACCATAGAAGTGGAATGGGTAAATACCGGAACCGGCAGACCTCAGCTAAGGGAAATTCCCGGAAGCGAGAAAGAATGGCCGTGTGACCTGGCCCTTTTGGCCCTGGGATTCACCGGGCCAGAAAAGACCCTGAGTGAAAAATTAGGTTTGGAGGTAGACGAAAGAACCAACATAAAAGCCGAAAATAACTACCAAACCAATATTCCAAATATTTTTACAGCAGGAGATATGCGCCGTGGGCAATCTTTAATTGTCTGGGCAATTTCTGAAGGCAGGGAAGCAGCAAGAAGTGTTGATATGTTCCTGATGGGAACCACGCAACTTCCTACCAAAGGGCCGGGAGATTTACCGGCGGCTTAACCGTTATAACAAAACAAAAAAGCAGCTATCAAGGCTGCTTTTTTGTTTTCATTGTTTCTAAGCAAACGACTTATTGTGCAGGTTAAACACCTCCTCAAGGTCCAGGTCCTTTACTGAATCTACAATAATGTCGGGTTTAAAGGCATAGTCATTCAGGCTCTCTCTGGTAGAAATTCCCGAGAGCGTAAGTATGGTGGTGTAACCCAACTGCACGCCGCCTAAAATATCTGTATCCATAGTATCTCCAATGATCACAGTTTCCTTTGCTTCAAGTCCGAGATATTTGCGGGCAGAACGCATCATTACCGGGCTGGGTTTACCTACCGAAAATGCCTTTTTCCCTGTGGCTTCTTCAATCATGGCCACTACGGCACGAATCCCCAGGTTGGTCCAGCCTGTTTTTTTAGGGGACGGGTCAAGGTTTGTGGCTATAAGCCGTGATCCCGAAAGGATCATATCTACTGCCGAATTCACCATTTCAAGAGTGAAATTGCGGCCCTCTCCCACCACTACAAAATCTGGACGTTGATTCACAAGATTATATCCTTCCCTTGCGAGGCTGGTAATCAACCCGCCTTCCCCCAGGACGTATGCACTGCCGCTGGGCTTCATAAAGGAGAGGAAAGAAGCTGTTGCCATGGCACTCGTGTATACATTCTGCTCAGTAATATGAATTCCCATTTTTGCAACTTTATTCACCGCATCTAATGGGGTACGCTGGCTGTTATTGGTCATAAACAGGAATGGAATATCCATTTCCTGAAGTTTTTCAATAAACTTATCGGCTCCGGGGATCAAAGTGTCATTTCCATAGATCACTCCATCCATATCTATTAAAAATCCCTTTTTCATAGGCTTTAAATTTGATTGGCTAAAAGGTTCTCACAGCACCAGAATTTGGTGCAGTATTACGTCCCTGAAGTTACGCAATCTTTTAAAACCGGTGGTTAGAGCAAAAAGATATTATCATTAAACTCTTTCCCTTTGAAGACCCGTGCGTAGAACTCCAAATCTCCTCGTGTAGTTTGAAAGGAAGCTGTTAATTTATCCTCCAGTTCATCAAGTGGAAATTGATACACCGTGATCTCGGGATAAGATACAGCTCTTTGCTTCGACTCATTCACCCCAATCTCAATCTTCTCAAGATGTGCGTTGTAGGAGGCGTATTTCGCAAATAGATTGTGCTTGATAAGTTCCACTAAACCTCCAGGCAGGCTCTTATTTACCCTGCAGCTTTCAATCATTTTTCCCAGCGAGGTCTTCCAGAGCGACCTCATCTCATTTTGGGTTACGTAAGTTGTGGTCATATTTTCTAAGTTTTATGCCGAAACAATTTCTTCTTTTCTGAAATTTTCTTCAGAATGACCCTTCAAAAATGGCATTTTTGAACAGCCTTTTTGAAGGGAATGAATATTTAAGTTAAATCCAAAAAGCTCTTTTTCACCTCCCGAATATCACTTTTCAAATAACCACCCTGTTACTTCAAATTATTAGCAACAAAATTTAAAATTGAGATTAAATTTACATAAAAAAAGACACAACCCCCTATAAATCACTGTGATAAACTATATTTTTATGATAAAATGAAATCCTACCCCCAAATTTTATGAGGTTACTATTTATAAATGACATTTTTATTAAATTAATTATATAGAAATCCATACAAAGTCATTTGCGGGTAGAAAAATGAGCTTTCCCTTCCAAAAATCATAGTCACTTCTACCCTTTTTGAAGGCTAATCTTCTTACAGAGAAGGGTAAAATTATTTTTGAACTTGTTATCACCTGAAAATTTCAGAAAAAATTTATTCGATCAGAGAAATCGTAAATGAGTATTCGTAACTGTCATTTTCAAGCCTGTAAGGTTCATGAGGGTAGGCGCCCCAGCTGTTATCACCGCCGAGACCGCGCTGTTTATAATCAATATGAAGAAATACCTTATCCTGCACCTCAAGATCTACGGGGTGTCTCCCTGTTTTCCTTTCTCCTGCATCAAGATCTTCTGTAGAAATATTAAGCGCACTAAACCCTAAAGGTTGACCTCCGGTGATTTTAATTCCGCTGCCGGAATTATCCTTAAGTGAAATCCAACGAACATCGGTTTTGTATCCGGCTTCCTGCGGCCTTATATATTCCCAGGTGAATTGGTTTGCCACCTTATCCTTATAAACACCTAAAAAAGCCGAAGTATTTCTATCGGAATAATTTTCCCAGGGACCACGGCCATAATATTCCAGATGCTCAAAGTTGCCCGGCAGGATCATGCGCATACCAAATCTTGGAATTTCCGGAAGATCTTTTTCAGAATTAAGAGTTGCGGTAACCTGAATATTTCCGTTGTTTTCAATTAAATAATTGACTAAAAAAGGAACATCTACCCCTGCCAGGTGATAAGTAACCGTTATTGGCTGACCTGCTTTAGTCTTTTTACCCACTTCGACCTTAGTAACTTCAGAATTATAAGTTGCATCTTTCCATGCCTTAAGTCTTTCGGGCATCCTGTTCCCATAGTCGTTATCTGTTGGTGCCCTCCAGAAAAATGGTTCAGGAAATTGAGCAATCGGTGCTTTATTCAAACCTTTACGCTTATAAATTTCAAAATTTCCGGTTCCTGTATTAAACACTCCTTCAACCATAGCTGTTGAAAACGCCATTTTATTACCATCCCTCTTGATTTGTAATTGACCTGAAGTAATATCTTCCGATTCAAAAAAGTCATTTTTACTTAACCGGAATTGTTCGCGTGCAACTTCATGTCCCGCCGGAACCAACGCCCTTGCATTTTTTGAATAAGCATAAACGTTTAAGAAATATTCTTTATCACCGGGTGCTGGAAGTTCGATTTTCACCTCTTTAGAATCATTGGGTGCAACTTCAGTATTAAACTTCCCGGTTTTCACCACTTCTCCATTCGCTAAGAGTTCCCATTGAAAATCAAACTCATTTAGATTAGTAAAATTAAATTCATTCTTTACCTGAATTGCATTTTCCTGCTTTTCAAATTTAATGTTCTGATGCACCTTTTTCACCTCGTGAAGTGCGGGATGCGGGGTACGGTCTGCACTTACCAATCCGTTAGCATTAAAATTCCCATCATTATAAAGGTGCCCGCCACCTAGATCACCTCCATAAGCCCAAAATTTGCGGCCATCTTCGGTCTCTGCCTGTAAACCCTGGTCTACCCAGTCCCATATAAATCCGCCCTGCATGTGATCGCTGCTCTCGATAATATCCCAGTATTCCTGAAAGTTTCCGCTGCTATTCCCCATGGCATGCGAATACTCGCACATGATGAAGGGCCGGGTTTTACTTTCATCTTCAGCATAACTCCTCATATAATCCAGACCCGGGTACATTGGTGCCACAATATCGGTATTGCGCTCCTGCCCGGCCTGTTCAAATTGTACCGGTCTTGTGGTGTCTCTTTCTTTGATCCAGTCATACCCATCAAAGAATACCGGGCCGTTCCCACTTTCATTGCCTAATGACCAGATAATTATTGAAGGATGATTTTTGTTGAATTCTACCATTCGCTTCATGCGCTCTAAGTGTGCCGGTGCCCATTCTTCCAAAAAAGCCGGATGAACCGTTTTATCAAAGCCTCCCTGGTGTTCGGCTCCCATGCCGTGGGTTTCTATGTTTGCCTCGTCTACCACGTACATCCCGTATTCATCTGCCAGGTCATAAATGCCGGTATCATGAGGATAATGGCTCATTCTTATTGCATTGACATTGTTCTTCTGCATCAATTCAATGTCTTTTACATTGAATTGATGATCTGGCACATGCCCTTTTACAGGGTGATGCTCATGCAGGTTCACACCCTTTAGGGTTTGTGGCTCTCCATTGATCATCAATTGGGCATTTTTTATCTCAATTTCCCTAAACCCCGTTCTTCCAGCCAGCGCAACCACTTCTTCCCCTTTTTTATCTAAAAGGGTGATAGTGTAAGTATATAAGTGAGGATATTCTGCGCTCCATTTCTCTACGGAAGGAATTATTTTTTTGAACTGAACTTCCTTCTGATGTTTTGAAACCTGTTTTGTCTCAGAATAAATTTCTCTTCCCCCGGCATCCAGCAAAGTGAATTTTATATGGGGCTTTACTGTTCCTCCCTTATCAAATTCCTGAAGTTTTACATCTACAACAAGATTTCCATCCTTGTAATTATTAGCAAGACCACTTTTAATGAAATAATCCCATAGCGTGGTTTTAGGCAATGCCTGTAAGTGCACGTCACGTTCAATCCCACTTAAACGCCAAAAATCCTGATCTTCCAGGTAACTGCCATCATGCCATCTAAATACCTGAACAGCCAGAAGATTTTCTCCTTTTCTCAAAGCTGAAGTGATATCAAATTCAGCCGGGGTCTTGGCAGCTTTGGTCATCCCTATTTCGTTCCCATTCACGAAAATTCGGGAATAACCTGAAATGGAACCAAAATGAAGAATAACCTCTTTATCGGTCCAGGTCTCAGGCACTGTAAAGGTTTTGCGATAAGAACCCACAGGATTGTAGATCTCTTCCTCCCCTTCTTTAGTATTTAAATTCAGGACTTCTCCGTTGGATGTAGTTTTATCTGAAGGAAATCCTATGTGCGGCGGATTCTTCGGAAAAGGATATACTACATTGGTATAGATAGGAATTTCATAATCTTCCAATTCCCAATTGGAAGGAACATTAATTTCATTCCAGTTACTGTCATCCAGATCTTCTTTATGAAAATTCGAAGGACGTTCACTGGGATGCTTAACAAGATTAAATTTCCACTTACCATTTAAACTCTTGTAAAGATTGGAGGATTCCCTTTTTCGCCCCAATGCTTTAGATGCCGACTCAAACAGTACGAAGTCACTGCGGCCTTCCAGTTTGTTCCTGTCAATTGCCAAAGGAATCTCCCATTCGTTGCTCTGCTGGGCAAAAGTGTCATTATTCACCAATGTTGTTAGGAGGATGAAGAGTAGGTGCTGGATTTTCATTTAAAAAAAATTACATTTTAGGACAAAGAAGACTCCTGGTCTTTTATTTATTCCTCACCATTGCTGGTTGTAGGAATAATCTGATCTAAAAGTATTAAAATATTACCTCTTAACATTTTGTATGGGAAGAAAAAAGAAGAATTAGTTCCCGTCTTTAGCCTGAAGTAAAGGTTTTAAATGCCTCTGCAGAATCTTTCAATGCTAAAATCAAAGCTTTTAGAAGTCAGTTTAGAGGAGTAAAAAATATCGAATTCTTCCTGTACAGATTGACTACATTATTTAGCTAGTCCACAACTTTTGTTCTTGATCCTTCTTGATCCTTCTTGATCCGCTATTTGCCCATACTTCTAAAAACAAAAAAACCGAATTGTTTTCACAATTCGGTTTAACATTTACTTTGTTGGCCTACTAGGGCTCGAACCTAGACTCTTCTGGACCAAAACCAGACGTGTTGCCAGTTACACCATAGGCCACTGCTGTAATGCGGATGCAAATTTAAAACAAACTTTTACTTCTACAAATATTTTTTTGAAATTCTTTTTGCGCCTCCAAATCATGCCCCTTCAAAAATGGCATTTTTGACACCTTCCCTGGAAAATTTTTGGGTTCCATGAGCAATAGCGGGGAAGTTAAAACCATGTGCTGCACCAAAATATCTTCTTTTAAAATGCGTTCTTCCCACAATAATTTAATTATTCTTAAATTCGCCACTGTTCTCAAACTCACTAAAATGACAGACTTTAACTTTACCCGGTGGAACAAAATTCTTGGCTGGGTGGTTTTTCTCATAGCACTTACTACCTTTTGGTTAACTGTTGAGCCCACGCTTAGTTTCTGGGATGCAGGAGAATACATTGCCACTTCTTCAAACCTCGAGGTGGGCCACCCTCCCGGGGCACCGCTCTACCAAATGATGGGTGCGTTTTTCTCCATTTTTGCCAGTGAACCTTCACAGGTAGCCTACATGGTGAATTTAATGTCGGTTTTTGCCAGCGCATTCACCATCCTGTTCATGTTCTGGTCTATTGTTCTTTTAGTGCTCAAGATAAGCGGACCCGTCTCTGAGATCTCTGCGGCCAAAAAAGCTGCTGTTCTTGGAAGTGCCGCTGTAGGTTCTCTTGCCTTTACTTTTACCGATAGTTTCTGGTTCAACGCCGGGGAAGCTGAAGTTTACGCCATGGCAACCTTCCTCATGTCTATCCTGTTTTACCTGGGATTGCTGTGGGAACGCGATATGTTCGCACCTCGCGGCAACCGCTGGGTTATCCTCATTAGTTTTATCATAGGGCTTTCTTTTGGGGTGCACTTTATGGGGCTGCTCACCCTGCCCGCCATAGGTTTTCTTTACTATTTCAAGAACTTTTCAAAGATCACCGTCAAAAATTTTATCGTTGCCAATTTGGTAGTGGTCGCCGTGCTTATGTTCATCTTTAAGCTGCTGCTGCCCTATTCTCTTGACTTATTTTCATCTACAGAGATCTTCTTTGTCAATACCCTGGGGCTTCCGTTCAATTCGGGAACTATTTTTACAGCCCTTGTGCTTATTGCTGCTTTTTACTTCGGAATAAAATACACCAGGCAAAAACAATACTTTCAGCTAAATACCTTACTGCTTTGCATCCTGTTCATCTTTATTGGTTTCTCCTCCTGGCTGATGCTGCCTATTAGGGCGAACGCCAATACGGTGATCAACGAAAATAACCCAAACAACGCCCGTGAACTGCTGGCTTATTACAACCGGGAACAGTACCCCGAAACGCATTTATTCTACGGCCCACAATTTACAGAGATCTACAGCGGTCTGGATGAGAACAATCCTTACATTGACGATAAGCCGAAATACGAAAAAGACGAGGCTGCCGGAAAATACGTTATTGTAAACGACTACAAAAACGCGAAACAGAATACAGATGATGATCACAAGGCCATACTGCCGCGTATGTGGAGTACAGAACATGCTTCAAATTACATGGAATTCACCGGCCCTTTAGAATTCACCATCAAACCCGAATATCAGCAAGAAGAGCAGCTTATTGCCGCTGTAAATGAATTTAAACGGAACTTTAATCAGGGGAACGTAGACTACGAGCAATACAACAGTTTTTTACGCCGCTTCAGGGAATATCTTGATGTAGAAAAACCTTCGTTTGGCTCCAACCTCAATTACCTTTTTGAGTACCAGATGGGTTACATGTACTGGCGCTATTTTATGTGGAATTTTGTAGGCCGACAAAACGACGTTCAGGGAAAATATACCGACCAGAACGGAAACTGGATAAGCGGGATCGACTTCATTGATGAAGCCCGCCTGGGAAATCAGGATCAGCTTCCTTCAGACGCACTGAATAATCCTGCAAGAAACACTTATTACTTCCTTCCGCTGATCTTAGGAGTGCTGGGGCTCGTTTTTCAGTATACAAAAGACAAAAAGAACTTTTGGGTGCTGCTCGTTTTCTTCCTCTTTACGGGTATTGCGTTAAAAATTTACCTCAACGAACGACCTTTTGAGCCACGGGAAAGAGATTATGCACTGGTAGGTTCTTTCTACGTATTTGCAATTTGGATAGGCTTTGGGGTTTATGCCCTTTTTGACATCCTTAAAGATTACCTGAAACCAAAGATCGCAGTACCCATTGTGGTCACGGCTTCCCTGCTCGCAGTACCTGCAGTACTTGCAAGTGAGAACTGGAATGACCATAACAGGGCCGATCGTTATACCGCCCTGGCCATGGCCAAAATGTACCTTGACAGCCTTGACGAGGATGCTATACTCTTCACCATTGGAGACAACGACACTTTTGCCCTGTGGTATGCCCAGCAGGTAGAAGGCTACCGTACAGATGTGCGTATAGTGAATACCAGCCTGTTCATGACCGATTGGTATATTGACCAGATGAAACGGCAGGCATGGGAAAGTGAACCCATTCCGGGGCAGCTTGTTCACGAGCAGTACACCTATGGAACAAGAGATGCTGTGTGGTTTCAACCTGTAACCCAGGATACCATGAACATTCAAACCTGGATGAACTGGATTGCCAGCGATGATCCCCGCACCAAAGCAGATCTTATGAGTGGCCAAAGTGTGAGCACCTTCCCTACCAAACATGTGAGAATTCCTGTGAACAGGGAAAACGTGCTGGAATACGGTATTGTAAAACCGCAAAATGCTGATGAGATCGTAGATGAGATCGTGATTGAGCTCAACGAAGATATCTTATACAAAAACCGTTTGTTGATGCTTGATATTGTAGCCAACAACGACTGGAAACGCCCAATCTACTTTACCGGCGGAAGCTTTGGAGATGACGATTACCTGTGGATGAAAGATTACCTGCAACTGGATGGGGTGGCCTACAAACTGGTTCCTATTAAGACTCCGGTGAATCCGCGGAACCCGTTTGATATGGGACGTTTAGATGCCGATAAGATGTACGACATCGTGATGAACTGGTACTGGGGTAATTCGGGAGATCCGGGCTTATATTATGATCCTGAAACCCGCAAAAATGCCATTACATACCGCAGCAACCTTGCACGTCTTGCTGAAGCATTGATGAATGAAGGAAAAATGCAACGGGCAGAAGAGGTTATGGATCTTGCGATGGAAAAAATGCCTGTAGCACATTTTGAATACTACACCTTACTTGAACCTTTTATACAGGGTTATTATGAAGTAGGCCAAAAGGAAAAGGCAAGAGAGTTGTGGCAACAGGTAGCGAAAAAGTACCAGGAGAACCTCACCTATTTCAGTTCCCTTGAGCTGGACAGGCAATTCTCACGGGGCAATGAAATAGTTACAGACATTGAGCGGTATAGAAGCCTTGTAGATTTGTTGATTATTAATGATACTGAAGAAGTAGCCCGGGAAGAGGCCGATAAATTCAACCAGTACCTAATGCTGTTCCAGCACTTCTACGCAAGGCCTGAAGAAACGCCCGAAGAAATCCCTGCCGGGGAAGCAGAGCTGCTTCAGCAAGAGATCAGGGATTCGCTGTAAAGCCGTTAAAAGAGCAGAATGAGGGAGCGTATACCCCGGGTGATAAAACTTCTGTATCCAAAAAGGATATGGGATGTTACCACCCGGGAGAAAAGCCTTTACCTCAGCTTTGATGACGGTCCTATTCCTGAAATTACGCCCTGGGTGTTAGACCAGCTTAAAAAGTACAACGCCCGGGCGAGTTTTTTCTGTATTGGCGACAATGTGGGCAAACATCCCGATATTTTCAGGATGGTGGTTGAGCAAGGCCATACGGTTGGAAACCACACCCACAACCATTTGAATGGCTGGAGAACTTCAGTCGCAACCTATCTCGAAAATGTGCGGCAGGCACAGGAGGTGATAGAAAAAGAACTTCCGCAGAAAACAGGTCTCAAAAATGCCATTTTTCGCCCCCCGTATGGGAAGATCAGAAATGTGCAGGCAAAAAAGCTTCAGCAGGAAGGTTACAGCGTTGTGATGTGGAGCATCGTGAGTATGGATTATGACCGGCGGCTCTCTTCAGAAAAAGTCCTTCAGAACGTACTGAAAAATGCCGCACCCGGAAGCATTATCGTCTTCCACGACAGCATAAAGGCCGAAAAAAACCTGAAAGCAGTCTTACCAAAGGTGCTGGAACATTTTCAGAAGCAGGGCTACTCCTTTAAAGCACTGAAATAAAGATAACTACAGCGATATTTTTCAGAATTCAGTTTGTTTTTAGATTATATTTATCTAAAAATGAGCAGCATGAAAATAGTTAACCTGTTTCCCCTTTTTCACCGGAACGAATGGCAGATAGGTATAAAATTCCCTTTTGACCAGGAAATAAAAACCAAATTACAGAAGCTTGACGTTGTGAAATGGACCCGCACCCACAGTTGCTTTTACAGCCTTTTCACGCCAGACAATAAACAGCTGCTTTACAACAAACTGCGCGAGGGCAAAATATTTGTTGATTACAGCGAACTTCAAAATTTTAAGCTGCCGGCTAAGGAAGCCAAACAACCACAACCTGTGTTGGAATTCAGCCCGGCCCAGAAGAAGATCATGCATGAATACGTGAATTACCTAAGAGGTCAGCGCCTTAGTGAAAGCAGCGTACGCACCTATTATAGTTTCGTGCTGAAGTTTGTACACTACGTTGGAGACAGGCAGATTTCAGAATTAAGAAAACGGGATATTGAGCTTTTTGTAGAGCAGTACATTGCAGCCGAAAATTATGCCCTTAGCACCCACAGGCAGTGCATAAGTGCCCTAAAACACTTTTTACAGCTTTACGATACTGAACATATTGATGTCAACGAAATCAAGCGACCTTCTAAAAGCAGGTATTTACCGGTGGTGCTCTCCAGCCAGGAGATCATGAAGCTGCTGCAGGCCACCAGGAACCTGAAATACCGCGCCATTTTGGCCATGATCTACTCGGGCGGGCTTCGCATTGGAGAGCTGCTCAATCTTAAGCTGGCTCATATAGATATTCACAGGCGGCAAATATTTGTAAAGAATTCGAAAGGTCGTAAGGACAGGATGGTGGTGCTGGCCGAAAGTATGTTGCCATTGCTGAAGAACTACCTTAGCACCTATGTTCCCCGTGTCTTTTTTGCTGAAGGCCTTTACGGCGGAGCTTACAGCCCGCAAAGCATAAGAACATTTCTTGCCGACTCCTGCCGCCGTGCCGGGATCAAAAAAAGGGTTACCCCGCATACCCTAAGGCACTCCTATGCAACACATATGTTGGAGAACGGCGTAGACATACGTTACATACAAGAGCTACTGGGTCACTCAAAACCCGAAACTACCATGATCTACACTCATGTCTCCCGAAAAGACATCCTGAAAATTGAGAGCCCCTTAGATGTGATGGTAAAGCAAATCTTCAAATCTGACTTAGAAGAAGACCACCTGTTGCTACCGCCACAGCATATTACTGATAAACAGCTATATTAGTGGGAGGTATAATATATTGTGGTGCATTTCTATGAAAAAGTATTTTCCAATAAAATTTTCTAAATTAATTGAAGTAAATTTGCTTTATGAATTCTGGGAATCAAAAGGACATTAATCTTTTACGTGACTACTCAACAATTTTCACTAGAAGTGAAGCACTTTCTATACTCAAAGGAGATTTCAAATCTATTGATCTAAAAATCAATAGACACCACAAGAAAATTCCAAATTCAGCCCTTAATTCCTATTCCAGTTTTTTAAAGCATTCTTATAAAGTTCTCGAAAAACATTATCAAAATGAATATGTATTAAAAAATTCCTTTTTAACGAATTGGCTTATAAAAGAATTAGGTAAATCTGATTCGATTATATTTAATGAATTCCGAATTGGAAGATCTGTTTCTGATTTGGCGATGTTCAACGGGGTTTCAAAAGCTTTTGAAATCAAAACAGAGTTTGATTCAGATCAAAGATTGAAAGTACAAATTGAAAACTATAAGGAAGTTTTTAATGAGACATATTTAATCATTCCTAAGTCAAAATTAAGTTCCTACAGAAAATACTCCAAGAAGGTTGGTATTATATTATTCGATTTTCAAAGTAAAGATAAATTCGAATTTTTCAATAAAGCAGAATATCGAGAGAATTTAAAACCTGCTATTTTAATGCAGATATTAAATACAGAAGAGTACAAAAGGATTGTAAAAAATTATTATGGTGACCTTCCAAAAATGAATAGTTTCAATCAATATAAGGTATGTTTTAAATTAATTAAATCAATACCAATTGTACGACTAAATGAAATGTATTTAGAGGAAATAAAGAGAAGAAAGTTAGATCAAATTCTATCCGCACATACATACAAAGAATTAAATCAAATTTGTTTAGCTTTGAAACTAAAGAAGAAAGAGAAAAAAAATCTCATCGAAAATTTAAAGCAACCAATCCAAATCTAGTATGTATTATCCTTTTCTAAGAGGACGTCAATTTGAATTAATAGCTTTACGGGAACTAAGTCAAGAGAATCAACTCCAAGGTTACGTATCTTCAATTATCGAACCTGTAAAACAAAGTTTAAATAGTTTAAACTTAGCTAATAGAATTTTTTACGCAGCGAATCTAAATAATTATCTGATTCTTAATCCTGAAGTGGGAGAAAAAAAAGGAGATACAGAGTTTTATTTAGATTTTTTTAATGAGTTAGATGAATGTTCTTTCAGACCTGCATTTCATTATAGAACGAATAGAAACTACATCCTAGATAAAATTGAAAAATATCAGCTCCGTGATTGTATGATTCTAGGAACAAATGAAATTCTTTCAACAGATCAAGGTTTCAGAGATATTTTAGAACTAGGGGCAGTAACGAAAGTAGTTATTGAAGATCCAGATAGAAACAGAGATTTAAAAAGATACCTTCAAGGGCTTGATATAGATTTCATAAGACTAGACGATTTATTTGAACCAGAGCCAAGAAACAGTAATTTCTTACCAATAGAATCTCACCGATTTTCAGAAGAACATAAATATTATTCCGATGATAATTATAATGGCTTTTCTGATTACACAATTTTACCTAGCAATTTTATCGAAGGTGGAAGTACACCGAGAGCTGTAGTAATTCATTTTACCTACATGAATGATCAAAATCAAATTTGGATTAGACATTTTACATCTAATTCAAATGATACAATTGCTGATGTTCAAGGAAAATTTGGAGAAGCAGCGAGAAAGGCTGTTGAATACTGCCGTGCCAAACATCTAGAAAATTCAGCAATAACTGAACTTGAAGAGTATTTTGATGAAGGCCATTATCCTGGATTAGGTATGGTAAAAAAAATATCCATTAAGAATCATCTAATTGTAGTCGCAAATTATCTAAGATCTTTAGATTAATGAATGTATGTGCAAAATGCTTTTCTGATAAGGAATTGATAGGATATATCGGATCCTTTGAAAAAACAGGAGAATGTGATATCTGTAACAATAAGGAAGAGTATATAATTCAATTAGATGAGCTCCAAGATTTCTTTCAAGAATTAGTTGATAATTATCAACCTGATAAATCAGGTGTATCGTTCAAAAACAAAATTCAAGGTAATTGGAGTTTATTTTCGAATCATAAATCTGCTTCAGAGATTCTTAATAATCTTCTTCCTAAGCTAAATACCACAATATTAAATGCCGACTTCAAGGTTAACTACATTTCGGACATCCTAGATAATATATCCTATTGGGAAACTTTAAAGGAAGAATTGAAATGGGAAAAACGATTTTTAACCGACATTGTCCATTTAACAGAAGATTTGGGTTGGGATGGCTTTTTCAACACTCAGTATCAGCTTGGAAATGATATTTCTTTATATAGAGCTAGAGTACATCATACAAGTGGTCAAAAAGCTTTTGAGAAAAATGAAATGAATTGTCCACCTAAAGAAAAAGTTAATGGTGGTAGAGCTAACTCATTAGGTATTCCTACTCTTTATCTAAGTGACAACGAAGAAACAGTTCTTTACGAGGTTAGAGCTTCATACCTTGATGAATTAACAATTGGAGAATTCAAGCTCAACTCCATTGAGTCAATTAAAATTGTCGATTTCACAGAAGATACTGATCTCTTTCAACCTGAAAGAGTGAATGAAACAATAAAAGGTAAATTATTAAGAGAAAAAATTAGTAGTGATTTATCAAAACCAATGCGTCGGTACGATAGTGAAATTGAATATATACCTACACAATTCATATGTGAATTTATAAAGGTTTTTACAGGAGCAAAAGGAATAAGGTTTCAAAGCTCTTTACATCCTAAAGGAAAAAACCTTGTCATCTTTAATCAGAAATTGATGAAGTGTATTGCTGCAAAACTTGTTCAAGTAAATAATATTTCCTTAAAGAGCATCGGAATAGAAACGCAGCACAACAACGGTAACCGTTGCGCAAGCCGTTAATTTCGAAAATTCCTGATACCAATAAGCCGCTTTAAGCGGTTTTTCTTTTATAGATTCGGTTGGCTGTGAGCAAAATTCAGGTTCCTTAAGTAATGACGTGTGCTTCAATATCTACTGCCAGGTTGCACAGGTAGTTCAGTTTTCTGGCCTTCCCGGGTTTTACACTAATCCGGGCATCGGGATCGGTGGGGCTGTAATGTGTTTTGTTGCTGGTATACCTGCTGCCTTTGTTTTTGGCACCGGGGCGCATGTCCTGGTCCTGACTCCATTTTTTGTTCCGGCTCTTTATTTCCTGGAGTTCTTTCTTACTTGCTGTGATCTTCTGCTGTTCTTCAGAAGCTTTATTCTCTTTAGCCTTTCGGTCTCTGCTGCTTTGTACCCGCACTTTAGAAAGATGCTCCTCGAGGTCTTCTGCCGGGACTTTGATCTCCAGGCTGTCCATAGAAGCATTGGCCTTTACAGGGGCCGAATCAATTGCCTGTGTATGGCCGCTTACCAGTCCTGCATCAATACAAAGCTTTAAAACTTTGGTGAAGACTTCCTCGAAAATATCTTCAGGGAAAAGCTGGCGGGTACGGCTTATCGTACTGTGCCAGGGCAATTCTTCGTCTACATCATAGCCTAAAAAATAGAGGATATCCAACCGCATTGCGCAGTGGTTCATGACTCCACGATCCGTAGTGATGTTCTCCAGGTATCCCACCAGGCAGATCTTGAAAAAGACCACCGGATCGATGCTTTTCTGCCCGCTATCTCCATAAAACTTCTGGGTAAGGGGATAAAGAAACTCCAGGTTCAGGGCTTCTTTTAAACGTCTGTAAAAATTTTCTTTTGGAATCCGGTCACTAAGACGGAAGGAAGTGAAGAGTTTTTCCTGATAATTTTTCTTGCCTTGCATATCAGAAAATTAGCATTTTCTGGTATCTTGTGCAACAGGCACAACGGTTAATCGCCGGCACAGTTAGTAAGAAAATAATTAACTTGATCAACAACAAAATGCTAAGCCGTCAAAGCCGAGTCCCTTACACAGCAAGTGGAGAATGCCGAAACATCAGTAATTCAGCTTTTATATAGCAGCTTCGAATATTTGTAGATGCAGACAATTCCAAAACTGAATTCTAGAATAAAGAAACCGGGAACTCTCTGCCAGTAACAGCATATTATAACTAGAAGTACCACATTCAAAACCATCAAAAGTGAACAAATTAACCAGAACCAGAACGCTACTACTCATTTCTGCAGGAATATTTATCATCGCAATCGCCCAACTGGTGAGCCACTTTATAAATATTTCTGAAAAATACGATTTTGCAATTGGCCTTATTGAAGGCTTAGGCTTGGGGCTCATGGTGATTGCTTTAATAAAAGGAAGTTTTAGGAAAAAGATTTCTCACTGATTTTAAGCCGATACAAAGCATCGAAGTCAGTACATCTACAACGAACGCATAATTTTCCTTCTGAAAAAGCGCTGTATTTTCTTCGAAAAGACATGCAGATAGTGAAGATTGTCTTCATCTTGGCCCGGGAACAGGAGTAACAATTCTGCATCATCTCTTTTGTAATAAGTCCAATTCGGTCTATCTTGCAGGTCCATTTGAAAGTAAAGACCATGAAAGAGAAAAACGTGCTAAATTACCTTGAAGCAGTTTTAAAAAATATGCCCAATGACTGGGTAACACTCACTACCCACAGGCTGGACATCTACAATGAAGAACAGGCAAAAACCCAGTTCTTAAGACAGTTCGAAAATTTATACCAGAATAATAATTCAAAAAAAGAAGCACTTAGTGCCCTACCTACCGCTTTTGATTATATCCGGCTGGGACATCCACTGTCCAGTATCCTTGAATGGACCATTGCCCGCCTGAATGATCTAAAGCCACAAAATGTGATCAGTTTTTCATCCAGGACAGTTCCCATGCTTGCCGTGCTCAGAAAAAATCTTTTCCCCAAGAAGAACACCCGCATTCTTTATACTGAAGAATTACCAGGCTTTTTTGATGCCGATGTTGTTAGACGGGTTTACGGATATAACTTCGAATTAAAGCAGATCAACAATCTGGAAGAAATCCCTGAATTTGATGGCAGTACAATCCTCATTTCCCAAAAAACGGATTTTGGTACTGTTGACCTTCCGGCTACGGTCGACTTTTTTATCCAGATCCATCCACAGCTTGGCAGTATCTTACTGGTAAATGGAGATCAAAATGACGATTACGTCTCCGAAATTCAGCATGTGCGAAGAAGGGAAACAATAGCCATGACCCCGGCCGATTCTTTTGCTGCCTTACAGCTTATAACAGGGAAACCATATAAACGCTCACAAAATGATCTTGCAGTCAATAAAGCCAGTGTGCTAAAGTCGATCAAAGAGATTACCGCTACCGGTTCTCCGGCCTTACTGGCGTCATCTGGGCTTTCTATGCAGTACGCTATCATGATGGGGCTTGTTGACAGTGCTCTTGAAAAACATCCGGGAAAAGACATAAAATTCATTGTGCCACCTAACTGTTATGGCGGCACAAACGACCAGGCAAGAAGGGTCGCCGCCTGCCTTGACCAGGTCGAGATCGTTGACCTGCTTGTTGACGGAGACAACAATATGGTAGACAGCATTGATGCGGTTTTAGAAAAGATCGCACAGCAGGATGCCGTTCCTTATATTATTGCTGAAATTCCCACCAATCCACGAGTAGAAGTGCCCAATCTTGATAACCTAAAGGCAGTTCTCGGGAAAGCACGCGAAACCGCAAATGGCCAGCCTGCTATTGACCCTGTTTTTATTTTAGACCAAACCTTCTGCCCAAATGTGCAGTTCCCGGCTAAAGATGGCATTCTTTCTAATACGCGAGTCATCTCTTATGTGAGTGGTTCAAAATTCCCCAGTGGCGGAAAATGTACTGCGGGCTATTGTGTTGCCAATGAAAAAGCCGAAGGGTTGCTTGATAAAATTGACAGGCATCTAAAACTTTGTGACAATGAGGCTACCCATCTTCAGGTTGAAATACTGGCTGAGCAACTTCCTTCAATGAACCAAAGGATCAAGGATGCTTACAAAAACACACGGGAATTTGTCAATTACATCCACGAAGCCTTACCCGGGGCAAAAATAAATTTTGTTTCAGAAGAGCTTGCGAGCCAGGGATTCACCCCGTCGGTATTTTCACTTGATCTTCCTACAAAAGGCGACACTCCCGAAGAAAGGGAAACTTATAAAAGGGCATTAAATCAAAAGCTTATCGGCATGATGATTAGCGAGATCCCCAATGAGAGCAAGTACTGCGTGAGCTATGGTCAATTAAAAGGCTGTTACTGGACCATTCCTGCAACATCTACCCAGGGAACTACTAAAGAAGACGATAAAGACTACATTGCGCGGGTTTCTGTATCGCCAGATCTTGATCTTGAACGCCATAAGCAGGTCTTTTCAGATTTTGTAGCGCAGATCTGACTATTGTAGCAGTGGTTTTATAAACTTCCCCCGTTGCTTTGCGTTTTTCTGCGGAAACCATCTTCATGAACTGAAGAACTATTTGAAGCAGTTTCCTTCAGAAGTAAAGCCGAACAAAACTAAAACAGGTTCCAAAAATGTCACTCTAAAATGGCATTTTTGGAACCTGTTTTTATACATATTCTTTAATGAGGCCTATCAGCGTGTTGGCATCCTGTTCACCGCTCTGCCTCCACTTCATCTCCCCTTCCTTATAGATCATTAGCGTGGGCAGGCCTTTTATTCGCAAAGCTTCAGCAAGTTCAGAATTCTTATCAACATCAATTTTAATGACCCTGGCCCTGTCGCCCAATGCCGCTGCAACATCTTTTAAAACCGGATTCATAGCTTCGGAAGCTTCATGCCAGTGGGTGTAGAACTCCAGCAGGACCGGCACCTGCAAATCGATTAATTCTCCAAATTTCGACATATACCTGAAATTTATAGTCGGCTGCAAAAACATGAGTTCCTGCAGCCTTTCTCAAATATAGTCAAAAGTTTGTTTTATGCGGGTTTTGGCCCCTTCCGAAGTTCAATTACTGAAACTTCAGGCCAAATACCTACCCTTCCGGGGTAAGCTAAAAATCCGAAGCCACGGTTCACGTTAAGAAAACGTCCGGCTTCATTATAGATACCCGCCCAGTGTTCATACCTGTACTGTGCCGGGCTCCATTTAAACCAGCCGGGAATTTCTATTCCAAACTGCATTCCGTGGGTATGTCCGCTTAACGTAAGATGAAATTTCTTTTGATCTTTCTTCACCTTTTCCTGCCAGTGAGAAGGGTCGTGCGACAGGAGGATCTTGAATTCGTCTCCCGAAAGTTCCCTGGCTGCTTTTTCAAGATCGCCCACCTGTTTAAAACCGGCACCCCAGTTCTCTACTCCCACAATTGCAATAGCATCACTGCCACGGGTAATTTTCTTGTGTTCATCAAGCAAAAGGTTCCAGCCCATCTCCCGATGCACTCCTTTAAGAGCCTCCAAATTTGCCTTTTTTGCAGTGGCAGATTCCCAGTTCACATAATCACCATAATCGTGATTTCCCAGTACCGAGAAAACACCATCGGGTGCAGAGATGGTGGAAAAAACTTCCTTCCACGGGTCCATTTCAGATGCTGTATTGTTCACCAGGTCTCCCGTAAACATCACGGCATCGCTCTTTTGCTCATTAATTAAATCTATGCCGTAGCGGATCTTTTCAGGATTGTCAAAACTTCCGGAGTGAATGTCGCTTATCTGGGTGATCCTGTAGCCGTCAAATGCTTCAGGCAGGTCGTCAAAATGTAAAACGTACTTTAAGACTTTATAGTTGTATCGCCCCTGGTACATTCCGTAGAGCAGCGAAGCGAAAGGAATGGCTGCAATCCCCATGGCTATCTGGCTCACAAACTTACGCCGAGACGGCAATGAATAATCTGCATTTGAATGTGCCAGTTTTTGAAAGCCACTCACCACCAACCTCACCAGATCTTCGCCAAATAAAAGCACAAAAAGGATAAGTTTAGGCACAAAAAAAGCGAGAAAGAACCCAATCGCATAACTACGCGCCCCGGTAAGCCCCTGTTTTTCGGGCACATTGAACTGGTACAGCAAATATCCCAAAACCCCCAGGGAAAGGGCGAGATAGATAAGGTAGATCCAGGAATGGCGGGTAACGGTTTTAAAAGCCTGATATGCGTATATATCGAGAATGACGTAAATAATTACAAAAATGATCCAGCGCATGTAAAAATTTTTAAGCTGCAAAGGTACTGCGAAAGCCCTGCCAAAAGTTGCGGCCTGCCAAATCTTTCATTTATAGCACAATTAATATTTTGCATAAGTAAGTACTTCAGCAGTTTTAAAATGTAATGATCTGGTACAAAATTTCTGTGGAAGAGAATTGCATCGGCCTAACTTCAGCAAAAATATATGTTCCGAGCTTGTAAAATGGTCTTAACCAGACCGATAAATTTTCAGCTTAAAACCTGAGCATTCTCATACAGGCGCAGCTTTACAGGCACCCAATTTCTGGATCAGTTTTCATACATTTACGGCAGATTTTTCTTTAACTGTGCTTTAGCTAATTTGAAAACACATCATTTTATAAAGAACACCTCACGTGGTGCAACCAAAGCAACTACAGTTTCTTTTTATATTGATTGCGCTAACCTGTCAAAAATGGCATTTTGTCAACGTCTTTACAACACCCCCACCGGGGAATATCTTTTTCGGCCCTTGCTGCTACAACGTTTTCTGGCGCTAAGAGAAGTGTGGCAAAAAAAGGCAACTACAAGCAAACATCCCTACTAAACCCTACATTTAAAAATGGAACAAAAAAAATCCTATCGTACCGCATTTATCTTTCTTACTGTCCTCTTCTTTTTATGGGGCTTTATTACCGTGCTGGTTGACTCGCTAATCCCCAGGTTACGAGAAGTCTTTACGCTTTCTTACTTCCAGGCAGGGATGGTTCAATTTGCCTTTTTTGGCGCCTATTTCTTATTGTCAATTCCGGCGGGCTGGCTGCTCTCCAAAATAGGATATAAAAAAGGGATTGTATTGGGGCTTTTCACCATGGCCACAGGATGCCTCCTGTTTTGGCCTGCGGCATCTTACCGCGTGTTTGGAGTATTTATGCTTGGTTATTTTATACTGGCGGGTGGTATCACCATCCTACAGGTGGCAGCCAACCCATACGTAACTATACTGGGCCCGGCAAAGACTGCATCCAGCCGTCTTAACCTTTCGCAGGCTTTTAATTCCCTGGGAACTGCTATCGCGCCGGCTTTGGGAGCTCTCTTGATTTTAAGCGACAAGGTGATGACCAAAGAAGAGATCGCTTACATGACCGAAGCTGAACAGGTAAAATACTATGCTTCGGAAGCTGCAGCCGTACAAACGCCTTTCGTGGGAATTGCAATTTTTATCATCCTTATCGCCCTGGTATTCCTTTTTGTAAACCTTCCGAAGGTAACAGATACCGAAGCTTCTAATGATTATGGCGTAGTTCTTAAAGACCGAAATCTTATTATGGGAGCTTTTGGATTGTTCTTCTACGTGGGTGCCGAAGTAGCGATAGGTTCATATATGGTCAATTATTTCCTGACTCTTAACCTGCCCGACGTGATTCGGGAAACGCCATTTATGCGAACCCTTGCCGAATGGATCCTGTCTTCGGGCGTTACCACGTCTACAGATATGGCCGTAGTGGGTGTTTTTGTTACCTTCTATTGGACCGGCGCCATGATTGGTCGCTTTATTGGTTCCTATCTCACTAAAATTCTTAATCCGGCAATGGTGTTGAGCACCTTTGCTGTCTGTGCTATTGGGTTGGTATTCATTTCAAATATTACCACGGGGCTAGTAGCCATGTGGACGCTTATCGCGGTAGGGCTGTTCAATTCTATCATGTTTCCCACCATTTTTAGTCTTGCACTTGACGGGCTTGGCGACAACAAACCACAGGGCTCGGGTGTATTGTGTACCATGATTGTGGGTGGTGCCATTATTCCTCCTGCTTTTGGATACCTTACAGATTCCTTCGGATTTAATCTTGCCCTTATCCTGGTAATGTTATGTTACGGATACATCTTTTTCTACGGATTTAGAAACAGGAACAGAGAATTATCCGTGTAAAAGTCAGGTTACTCCTGAAGTTTATAGATAAAAAAGCGTTGTGCCGGTATGTTTTTCAGAAAAAGCATACCGGCATACTTTTTTGAGGGCGCAGGGTTATTGGCTTTAAACTTACAATTCACTACTATTGGATTAACACTGAATACATAAACCTCACTCCTGCAAAGACCACCTTAATACTCATTTAAGTTTCGTAAATTTATCCTCTTAAAATTTAATTCATGCCCGAACAAAAACGCCTATTCCTTCTCGATGCTTACGCCCTGATTTTTAGGGGATATTACGCTTTTATCAACAATCCCATTGTGAACTCCAAGGGTCTTGACACCTCGGCAATTATGGGGTTTATGAATTCCCTGTTTGATGTAATAAGACGGGAACAGCCCGATCATTTGGCCGTGTGTTTTGACAAGGAAGGAAGTGTTGCCCGCACCGAATTGTTTGAGGCTTACAAGGCGCACCGCGATGCCACGCCCGAACCTATTTTAAAAGCTATTCCTTACATCCAGGAGATATTAACAGCCATGCACATTCCCGTGGTGGTGCTGCCCGGCTGTGAGGCCGATGATATTATTGGCACCCTGGCAAAACAGGCAGAAAAAGAAGGCTATAAAGTCTTCATGGTAACGCCCGATAAAGATTTTGCGCAACTTGTTTCTGAAAACATCTTTATGTACCGCCCGGCCCGCATGGGTAACGGCATTGAAATTTGGGGAATCCCCGAAGTACAAAAGAAATTTGCTGTAGAACGCCCCGAGCAGGTGATAGATTTCCTCGGAATGATGGGCGATGCAGTAGATAATATTCCGGGACTACCGGGAGTGGGTGAAAAAACTGCCAAGAAATTCCTGAAAGAGTTTGGCAGCATGGAAAACCTGCTGGCAAATACCGACAAGCTCAAAGGAAAGATGCGAGAAAAAGTGGAGGCCCATGCCGAACAGGGTATGATGTCTAAACAATTGGCCGCCATTATGACCGACTGTGATGTGAAATTTCACGCTGAAGATTATGAACTTTCTATACCCGATGCCGAAAAGGTGCAGGAGATCTTTGAAGAACTGGAGTTCAGGCGTCTAAAAGAGCAATTTTTGAAGTTGTTTTCGGGAGAAGAAACAGCCAGGCCTACCCAGGTAACCAGCACAGCTACCGCAAAAGCCCAGGAACGGGAAGCAGGAGCCGGACAATTTTCCCTTTTTGGCACCGAAGCAGCCGAAAGCGTGGAGAAATTTTCAGGACGAAAGACCATTAAAGATGTACCTCATGTTTATCAAAGCGTAAATTCCGGTTTTGCAATGGAGCTTTTCCTTCAGAATTTAATGAAGCAAAAATGCGTTTGTTTTGAGTTCACCACCACCGGAACGAACCCTCTTTCCGCAGAAATTATTGGTGTTGCATTTTCATGGGAAGCCGGAAAAGGATTTTATCTTCCGGTACCCGAAGATTGGGCCGAAGCACAGGAAGTCATGGAAAAACTCCGTCCTTTCTTTGAAGCTGAAGACATTGAGAAAGTAGGGCAAAACTTAAAACACGATATTAAAGTACTGGCCAAATACAACATCAGGTTCAAAGGGCCGCTGTTTGATACCATGATCGCGCATTACCTTATCAACCCCGATATGCGCCACAGCCTGGATGTACTTGCTGAAACCTACTTAAATTATTCTCCCGTTTTTGTGGAAGAATTGCTGGGAAAAGGAAAGAACCAAAAATCTATGCGCGATATTTCGCTGGAACAGCAAACCGAATTTAGTGCTGAAGATGCCGATGTGATCCTTCAGCTGAAGCAGCATTTTACACCTGAATTAAAGGAGGCCAATACTGAAAAACTTTTCAATGAGATTGAGATTCCGCTGGTACGGGTGCTGGCCGATATGGAGCTGGAAGGGATAAAACTGGATAAAGACTTTTTGGCGAGTCTTTCCGAAGCATTAGATAAAGATATAAAGCAGCTCGAAAATGCCATTTTTGAGACCGCAGGAGAAGAGTTTAATATAGGCTCCCCAAAACAGCTCGGTATCATTTTATTTGAAAAACTGAAACTGGTAGAGAAACCAAAAAAGACAAAATCGGGACAATATTCTACGGGCGAAGAAATTCTATCGGCCCTGGCGCCGCAGCATGCAATAGTGCGACAGGTACTCGACTACCGCGGACTCGTAAAACTCAAGAACACTTATATTGATGCCCTACCCCTGCAGGTAAATGAGAATACGGGCAGAGTGCATACAGATTACATGCAAACGGTCGCGGCTACCGGAAGATTGAGCTCAACAAACCCCAACCTTCAAAATATCCCAATCCGTACCGAGAGGGGACGACAGGTGCGACAGGCCTTTGTTCCAAGAGATGAAGACCATATTTTACTGGCGGCAGATTATTCCCAGATAGAACTGAGAATTATCGCAGCTTTGAGTCAGGAAGATAATATGATCTCTGCATTTCAACAGAATCAGGATATTCACGCTTCTACTGCTGCAAAAGTCTTTAATGTACCTATAGAAGAGGTGACCCGGGAGCAACGTAGCAATGCAAAAACTGTGAACTTCGGAATTGTGTACGGAGTTTCGGCTTTTGGATTAAGCAATCAAACCGAACTTTCAAGAGGAGAAGCAAAAGAACTTATAGACACTTATTATAAGACCTATCCAAAGCTTCGGAATTTTATTAGTGAACAGGTAGAATTTGCCCGCGAACATGGGTATGTGCAAACAGTGCTTGGCAGAAGAAGGTATTTGCGGGATATTAATTCCCGTAACCAGATGGTGCGGAGTGCAGCCGAAAGGAATGCTGTAAACGCCCCTATACAGGGAAGCGCCGCCGATATCATTAAGCTAGCCATGATCAATATCCACGAAAAGCTACAGGAGGGCAATTACCGGACAAAAATGTTGCTACAGGTTCATGATGAACTTGTTTTTGATGTGTACCGTCCCGAATTGCAGGACATTGAAAAAATGGTGAAACATGAAATGGAGAACGCCTTTAAAATGGAAGTACCCCTGGAAGTAGAGCTTGGCCTGGGAGAAAACTGGCTGGAAGCACATTAATGCAAGGATTAAGGGATAAGGGCTAAGAGATAGATATTTTATATAAACTTAATATTCCTTATACACTATTCCTTATACCTTAAAAAAGAATCCCCAAAAATGACATTTTTGGGGATTCTTTTTTGGGGGCAAAAATTACTTTATTCAGCTCTTTGATATACCATATCAATTTGCTTAATATCAGAAGCTACAGTGTTTCCCGGATCTTTGGCTACATAAACAGCCGAATCGGTCTCTGCTTCAGTCAGTGTAACTTTTAAATATTCTTTCCCATTTTCACTGAAGCGGGAAACGGTTTTAGACTGGGTATATTCCACACCATTCACTGTAAAAGTAACGGTAAGGTCATTCCCACTTATTTGATATGTCGCAGCATACTGGCCTGTGGTAGCACAGGTAAATTTCCCAGAAGTACCGTCAAAAAATAGTCTGGCCTGTTCGGTCAAAACATCACCATCGGTTTCAAAAACAAAAAACATATTGTCAAAACAATCGGTTTCTTTAAGGAGATCATAAGTAGAATTCCCATCCAGGTCAAAATCTACAGTCTTTCCTTCTCCAACAGAGGTCATGGAATACATGTTCCAGGTGCCGGCCAAATCATTCATAGTAAGATTTTGGGTGGGCACAGTAGAGGTTGTGGCATTAAGGGATAGCGCATCATCATTCACACTATCTGCAGAACAGGAAATTAGCATACTTAGTCCTACTCCGCCAATCATCATTCTTTGTAACAATTTTTTCATTTCTTATCCTTTTCTTTTTCATTATAACAGGGTGCAAAGATAAATGCAGTTAATCTTTTTTAATAATTTTTTAACACAAAATAATCCGTTAATCGGTGATTATGTGCTTTTCAACGACTAAACCCTTCAGGCAAGCAGCCAGAGGAAGGGAAAATTCATTCAAAAAAAGTTTCTGAAAGCAGAAGGTGGGGGCAGTTGGTTTCACTAATTCCATTATGAAGAGAAAAAAGGCTCTTATTATATAAAAGTAAATACTCCTGAAAATCAGTTTATTTAAACCTTTTAAATTAATGAAAGTGCCATTTGTAATATAAATTTATAGTTGTACATTTGCACCCCTGTTTTATGCAGGGAATGGAATGTTTAATTATTAAGTAAATTTAATTAGTGTGGACACATTAAGCTACAAAACGGTTTCTGCCAACAAAGCCACTGTAAACAAGGAGTGGGTTGTTGTAGACGCTGAAGGACAGGCCCTGGGCCGCCTTTC
Organism: Salinimicrobium sp. TIG7-5_MAKvit; assembly: GCF_049569215.1. Lineage (GTDB taxonomy): Bacteria > Bacteroidota > Bacteroidia > Flavobacteriales > Flavobacteriaceae > Salinimicrobium > Salinimicrobium profundisediminis. The sequence continues at coordinate 2,083,531 of NZ_CP145903.1, read as the reverse complement.
TTCTGTAGTAGCAAAGCTACTAAGAGGAAAGTACAAAGCTAATTTTACCCCACACGTTGATTGCGGTGATAACGTAGTTGTTATCAATGCCGAGAAGATCAACTTAACAGGAAAGAAATGGGACTCTAAAGAGTACATTCGCCACACCGGCTATCCTGGGGGTCAAAGAAGTTTAACTGCAACGGAATTATTCACAAAAGGTCCTGAGAGACTTGTGGAAAATGCAGTAAAAGGAATGTTACCAAAGAACAAACTTGGAGCAGATCTTTTCCGTAACCTAAGAGTTTTTGCAGGATCTGAGCATGACGTTCAGGCGCAAAAACCAAAAACTATTAACTTAAACGATCTTAAGTAATGGAAGTTATTCACAAAATTGGCCGTAGAAAAACGGCTGTTGCACGTGTGTACGTTTCTACAGGAAGCGGGAACATCACTGTAAACAAAAAAGACGTTAAGGATTACTTCTCTACAAGCACGCTTCAGTACAAGGTAAGACAGCCTCTTAACATGACCGGAAACAACGAAAGCTTTGACATCAAAGTAAATGTTTACGGTGGTGGGATCACAGGACAGGCCGAAGCTATTCGCCTTGCCCTTTCAAGAGCTATGGTAGAGTTAGACGCCGAGAACAGAAGCACTCTTAAGCCAGAAGGATTACTTACAAGAGACCCAAGAATGGTTGAACGTAAGAAATTTGGTCAGAAGAAAGCTCGTAAGAAATTCCAGTTCTCTAAACGTTAATATTATCTGGTGTTTAAAGACACTAAAAGTTCATTTAAATCATTAGATTTTTGTTGTTACTCCGGAATCACACTAAGCTTGTCGAAGTGCCGGTGGTTAGTTTAGCATCTAAACGGTCAGGGCCTGATATTGTATCGCCACCTGGTTGTTGCTATCTCAACAGAACGTAAACTATTACAAAAATGGCAAACAAAGTAGAAGTAAAAGAATTACTTGATGCAGGTGTACATTTTGGACACCTCACAAGAAGATGGAACCCAAACATGGCGCCTTACATATACATGGAGCGCAATGGGATTCACATCATCAACCTATACAAAAGTGCTGCTAAAATGCAGGAAGCCGGTGAGGCTCTTAGCAAAATTGCAGCCAGCGGTAGAAAAATACTCTTCGTAGCTACCAAGAAACAAGCAAAAGAAATTGTTGCTGAACAAGCAGAAAGAGCTAACATGCCTTACATCACCGAAAGATGGCCTGGTGGTATGTTGACCAACTTCGTTACTATTCGTAAAGCTGTTAAGAAAATGGCTTCTATCGACAGAATGAAGAAAGACGGTACTTTCAACACACTTTCTAAGAAAGAACGCTTACAAGTAGATCGTTTAAGAGCTAAGTTAGATAAAAACTTAGGTTCTATTGCCGATATGAGCCGCCTTCCAGGAGCTCTATTCGTAGTAGACATCACTCGTGAACACATCGCGGTTAAAGAAGCTCAAAAATTAAACATTCCAATTTTTGCAATGGTTGACACTAATTCAGATCCAAGAGATGTGGATTATGTTATCCCTGCAAACGATGATGCTTCCAAATCAATTAGCAAAGTAGTTTCTTACGTGGCCGACTCTATCGTAGAAGGCCTTTCTGAAAGAAAAGCTTCAGGAAAAGAAGGTAAAGAAGAAGATTCTGCAGAAGACAAACCTGCAAAAAAAGCTCCTAAGGCAAGAAAGCCAAGAGTAGAAGCTGAAGTTCCGTCTACAGATCCACAGGATAAAAAAGACATGAAAGAAGCTCAGCAGGATGTAAAGCTGGAGTCTAAAAAAGAGACTTTAGCTAATGCAAGCTCTAACGACGAAGAAGAATAGAAGTTAATAATATTGATCTGTAAGTCGTTTGGTTGCATTCATTTGAATTTAACTAAACGACTTATTTTTTTTAATAAAATACATTTAAGACTATGGCTAATATAACCGCCGCAGAAGTAAATAAATTGAGAAAAGCAACCGGTGCCGGTATGATGGACTGTAAAAAGGCATTGGTTGAAGCCGAAGGAGATTACGAAAAAGCTATTGAAGTACTTCGTAAGAAAGGCCAAAAAGTTGCTGCCAATCGTGCCGACAGAGAATCTTCTGAAGGAGCCGTGATTGCTACAGTGAATGAAGGCAACACCAGAGGTGTGATCGTTTCCCTTAACTGTGAGACAGATTTCGTTGCTAAGAATGAATCTTTCATTCAACTTGCTCAAGACTTCGCTGATCTTGCTTTGAACGTAAATTCAAAAGAAGAACTACTTGCAAAAGATTACAAAGGTATTACTGTACAGGAGAAATTAACTGAACAAACCGGTGTTATTGGTGAGAAAATCGAGATTGGTGACTTCAGGACTCTTGAAGCTCCTTTCGTAGGTTCTTACATCCATGCAGGTAACAAGATTGCTGTTTTGACAGGACTTTCTGAACAAACAGAAAACGCTGACGAAATTGCCAAGAACGTTTCTATGCAGGCAGCTGCCATGAACCCTGTTGCTCTTAATGAAGAAGGTGTTGACCAGTCTGTAATCGAGAAAGAAATAGAGATCGCTAAAGATCAACTAAGGCAGGAAGGTAAGCCAGAAGGTATGCTTGACAATATCGCTAAAGGTAAGATCAAGCGTTTCTTTAAAGACAACACTCTTGTAAACCAGGATTTCATCAAAGACAGTAAAATGTCTGTTGCTGAATATGTAAAGTCTGAAAATGCCAATCTTTCTGTAGTTGCTTTTGAAAGAGTTGCTTTAGGATAAGCATAAACTTTTTATACAATAAAAAACCCGCTTCCAAAAAGGAGCGGGTTTTTTGCCTTTTTTGAGACCCCATTATTGTCGTTCAAAGATCATAAAAGCACCTTCAACCTCAGGATTGGTGGTGTAAAAATTCCCTATCTGGAACCTTGCGGGATCAAGTTTCTTAAAGAAGAATCTATGCATATCTTCCTGTCCGGTTTTACTCAAATGAATTGAATCCCCTTTAATTTCATAAGAGAAATTCTCTTCATTGCCCTCTCCATCTATTTTTACCATTTTATTTTCCGAAGAAAACAAAAGTGTGGTACGTTCATATACAGGTTGCACTTCAATCCATGTGCCCGGCAGGGTTCCTTCAATAGCATCATTCTTATCACAGGAAAATCCTAAAAAGATACTCAAGACCAGTAAAGCCTTTAAAACAACTATTTTCTTCATTTTGAAATTTAATTTGAAGTAATTATTTCTTCATGGTTAAAAATAGGAAAATCATCTTCCCTGCCGGCACGTGCCAATAATCTTTTTTATCGCTATATCACATTAATAAATTCCTTAGTTTTGCACAACCCATCAAATCACGTAGATGCATTACAAAAGAATTTTATTAAAACTTTCGGGCGAGGCTCTCATGGGAACCCGCCAATACGGAATCGACCCAATACGTTTAGCCGAATATGCCAAAGAAATAAAAGCAGTGACTAACAGGGGAGTTGAAGTAGCTATAGTCATTGGAGGTGGTAATATCTTTAGAGGAGTGGCAGGTGCGAGCCGTGGAATGGATCGCGTAACCGGAGACCACATGGGAATGCTGGCCACGGTAATCAATGGCCTGGCCCTGCAATCGGCCCTCGAAGATGCCGGTATTCAAACCAGGCTACAATCGGCCATAAAGATCAACGAAGTGGCCGAGCCATTTATCCGAAGAAAAGCTATGCGACACCTTGAGAAAGGCCGGGTAGTCATTTTTGGAGGTGGCACAGGTAATCCCTACTTCACAACAGATTCGGCAGCAGTTTTACGTGCTATCGAAATAGACGCAGACGTTATTCTAAAAGGTACACGCGTAGATGGAATCTATACAGCAGATCCTGAAATTGATAAAAAGGCAAAAAAATTTGACTTTATCAGCTTTGATGACGTACTTACAAAAGGATTAAAGGTGATGGACACTACGGCTTTCACCCTTAGCCAGGAAAACAAATTGCCAATTATCGTGTTTGACATGAACAAACCGGGCAACCTTGAAAAGGTAGTAATCGGAGAAAAAATTGGTACCAAAGTAAATTTTTAGACGAACAAGACTTATATAATTTTTAAAAATTAATTTTTAGAAATGGACGACGAGTTAGATTTTATTATCGATAGCACAAAAGAAGCAATGGATCAAGCCATTCTTCACCTTGAGAAACAATTACTCAACATTAGGGCCGGGAAAGCCACCCCGGCAATGCTTGGAAGCGTGAGAGTAGATTACTACGGAAGCCAGACCCCGCTTAACCAGGTGGCCAACGTAAACACGCCCGATGCGCGCACCCTTACCATTCAGCCATTCGAGAAGAACATGATCACTGCCATTGAAAAAGGCATTATGCAGGCAAACCTCGGATTCAACCCAATGAATAACGGAGACAGCGTGATTATTAACGTTCCCCCTTTAACAGAGGAGCGTCGTCGCGAGTTGGCAAAACAGGCCAAAGCCGAAGCTGAAGATGCAAAAATTGGAGTAAGAAACGACCGCAAAAATGCCAACCAGGACATTAAAAAGCTGGATATTTCTGAAGACCTTCAAAAAACAGGAGAAGCCGAAATCCAAAAGCTTACCGACACCTATATTGAGAAGATTGAGAAGGTGCTGGCCGTTAAAGAAAAAGAGATCATGACCGTCTAATAAGACAGTTGAACCATACCTTTCAAAAAGCGGCTTTTTAAGTCGCTTTTTTTGTCCTTTTTCGGGATCGCTACGTTGGAAAAAGTTTACATGCTTTCATACCTTTGCAAAACAAATTTTTCCCATGTCTAAAATCCTCGGCTTTGAGTTCTGGAATACTGTTGCACGCACTATTCTTCGGAACAGGATCCTCATCCTGGTATTAATTGCTGCCTGCACCGTTTTTCTCGCTTTACAGTGGAAGAACATGAGGTTTTCCTATACTGAAGCCAACCTCCTGCCCGATGATGACCCCATTAACCTCCAGTACCAGGAATTCCTGAATAAATTTGGGGAAGAAGGGAATGTTATTGTCATGGCTGTTAATGATACAGCACTATTTACCCCCAGGAATTTTACCGCCTGGAATGAACTGGCCGACAGCTTAAACAATTTTCAGGAAGTAGAGTTCACTGTAGCCTTAGGCAACTTACAAAAGCTGGAAAAATTTGAAGATCCGGGGCGTTTTGAGATGGTTCCGTTTATCAAAGAGGCCAACCCAGATGACCAGCAGGTAAAAGAATATCGGGAAAAATTGTTTCAGGATTTGCCATTTTACGAAGGTCTCGTTTACAGCAGGCATTCCAATACGGTACAAACTGCAGTATACCTTGACCAGGAAATAGTGAACACCGGCCAGCGCAAGACTTTTGTAGTAGAAGAGCTTATCCCGTTAGTAGAAAAGTTTGAAGAGGAGTATGGGTTGAATGTTTATGTATCGGGCATGCCGTATATACGCACCCTCAACTCCCAAAATATTATTGATGAAATAGGTTTGTTCATTGGCGCAGCCTTACTGGTGACTTCCCTTATCTTCTTCTTTTTCTTTAGAAGTGTGCGCGCTACCGTAATTTCAATGATTACCGTAGTTATAGGTGTAATGTGGGCTTTTGGCGTGCTGGGTCTTTTACACTATGAAATCACCGTACTTACCGCTATCATTCCGCCATTAATTATTGTAATAGGAATTCCCAACTGCATTTTCTTCATCAATAAATATCAGCAGGAGATCCAGAAACACGGCAACCAGGCAAAGTCGCTGCAGCGGGTAATTACCAAAGTGGGAAATGCCACTTTGATGACCAATCTTACCACAGCCTCGGGATTTGCTACCTTTATTCTTACTGAAAGCACCCTGCTCAAGGAATTTGGGATAGTAGCTTCAATAAACATTATAGCGATCTTTATTCTAAGTCTGCTCATTATTCCCATTATCTACAGCTACATGAATGTGCCGCGGGAAAAACACCTCAAGCACCTCAATAAAAGATGGATTGGTGGCTTTGTAAACTGGATGGAAAAAATGGTGAAGCACCACCGCATTGCCATTTTCATTATCTCCCTTATTTTACTCGTATCGAGTATTATTGGAATTTATACCATAAAAGTTTCGGGAAGCCTGCTGGAAGACATGCCCCAGGAGGCAGCATTCTTTAAGGATATCAAGTTCTTTGAAGAAGAATTTGACGGTGTAATGCCATTAGAAATTGTTATTGACACCAAGCGGGAACAGGGAGTGATGAAACTGCCAACTTTAAAGAAAATGGAGGAACTCCAGGAACTTATTGCCGAAGAAGATGAACTTTCCCCTCCCCTTTCTATAGTCAACCTGGTGAAGTATGCCAAGCAAGCGTATTACAATGGCAACCCAAAATACTACCAGCTGCCCACCTCCCAAGAAAGAACTTTTATTTTGCCTTATGCAAAGGGGCTGGATGCCAGCGGTGATAACCTGCTCACCTCTTTTGTAGACAGCACAGGCCGCTACGCCCGTATGACCAGCTTTATGAAAGATATTGGCACCCAGGAGATGGAGGAGATCGAAGAAGACCTGTGGCCAAAGATCAGGGAGATTTTTCCTGAAGATCGATTTTCGGTAGAAATGACCGGGAAGGCCTTAATATTTCAGAAAGGGACCAATTATCTTGTAAAGAATCTTGTCATCTCCTTAAGCCTGGCTATTTTTCTGATTGCTGTGATTATGGCCTGGATGTTCCGTTCGTTTAAAATGATCCTGGTTTCTCTAATTCCGAATTTACTGCCGTTGCTGGTAACTGCCGGAATGATGGGCTTTCTTGGTGTACCTATAAAACCCTCGACTATTCTTGTATTTAGTATTGCCTTTGGAATTTCGGTAGATGATACCATACATTTTCTCGCCAAGTACCGGCAGGAGCTTAAGGCGAATAACTGGAAGGTGAAAAGATCGGTTTATGCGGCACTGCGGGAGACAGGTGTAAGCATGTTCTATACCTCAATTGTGCTTTTCTTTGGCTTTTCGGTATTTATGATAAGCAGTTTTGGAGGCACTGTTGCACTTGGCGGACTGGTTTCGGCAACTCTTTTATTCGCCATGCTTTCTAACCTGTTACTGCTTCCGGCTTTACTTCTTTCACTTCAGAAGGAAATCGCTAACAAAGATGTACTGCGGGAGCCAACGATAAATATCATTCCGCAGGAAGAGGATTCCGAAGAAATTTCAGAAGAAGAGGATCCAAAAATGTGATTTTTGACACCTAATTTTGTCAGAAGCCTTTATTTTATTACTTGTAAGGCAAGTGCGGAAAAATTATCTTTGCTCTTCAAATAGAAAAAGATGATCACAGGAAAAGTTGCAGAACTTTTAGAAAGCACTCAGTATTTGCAGGAAGTTGAAGTAAAAGGTTGGGTACGTTCCTTTAGGAGCAACCGGTTTATAGCTTTAAATGATGGCTCTACCATCAACAACATGCAATGTGTGGTAGACTATGAAAAGCTAAGCGAAAATACCTTAAAACGCATTACTGTAGGTGCTGCAATAAAGGTGACAGGAACCCTGGTAGAGAGTCAGGGTAGCGGGCAAAAAGTGGAAGTACAGGCGAACGCCGTAGAAATTCTTGGAGATGCAGATCCCGAAGAAGTGAAGTACACCATTCTTTCTCCAAAAAGGCATTCTCTCGAAAAACTTAGGGAGCAGGCGCACCTTAGGGTGAGAACCAACACTTTTGGAGCCGTGATGAGGCTAAGGTCTAAACTGGCTTTTGCCATTCACAGCTATTTTCAGCAAAACAATTTTCACTATGTGAACACTCCAATTATTACCGGAAGTGATGCTGAAGGCGCAGGAGAAATGTTTAGAGTAACTTCTTTTGATCTTGATAATGTTCCGCGTAACGAAGATGGTTCTATTAACTATAAAGAAGATTTCTTCGGAAAAGAAACCAATCTTACCGTATCTGGCCAACTCGAAGGGGAGACTTATGCTTTAGGTTTAGGCCAGATCTATACTTTTGGCCCTACTTTTAGAGCTGAAAATTCAAACACATCACGTCACCTTGCCGAGTTTTGGATGGTAGAGCCAGAAATGGCATTTTGTGACCTTGCCGGAAATATGGACATTGCTGAAGACTTCATCAAATATGTGCTGAAGTATGTGCTGGACAACTGCAAGGATGATCTTGCTTTTCTTGAAGAACGCCAGGCAAATGAAGATAAGGCAAAACCGGAAGCCGAACGTAGTGCTATGAGCCTTAGTGATAAGCTGAGATTTGTGGTTGAGAACAACTTTAAAAGAGTAAGCTATACCGAGGCTATCGATATCTTAAAGAGCTCTAAGCCCAATAAGAAGAAAAAATTCAATTACATCATTGAAGAATGGGGAGCCGATCTTCAAAGTGAGCATGAACGATATCTTGTTGAAAAGCATTTTAAATGTCCTGTAATATTATTTGATTACCCCGCCAACATAAAAGCATTTTACATGCGTTTAAATGAAGATGGAAAGACCGTACGTGCCATGGACATCCTTTTCCCCGGAATTGGAGAGATTGTGGGCGGCTCGCAACGGGAAGAACGCCTTGATGTTTTAAAACAAAAGATGCAGGCCCTTGATATAGATGAAAAAGAACTTTGGTGGTATCTTGATACCCGAAAGTTTGGAACCTGTGTACACAGTGGGTTTGGACTTGGATTTGAAAGACTGGTGCAGTTTGCTACCGGTATGGGGAACATTAGAGATGTGATTCCTTACCCAAGAACACCTCTAAACGCCGAGTTCTAAAAAGCCTTTCATCCTAAAGTACTCATAAAACAATCTGCGTTCGTTTACGTTTGTAGATTGTTTTTTTTATTTTTATAAAAAGCCAGTAAGAATATGCTAAAACAGCAGTTAAATTTTAAATTATCTCAAAAGCTTTCTCCTCAGCAAATACAGTTGATGAAGCTTATCCAGCTGCCTACACAGGCTTTTGAGCAACGGCTTAAGCAGGAGATGGAAGAAAACCCCGCCCTTGAAGGCGGTAAAGAAGAGAGTGACGAGTACGAAGAAGATTTCAAGACAGACGATTACCAGGATGAAGATCCGGGCAATGAGAGCATTGAAGCCGATATTGATGTTGATGAGTACCTGAGTGATGACGAGATACCCAATTATCGTTTGCAGGCAAACAATTACAGTGCAGATGACGAAGACAGACAGGTACCCTATGCTTCCGGAACTTCTTTCACCCAATATTTGAAAACCCAGTTAAGTACGCTTAGACTTGACGAATCTGAAGAAGAGATTGCTGAATTTCTTGTAGGAAGTGTTGATGAGAGTGGCTACATAAGAAGATCTGTTCAGGATATTGTTGATGATCTCGCTTTTACACAAAATGTATATACCGACGAGGAAACTGTAGAGAAAGTACTTAAATATGTTCATGAGCTCGACCCTGCAGGGGTAGGTGCCAGAAGTCTTCAGGAGTGCCTGTTAATACAGTTAAACAGAAGGGACCAGACAAGACCTGTAAGCCTTGCAAAAGACATTATTGAGAAGTCCTTTGACCAGTTTAGTAAAAAGCACTACCAGAAACTTCTTTCAAAGCACGATATTTCTGAAAAAGACCTTCGAAATGCCATAGAGGTCATTGAACATCTCAACCCTAAACCCGGTGGTGCCTATGCCGGCAACACCAGGGCTGTGGAACATGTGATCCCCGACTTTACAATTAAAATAGCAGAAGGCGAACTTGAGTTGAGCCTTAACGGCCGCAATGCACCCGAAATGCACGTCTCCAAAGATTATAGTGAGATGCTTAAAGGCTATAAGGAATCACGAGAGAAGAGTAAAGCCCAGAAAGATGCTGTCATGTTCATCAAACAAAAACTGGATGCTGCAAAGTGGTTTATTGAAGCCATAAAACAGCGACAAACTACGCTGTTTGTTACGATGAGTGCCATCATGAACTATCAAAAAGAGTATTTTCTCACCGGTGACGAAAGGAATCTAAGACCAATGATCTTAAAGGATATTGCCGATGAGATCGATATGGATGTCTCTACAGTTTCCCGGGTTGCCAACAGTAAATACGTAGACACTCCCTACGGAACAAAGCTAATAAAGGATTTCTTTTCTGAATCTATGAAGAACGACCAGGGAGAGGATGTTTCTACAAAGGAGATCAAGAAAATACTTGAGATGACCATTGAAGAAGAGAACAAGAGAAAACCCCTTACAGACGAGAAACTGGCGAAAATGCTGAAAGAAAAGGGATACCCTATTGCGCGACGTACTGTAGCTAAATACCGGGAGCAACTGGATATTCCCGTTGCCCGCCTTCGAAAAGAAATTTGATGAAGCTACTCATAAGGTCAGCTTCCTTCCTCTTCCACCCCATTTGGATGCCTTTTGCGGGTACTTTGATCTATTTCCTGATAACACCCAGGTTTTTTCCAATAGAAGTAATAAAAGCCAAGTTACTGGCCGTAGCCATTATTACCATCTTCATTCCCATTGTCTATGTTTATATGCTAAAAACTTTAGGCAAGGTAACAGATCATCATCTTAGGGATCTAAGGGAGAGAAAATGGCCGCTATTACTCTATGCGGGGCTGGATTTTGTGGTTCTTAGATATGTACTTAACACCTTTGATTACCCTGCGCTCTATTACTTCTTTGCCGGGGTCATGGTCTCTGCAATACTTAGTTTGTTCTTTCTTCTGGCAAAGATCAAGGTAAGCCTGCACATGATGGGCCTGGCAGGTTTGCTGGGATTTTTGATCCTGCTAAGTGTACACTTTAATCTCAACCTGGTTTACAGCGTAAGCTTCCTGATAGCCATTACCGGACTCACAGCTTCGTCCCGGCTTCTTTATGCCGCCCACTCGTATTACGAGTTAGCTATAGGGTTTATACTTGGCTTACTGCCCCAGGTTATAGCTGCCCTGGTTTGGCTATAAAAGGTAAAAAGTAAGCCCAACCTGAAATGTTTTAAGATCAAGATCCTCATTATTTACTGTAACATCTTTAAAGAAGGAATTGAGACTGTAGTAAAAGGAGAAATTAAAGGTGTTATATCCAAAAGTAAAAGTCGCCCCTAACCGCAGTCGCTCAAATTCAGGAACATTGGTCTCCTTAAAAGTATTCCCATCCTGAACAAATTTAGACTGGAAGTAATAAACATATGAAGGCCGGATACCGGTATATATCCGCCAGAATTTGTAACTCTCCGGCGTGGATGTACGCCATCTAAACTGCACCGGGAGATCAATAGACTGCGTAGTAAAGCGATTGGCATCAAAGTCTACCCTGTCCCTGTTAAGTACTACAAACCGGGTCGCTTCGCCTTCCGGGTCTTCCCCTATAAAAAGGTTTTGACCAAAAGTATCAATTGACCAGCCCAGGCCCACACCAATTCCCATATTTCGACGTGTATTAAGCGGAAAATCCCTTATAAATCCGGCATGAAAACCTCCTGAAAACTGTGAACTCTTAATTTCTGAAGGGCTTCCGGTAACAATGTTATACGTAAAGCCAAAATAGACCTGGTCTTCCCGATACAAACTATCTACAACTGAAGGGATCTCATTCCTTTCCTGCCCCTGTAAAAAAAGCGGGAAGAAAATTAAGAGAAGAAAATGCCATTTTTGGATGTTGTGCATTGAAGTATTTTAACCAAAGATAATACGAAGCAAAACAGCATTCAAAAAAAATCCCCTTTCAAAAGACTTGAAAGGGGATTTTCAAAAAATAATGAATTGATTTTAGTCAAAGTTTTGTGACGCCTTACCGGAACGGGTAGTGTAGTTGATTTTAAGAGCTTCAGCTTTTCTAAGCTCCATTTTTATATCAGATACAAGACCCATGTTGGTTTCGTGGTCAACTTTAAGCGCTGTTGTAAGAAAAGGAATAAGTTCCTCTCTCTTAGTTTCTCTTTCGGCGTAAATGAACTGTTGAATATCAGTAACCTCTGCGAAGTTATCATTTAGCTGTATACGCGCCTCTGTACCCATGGTTTGCTGATATCTCGGATTAGGCTTTCCTGCATAGATATACATTACAAGATCCTTCTTGTCAAGCTTTTCAACCTGGTCGGCATAAGGCAATGTTTGTCTTACCAACGGGTCAGTATCACGCATTACGGTCGCCACCATGAAGAAGAAAAGAAGCATAAATACGATATCAGGCAGGGCCGAAGTATTGATCGCGGGCAGTTCACTACCTTTTTTCTTATTGAATTTTGCCATAGTTCTTAGTTTTCGCGATTAATTTTTAGGATCGGCTTCAGAAAGTTTTTGAGGCCACATATCTTTAACTTCCTCAATTTGTTCCTTCAACCTATCTTTATTTCCGGTATAATTGACACTGTTGTAATCAGCTTCCATTTGAGTAAAGGACTTGCCGTACAACCTTTCGGCGGTACGATCACGCAACTCGTTATATGCTCCTACCAGTTCGTTTTGAACTGCAATGTAAGTACCATATTCGGTTTGCCTGTCATTTACAAGCATAATTACTGCTTTGATAGGATTATCTGAAGAAGTAGGATCTCCGGAGCCCTGGCAATAGTCACATGCCTCGGGGCCTACCCCGCCACCATTGTCTAAAAAGGCAACAGCAGCTTCTCTAAGATCCTTAAGCTCCATGAGCTCATCTTCTACTAACAGATCATTATTTCGGTTTACAATTACCTTGAAAATGTTCTTTTCTTTGATAATTGGCGGTTCCACATTTTCATCCTGCATTGGAGGCAACTTTCTGCTGATACCGCTATCTGTCTCAATAGTTGTGGTCACCAGGAAGAAGATCAAAAGCAAGAAGGCGATGTCGGCCAATGAACCGGCATTAACTTCAGGTGTAGATCGTCTGGCCATAGTTTCTTTAGTTTATAAGTTTTCTTACTCCCGAAAGTACCATTAGCAATACTGCAGCTCCGGCAAGGATGTAGAAGGTCACAAGACCTGCTCCTACCCAGTGGTCTGCACTTGCTGAAAGCATTGTTCCATCACTAAGAGTTTTCTCGGTACCATCTGTAAGTACATAGGCAATTGCCACTACGATAATAAAAGACCCGACTGCGATAAGGGTCCTTTTAATATCCCCTGAAAACAAACCTTTTATTACGAAGAACAAAACCAGCAGTACAATTATAGCAAACACAAGATATGCAACATATAAGAATGGAGATACCACGCTTGCCTGTACATCGGCTGAATTTTCTATAGCATCATCACCAGCCATGAGCACTCTCCCCCAAAGGATGAGCCCAACCACTCCGATGACGAGCGCTAGATATTTTAATATTTTATGTAAGGTCATAATTAAATCTTGGTATTATTATACTCTTCTTTTATTCTTGTACTCTACAAGTATATCCATCAAAGTGATAGAAGCATCTTCCATATCGTTTACAATACGGTCAATCTTAGCAATGATGTAGTTGTAGAAGATTTGAAGAATAATAGCTACGATCAAACCAAATACTGTTGTAAGAAGTGCGATTTTAATACCACCTGCAACAAGTGAAGGCTGCATATCTCCCGCTGCTTCAATTCTATCGAAAGCTTCGATCATACCAATTACCGTACCCATGAACCCAAGCATAGGAGCAAGAGCGATAAACAGAGATACCCATGATACGTTTTTCTCAAGAAGTCCCATTTGAACACCACCGTAAGCTACAACTGCTTTTTCAGCAGCTTCTGTACCTTCTTCGGCACGGTCAAGACCTTGATAGTAGATAGAAGCAACAGGACCTTTTGTGTTACGACAAACATCCTTAGCAGCTTCAATACCACCTGTGTTTAGTGCATCCTCAACATCTTGCGCCAATTTTTTTGTATTGGTAGTAGCAAGGTTAAGGTATATAATTCTTTCAATTGCAATTGCCAGACCTAAGATCAAACAAAGAAGTACAATTCCCATAAAGCCAGGTCCACCTTCAATGAAGCGCCTTTTCAGCCCCTGGTGAAATCCTACATCTTCGGTTTCTGCTTCTTCAGCAACAGCCTGATCTTCATCCTGAACAAAGTTCACCATGGTAGCCGGCAGGGCATTCACGTTATTTGTCGCATTCACATCTACGGCTCCGAACACCATAATTGTAGCGATCACCAAAATTGAAAATAATCTTTTCATTACTTTTTGTCTTAATTTAATTAGTTAACGGGTTAAAGATATAAATATTTATTCAAATAAAAATAACTAGCAGAGAGGAAGGGATTCGAACCCTCGATACCCTTGTGGGGTATACACACTTTCCAGGCGTGCGCCTTCGACCACTCGGCCACCTCTCTAGTAAAAATACAATCCAGTGCTTTTTTTAACTTTTTCTGAACAGTTCGCCAAATAACGAAAAAAAAGAGAAGCTGGTCAAGTAACAGCAGCAAAAATTACGACATTTCCCCACGTAAAGATGTTTCAAAAATTGTTCTGAAAACTTTTGGGCTTAGTTCCTTTGCCAGGAGGTACATCATTTTAGTCACAGCAGCCTCAGTAGTAATGTCTTTCCCCGACACTACGCCAATCTTTTTAAGCTGCGTACTGGTTTCATACTGCCCCATGGCCACACTCCCCCCAATACACTGTGTAACATTAACAATGACCACCCCGCGGGAGATCGCATCTTTTAAAAGCTGAACAAACCAGTCTTGAGTAGGCGCATTTCCGCTACCATAAGTTTCCAGTATCACCCCTTTCAAACCTTCTTTGGCCAATATATGCTCCAGCAGGCTCCTGTTAATACCCGGAAATATCTTTATCAAGGCAATCTCATCGTTAAGCCCCTTGTGGAGTTTCATCTTTCGGCGATTGTGCGGCTGCCATAGATAAGCATCGTTCACAGCCAAATGCACACCTGAATTTACCAGCGGCGGATAATTTGGGGAAGCAAAAGCCTGAAAATGTTCTGCATTGATCTTAGAAGTGCGGTTACCGCGGTACAGCTTGTACTCAAAATAAAGACCTACCTCGGTAATAACAGGTTTACCGTTCTTCTGAAGCCCTGCAATTTGTATGCTGGTAATAAGATTTTCTTTAGCATCTGTCCGCAGGTCTCCAATAGGCAGTTGTGAACCGGTAAAAATCACGGGTTTAGACAAATTTTCAAACATAAAACTCAGGGCCGAGGCGCTGTAAGACATAGTATCACTACCATGCAAAACCACAAACCCGTCATACATCTCAAATTTTCCCTCAATGATTTCGGCCATCTGCAGCCAGGAAGCCGGGTTCATGTTTGAAGAATCTATAGGACGTTCAAAACTTATGGTATCTATATTATGTTCAAGAAGTTTTAATTCGGGAATATTTTGAAGCAGCTCACTAAAATTAAAGGCTTTAAGAGCTCCTGTCTCAAAATCCTTTACCATACCAATAGTTCCACCGGTGTAAATAAGGAGAATATTAGCGCTGGTTTTCATGCTGATTCTTCTGATTTATTACCGGATTGGCATACATAAGGAGGTAACTGTTCACCTCAAGGGCATTTTTAAAGTTGACACGCCGGGTAAGACGCCTTTCAAATTGCCGCTTTTGCTTTGAAGTATAATTTTCCTGAAACATGCTGCTACCGTTCAAAAGGTCAAAGGCAATATAATTGGCAGGCCACAGCTTGTAGTTCTGGTGCACGCGATAATCTATGCTGGCGGTTATCTTCTGAAGCTGCTCGTTCATTGAACCTGCTTTTGCTTCAATTTCACCCAGTGCCGCTGCACTAATAGGTTCCCCGGCCGAGATATGTATTCTTCCCTTATTCCCCAGAGCACCCTTCAGGATAGATTTAAAATCTTCGTTTGCCGATTTAATGTAGATCTGCTCCATTCTTTTTGCTAGAATTTCGGGCAGTTTAAGCACATCTGTAGGATCAAATTCATAAGAGATCGCCACAGGGACTATCTTCAGTTTTGTAAAATATTCAGCAACAGAGTCATCTCCTTTAGCCATGGCCAGCATTTTTAAAACTCCTTGCTGGGTATTATCATTTCCGTCTTTGGTTCTTCCCTCCCGCTGCGCCATCCATACCGAGCGTTTATCTTCAAGCAGCAGCTTTCTTATATATTCTGAAAGCTTTTGAGAACTCTTCAGCATTTCCCTCGGACTAATTCCCCTTTTAACAAGAAAATTTCGATTGAGGCGTGAAAGGGCCAGCAAAAATGGCTTTTTTACGAGGTTATCACCAATGGCTGAAGCAGTCATTCGCAAATCACTCTCATATAACACACAGTTTAAGAGAGAAGTATCTAGAACGATATCGCGGTGGTTGGAAATATAAAGGTAAGATTCGTCTTTATCAAGGGAATCGAAGCCGGAGTAAGTTAGACCTTCAGAACTTTTACTCAACACCTTTTGAACGGTGTGATAAATAATCCCGGTTTGAAAATCCCTGATGGAGTTGCACTGCACAACCTTTTCCTCTATTTTTTCATAAGCAACATTCGGAAAAGTAAAAGTTAATAGCCCTTTTATCATAGGATGCCTAACATAATCTTTTAGAGCATCCTGCACTTCGTCATCATTATAAAACCGAATATCGTCGTAATTTGTCACTGTTTCATCATTAGAGTTAGCAAAAAAACAAAAATATAAGCACAAGTCTCTGCTATATCCCAAAAATCTCCCGGGAGTTACGGGTAGTAACTTCAGCTATTTCTTCGGGACTCGTGTTGTAAACCTCTGCCGCTTTTTTAAGTACTTCAACAATATACAGACTTTCATTCCTTTTTCCTCTATAGGGTACCGGTGCCAGATATGGCGCATCGGTTTCCAGCACAATTTCACTAAGCGGAATTTCACTTAAGAACCTGTCAATTTTGCCATTTTTGAAGGTTAATACCCCGCCTATACCCAGCTTCATATTGTAAGAAAGGGCTTTTTTGGCTTGCTCATAGGTTCCGGTAAAGCAATGAAAGATACCAAAAAGGCTTTCTCCCTTCTCCTGCTCCAGGACTTCAAAAACCTCATCAAAAGCATCGCGGCAGTGAATAACTATCGGCAACTTATGCTTTTTAGCAAGCTGAATCTGGTACCTAAAGGCTTCCTGCTGAATTTTTAGTGTAGATTTATCCCAATAAAGATCAACACCGGTCTCGCCCACGGCATAGAACTTTCTTTCCTCAAGTTGCTTTTCGACTATCGCCAGCTCCTCCCGAAAGTTTTCCTTTACATGCGTAGGATGTAAACCGGCCATGAGAAAAATATGCTCCGGAAATGCCTTTTCCAGGGAGTACATATCTTTAATATACGTAGAATCTATTGCCGGAATAAAGAACCTGGTGATATTGGCAGCTATGGCTCTTTCAATCATTTCCTTGCGGTCGTCATCAAAAGATTCACTGTAGAGGTGTGTATGTGTATCGGTAATTGTCATAATGGCAAAATTAATTTATTTTATACAGCTATCTTTGTCAAAAAAAGAAAAGAATGGCATCTCTCAAGAAGTTACTCAAGGAAAAAGGATATAAAAAAATTCCACTTACCTATACCGCCACTCAGCATTTAGAATTAAAGGCTAAAATAAATCAAATAGAAGGAAATTTCATTCTTGACACAGGCGCATCAAGCACCTGCGTAGGCCTGGAAGCAGTCTCTCATTTTGAACTCCTGGCCGAAGACAGTGATATAAAAGCTGCAGGCGCAGGTGCCACCAACATGATGACCCAGATTGCACAAAAGAACATCATTGAAATTAAGGGATGGAAAAAAAAGAAGGTTGACCTGGTACTGTTCGATTTAAGGCATGTAAATGATGCCTTGGTAAAACACAAAGCCGAAAAGGTACAGGGAATCATTGGAGCCGACATTCTAAAAAAAGGAAAAGCTATTATTGATTACAAATCAATGAACCTTTATCTCAAGTAATTAAAAATTGGGGGATTCTCCCCATATGTGAGCGGTAGTGTTTTTTCTAACTTACAGTCACCAAAAAAATCTATCGCTATGAATTTCTTCAACCTAAAGCACCTGCCGGTGTTTCCGGCTTTAATGGCAGCATTGATTATTTTTGTACTACTGCTCAACATCTACACCCTGTTGGCTTATTAGTACAAAAAAAGAGAGGCAATGATCCTGAAATCATTGCCTCTCTTTTTTGCTATTTTTGACACTCTTAAAGCTCGAGAGCTCTCTTTATATCATTATCCATTAAAAGTTCTTCAGGATTTTCCAGAGCTTCTTTTACTGCCACAAGGAATCCTACTGACTCTTTACCATCAATAATCCTGTGATCATAAGAAAGAGCAACGTACATGATAGGACGAATTTCTACGTGACCATCAATTGCCACCGGACGGTCTACAATATTGTGCATTCCGAGAATTCCGCTTTGCGGAGGATTGATAATTGGAGTTGAAAGCATAGATCCAAACACTCCACCATTGGTAATGGTAAACGTTCCGCCGGTCATTTCATCTACAGTGATCTGTCCATCACGCACCTTTATTGCAAGGCGTTTGATCTCAGCTTCCACAGCTCTAAAACTCATGTTTTCGACATTTCTCAACACCGGAACCATAAGACCTTTTGGGCCAGATACAGCAATACTGATATCTTTATAGTCGTACTTCACCTGGAAATCTCCGTCAATCATTGAATTCACTCCGGGGTAAAGATCAAGTGCGCGAACTACGGCAAGAGTAAAGAAAGACATAAAACCAAGGCTTACCCCATGCCTGTCTTTAAACTCATCTTTGTATTGTTTGCGAAGGGAGAAGATTGCAGACATATCTACTTCATTAAAAGTAGTAAGCATGGCTGTTTCATTCTTAACCTCTACTAAACGTTCGGCTACACGGCGGCGCAACATAGACATTTTCTTACGCTCTTCCCCGCGCTTGCCATTCCCGGGAGTACCCATTGAAGGCTTGGCATTGGTCGCATCCTCTTTGGTGATCCTGCCGTCACGACCGGTTCCCTTCACAGACTTCGCGTCCATTCCTTTTTCATCGAGGATCTTTTTAGCAGCCGGCGAAGGACTACCTGTAGCATAAGTATCCTGCTTTTGGGCCGGTGTACTTGGTTTTGAAGACGATTCGGTTTTGGCTTCAGCCTTCTTATTGTCTTTTCTAGAAGATTCAAGTTCTTCTTCTTTAGCCGAAGTCGCTTCTTTCTCTTCTTTTACCACTTCTTTAGAATCACTCTCTCCACCTCCGGGTTTAGGCGCATCTGTATCAATAAGGCAAACTACCTGTCCTACAGCTACAGCATCGCCTTCTTCTGCCTTAAGGGTAATGATCCCACTCGCTTCTGCCGGAAGTTCAAGGGTTGCCTTGTCACTATCTACTTCGGCAATTGCCTGATCTTTTTCTACATAATCTCCGTCTGAAACCAGCCACTGTGCGATTTCAACTTCGGTAATTGATTCTCCCGGAGAAGGGACTTTCATTTCTAAAGCCATGATTTCTTCTTTTTTATTTTTATACGCCAACTACTGTTGGCAAATTTTCTAATTACTTAACAGTGACCTCTAAGGTCTTATCAAAAACAGATTCTATTACTTTTTCGTGACGTTTTTTAAACCTCACCGAGCTTCCTGCCGCCGGAGAACCGTAAAACTTCCTGCTACATACTCTAAAGTTCTTTGTCTCCTCTAAATGTAGCAACAAATGGCTATAAGCTCCCATATTTCTTGGCTCTTCCTGTGCCCATACTACATCATCGGCATTTTTGTACTTGCTAATTACAGCCTTTATTTGTTCTGCCGGTAGTGGGAACAACTGTTCTATTCTAACCAGAGCCACATCATCCCGTTCTAATTCCTCTCTACGCTCAAGAAGATCATAGTAGAATTTACCGGTACAAAATACTAAAGATTTTACTTTATCGGCTTTAGCTTCAGCATCATCTATAAGCGGCTGAAAAGTTCCGTTAGCAAACTCTTCTTTTGTAGAGACTACTTTGGGGTGCCTAAGCAAACTTTTTGGAGTAAATATAATTAATGGTTTTCTATAGTTCACCTTCATCTGCCTTCTCAACAGGTGAAACATATTCGCAGGCGTGGTAACATCGGCTACAAACATATTGTCTTTAGCACATAATTGCAGGTATCGCTCCATTCTTCCTGAAGAATGCTCTGCACCCTGACCTTCATAACCATGAGGCAGGAACATCACCAATCCATTCTGAAGCTTCCATTTATCTTCGGCTGCCGAAATATACTGGTCGATCATAATTTGAGCTCCATTACTGAAATCCCCAAACTGCGCTTCCCAAATAGTTAAGCAGTTAGGACTTGCCATGGCATAACCATAATCAAACCCTACAACCCCATATTCAGATAAAAGCGAATTATATACTTTAAAGTCACACGAAGAACCTTTCCTGGTATCGCAGATTGTGCCTTTGATCTGGTTCAACAGGATGATCTCTTCTTCACTGTCTTCTACCTTAACTACGGCGTGACGGTGAGAAAAAGTTCCTCTTTCAACATCCTGCCCGCTCATTCTTACATAGTAACCTTCTTTAATAAGCGTGCCGTAGGCAAGTAATTCGGCCATACTCCAGTCAAGGCTATTGCTTTCAAAGAACATGGTGCGGCGAAGCTCCACCAGTTTCTTAATTTTTCTAAGGAATTTTTTATCTGAAGGAAGCTCTGACACGGCCTGGGCCACTTCGGTAAGCACTTCCATATCAATGGTAGTATCTACCTCTTCCATCATGCGGGATTCATCTACATGCTCAAAACCTTCCCACTCATCCTGCATAAAAGGAGTGATCCTTGTCTTTTCCTCTTTACGGGAATCCTCGAGATTCTCTTCCAGCTTCGCCTTATATTCTTCTTCCAGTTTCTTCACATGAGAATCATCAATAATTCCCTGTTCCTGAAGTTTTTCAGCATAAATATCCCGTGGGTTACTATGGCTAGCTATGGCTTTGTAAAGTTTTGGCTGGGTAAATCTTGGCTCATCACCTTCGTTATGCCCGTATTTTCTATATCCCAGAAGATCTATAAAGACATCTTTCCCAAATTGCATCCTAAAGTCCAGTGCAAAAAGTACGGCATGTACCACAGCTTCCACATCATCGGCATTAACGTGCAATACAGGAGACTTGGTCACCTTAGCCACATCTGTACAATAAGTCGAAGAGCGGCCGTCAAGATAATTGGTAGTAAAACCTATCTGGTTATTCACTACAATATGTATGGTCCCGCCGGTAGAATAGCCTTCCAGCTGCGACATTTGAACAATCTCATAGACTATACCCTGCCCGGCAATTGCTGCGTCACCATGTACAATAATAGGCAGAACAGCGTCGGCCTTATTTTGGTAGTGACGGTCTTGCTTACCACGGGTAATTCCCTGCACCACGGCCCCTACTGTTTCCAGGTGGGAAGGGTTGGGGGCGATATTTATATTGATCTCTTTCCCATTGTCGGTCTTGCGACAGGAAGTCCATCCCAGGTGATATTTCACATCCCCGTCAAAAACATCTTCTTCGTAATCTTTCCCATCAAATTCAGTAAAAATGTCTTTCGCACTTTTTCCGAAGATATTGGTAAGGGTACTAAGCCGCCCTCTGTGGGCCATTCCCATCACGAAATCTTTCACACCCAAATCGGCTGCTTTTTCGATGATAGCATCGAGCGCCGGAATCAAACTTTCTCCTCCTTCGAGAGAAAACCTTTTCTGCCCAACATATTTGGTATGAAGAAAATTCTCAAAAGAAACTGCTTCGTTGAGTTTCTTTAGAATATGCTTTTTTTGCGGCGCAGTAAAAGCGGGTTGATTTTCATTTATATTTAGCCTGTCCTGTATCCACTTTACCTGTTCAGGATTTCTAATGAACATATATTCTACGCCAATAGAATCGCAATACACCTTGCGAAGGTGCGCTACAATCTCTCTAAGGGTAGAAGGTCCTAATCCTAAAATATCGCCCGCATTAAAAACAGTATCGAGGTCACTCTCACTGAGGTCAAAATTCTGAATATCTAACGTGGGGCTATATTTTCTTCTTTCCCGTACCGGGTTGGTCTTTGTAAAAAGGTGGCCGCGACTGCGATATCCTTCAATCAGCTTTACCACCCGGAATTCCTTGAGTACCGAATCGGACATTTCTACCGGCTCACCGCTTTCGGGGTGTTCAACGTATGTCTGCCCATTCCCCGAAGTCTCCAAACCAAAGTCAAAACCCTGGAAAAAAGCTCTCCAGCTGGGTTCTACACTATCGGGATATTGTAGGTACTGGTCGTAAAGTTCAGCGAAATATGCTGTATGTGCGGCATTTAAAAATGAAAATTTATCCATAATATGAAACTACCTGTTTCTTTTTTGTAAAACGTTACAAAAGTACAATTTTTAAAAAAGAAGCACAGGAGCATTTAATATATTTACCTTATACCTTAAAAACTTTTAACATTATGAACTTCTTTCTCAGTAACAAAAAGAAGCTTTTGCTTTTAATTATAACGCTATATTCCACTCATTCATATTTGGTTGCACAGGAGAGAGAGGTGCCAAAAAGGGCATTTTTGGAAGATGTTCGTTTTGGCGGAAGTTTGGGTCTAAATGTTAATAATGGTTACTTCAGCGGATACATAGCCCCAAAAGCCATTTATGATTTTAATTCTTATGTTTCTGCAGGAGCTGGGCTTCTGGGTTCTTATAACAAAACTTCCCGCTACTCCTCTTATACAACCGGCGGCAGCCTTATTGGCTTACTTCGGCCTTTAAACCCGTTACAGCTTTCCGCAGAATTTGAAGAACATTATGTCTCCCGAAATTTTGAGCTGGACGGAACAAATAAAAAGGATTCCTACTGGTATCCGGGGCTTTTTCTGGGTTTGGGCTATGTTACAGGCCCCGTGAGCATAGGCGTTCGATATGATGTGCTGCACATTGACGAAAAAAGCATCTATGCAAATGCACTAATGCCATTTGTCACCGTATATTTCTGATATTTTTAAACCTGCCGATTCATCAGGCCTTTTCCGAAATTGTAGAGCGGCTTTTTTCTTTCTTCCGGAATTTGCAATTCTTCGAGTACCTCAAATGCCTTTGTAGTGTACTTCTCAATTTCTTTACGAGTAAGTTCAGCCGCACCACTACTCTCAAAAAGGCCTTTTACAGTCTCCACTTTTGAGCTGGGGTCGGGGGGATTTATTGAATAAAGATGTTCCAGTTGCATAGCTTCACGTGAAGCTGCATGTTGTAGAGAAGACAGGTAAAGGAAGGTCTTTTTGTTCTCAATAATGTCACCCCCAACCTGTTTTCCGAAAGAATCGGGATCTCCAAAAGCGTCGAGATAATCATCCTGTAATTGAAATGCGATGCCCAAAAGACGTCCAAATTCATAGATCCTGTCGCAATTTTCTGCGGAAGCTTCAGCAACAATAGCCCCCATTTTTAAGGAAGCCCCTACAAGTACAGCGGTTTTGTACTCTATCATTTTAAGATAGTCATCGATGCTCACTTTCTCCTGAACTTCAAAATCCATATCATACTGCTGGCCCTCACAAACTTTTATGGCTGTGCTCGAAAACAACTCTGCCAGCTGCCTGAAGGTTTCTCCCGGATACTTCTCAAATAACTGGTAAGCTTTAATAAGCATGGCATCGCCTGAAAGTATACCGGTATTGATATCCCAGCGTTCGTGCACCGTTTGCTCTCCCCTTCTCAAGGGAGCGTCATCCATAATATCGTCGTGTACCAGGGAAAAATTATGGAAAACCTCTATAGCCAAAGCAGCATCAAGCGCTTTTTTACTGTCACTGCCAAGAATCTCTGCCGCCATTAAAACCAGTACAGGCCTTACCCTTTTTCCTCCCAGCCCCAAAATGTAGACCATAGGATCATACAAATTTGCAGGTTCCTGCTTTACGATGTTTTGGGATAAGTAATCTTCAAATTCCTGACGATAGCGGTCTACTGTGAGCATAAATAGATTTTGTGCTAAAATACCAAAACAAGAAGAAAAATATCAACAGCCGCAAAATTTACTTTTCCTGTTCCGGCAAAGGCCATCTGTAAACTAAGGAAACTTTAACTGTTTTTAAAGTTTCCATTATTATCTTTGCGCCCTTATAATATCTTCTATTGAAAAATAAAATTGTAGAAAAAGCGGCCGACATGTTTATCACTCTGGGAGTGAAAAGCGTGACTATGGACGAGATTGCTGCTGAACTTGGTATCTCCAAGAAGACCATTTACACCCATTTTCCCACCAAAATCAAACTAATTGACGCCACAGCCGATTTTGTATTTCAAAATATTGCTGAAGGGATTGAGCAAATTAAAGCTAAAGACAAAGATCCCATAGCCGAATTATACGCTATTAAAGAATTTGCCTGCGCCCATTTAAAGCACGAGAAAACTTCACCCCAGCACCAATTGCAGAAATATTATCCGAAGGTTTTCTTAAAAGTAAGGGAGAACCAGGGTGAAATGCTAAAGGAAATTACGAGAGACAACCTTAAAAAAGGGATTGAAAAAGGCATTTATCGCAGCGATCTTCCCGTAGAGTTCATTAGCCGAATTTACTTTGTAGGTATTCTTGGAACAAAGGATCACGAATTTTTTCCCGAATCTCAATTTTCTCCACATCAACTTACAAATATGCATTTAGAGTACCACCTAAGGGCCATTGTAAGCCCAAAAGGCCTTAAAAAACTGGAAACCTATATAACCGCAAGCAGCACAACATGAAACACTTGATATACTTATTCAGCAGCCTGCTCTATATTCAAGCCTGGGCTCAGGAACCCCCGGCGCAGCCTCTGCCCCTTTCATTGGAAGAAGCTATCGCTATTGGCCTGGAAAATAACTATTCTTCCCTGAAGTCTGAAAAAGAGGTTGAAAAGGCTCTCGCTCAAAAATGGGAGATCATTTCACAGGGTTTACCACAAATATCGGCTAACGCCGATTATCAGAACTTTCTCAAGCAACCGGTTACCCTGATTCCGGGGGAGATTGGCGGCGGTGAACCTGGCACTTTTGTCCCGGTGCGCTTTGGCACCAAACAAAACCTGAGTGCCACAGCTACCTGGCAGCAGCTTATTTTTGACGGCTCTTATATTGTGGGCGTACAATCGGCCCGTACCCTGCTTCAAATTTCCAAAAATGCCAAAATCAAAACCGATCTAGAGGTGAGAAAGGCTATTATAAACGCCTACGGAAATGTGCTTATGGCCCGTGAAAGTGTTGAGATCCTGGAGAACAATCTCGAGAATGTGACAAAGAATCTCAATGACACCCAAAAAATCTTTGAGAATGGCCTTACTGAAGAAGAAGATGTGGAACAGCTAAAGATCACCCGGCTTAGCCTTGAAAACAATCTAAACCGTAACAGGCGCATGTTGAGTATATCCCACCAGTTGCTTAACATGGCGATGGGCCTTCCGGTAGAACGTGAAATAATCCCTACAGATGACCTCAACACTCTTGCACTTCAGTTTTATGATTTACAATTGCTGGAAGAGAGCATTCCGGTAGAAGAAAATATCGATGTACGCATCGCTCAAAATTCCGCAGAAGCCGCAAGGATCTATGTGAGATTAGAAAAGGCCAAAGCGCTGCCAAGCCTCACCGGTTTTATTAACTACGGCACCAACGGCAACAGCGACTCCTTCACCTTTTTCAATGATGATCAGGTATATTACCAACAGTCTATTTTGGGGATAAGCCTTAACGTGCCTGTGTTTAGCAGCGGGATGAGAAACGCCCGCACCAAGCAAAAACAACTGGAATACGACCAGGCCATGCTGGATCTTGAGGAAACCAGGAACCAGATCTCTCTGGAAATAGATGCCGCAAAAGCCGATTACCGCTACAGTCTTGAAAATTTTGAAACCCAGCAGGAAAGCCTGGCCCTGGCCGAACGAATTGAGAACAAGAACCAGATCAAATTCTTTGAAGGCCTTGCCAGTAGCTTTGAGCTCAGCGAGGCGCAGCGGCAGCTATACACTGCACAACAAAACCTGTTACAGGCCATGCTTGAAGTGATCAATGCTAAAGTAAAACTTGAAAACGTGCTAAGCACTAAAACTTATTCTGAAGAAGAATAACCAACAACGAACAGTCAAAAAAAATGAAAAAGATAAACCTGATACCCGTAATCTTACTACTCCTAATTTCCTGCGGAAAAAGTGATTCTGTCGAAGAAATTATTGAAAGTGGCGACCTCAGCGAAATAAGGGCCAAAAAAGCCGATTTAAGTGCTAAGCAAAGTGAACTGTCTTCCCAGATCACAAAACTGGATGCTGCCATTGAAAAACTGGCCGGAAATAACGGATTCACCCTGGTAAGCACAAGAAAAGTCTCAGATTCCCTCTTTAAACATTATGTTGAGCTGCCGGGTGATGTGGAAACCCGCCAGAATATCATCATTTACCCCGAATATTCCGGACTTCTTGAAAATATAACAGTAGAGGAAGGCGACAGGGTTCAAAAAGGGCAAATTTTGGCACGCATTGATGAAGGCGGGCTCTCAAGCCAGCTGGCACAAATGGAAGCCCAGGCAGCCCTCGCCAAAACCACTTTTGAGAGACAACAAAGGCTTTGGAACCAGAACATAGGTAGTGAGATACAATACCTGGAAGCAAAAACCAATTATGAAGCACTGCAAAACTCGGTGAAACAAATGCGCTCACAACTGGCAAAGACAGTGGTAAGAGCTCCTTTTAGCGGAGTAATAGATGAAATTTTTTCGGAACAGGGAGAAGTAGTTAATCCTGGGCAAAGCAGGCTTTTCAGGCTCATTAATTTGTCTGATATGTACATCACCGCCGCAGTACCTGAATCTTACCTGGGAACCATTAAAAAAGGAACCGAAGTAATGGTAGATATAGCGGCCACCGGCACTTCGTTTACCAGCACGGTGAGGCAGGTAGGGAATTTTGTGAATCCCGACAACAGGACCTTTGAGATCCAGATTGCAGTACCACCCAGCCAGGAGCAGGTGAAACCCAACCTTATTGCCAATGTAAGGATCAACGATTACACTTCGGAAAATGCTATTATTATTCCCGAAAACCTGATTCAGAAGAATTCTGCCGGCGAGAATGTTGCTTTTGTAGTTCAAAAAGAAAGCGATAGTACAGGAGTAGCCCAAAAAAGGGTCTTAAAAACAGGAATGGTCTATGACAATGCTATAGAAGTACTTACAGGCCTGCAGGTGGGAGATTTACTTATTACCAATGGCGCCCGCAGCATTCAGGAAGGGGAACAGGTAGAGATAGCTGACCGCAAAGCATTGAACTAAGATGAAATTAGATAAAGAATTTAAACTTTCTTCCTGGGCTATAGACAACCGCATGACGGTGTATGTCATCGTGGCCATCATTCTTATTGGCGGCCTGATGTCTTACTACAGCATGCCGAGGGAGTCTTTCCCCGAAGTTGTAGAAACCAAGATCTACGTGAGTTCGGTGAACCCCGGAAATTCCGCAGAAGATGTAGAGAAATTTATCACCGAGCCTCTCGAGGAAGAATTCAACAATATTGCCGGTGTGCAGGACATCTCTTCTACCACGCTTCAGGATTACTCCCTGGTGATCGTGGAATTTGACGAAGATATTTCAGTAGATGCAGCAAAGCAAAAGGTGAAAGATAAGGTTGACCAGCAAAAAGCAGCAACCACCTGGCCCACGCTCGATAATGGCGCCAAAGTAGAACCCAACGTCTTCGACCTGAATATTTCCGAAGAAATGCCCATTCTCAACGTAAACCTTACGGGTGATTATCCGGTGCAACAATTAAAGGAATATGCAGAATACCTGCAGGACAGGATCGAACTTCTTCCGCAGATAAAAGAAGCTTCCGTTAGGGGTGCCGAGGAGAAAGAGGTGGAGATCGCGGTAGACATTTACAAGATGACTGCTTCAAAAGTGAGCTTCCAGGACATTATTAGTGCCGTGAGCATGGAGAACCAGACCATCTCTGGCGGAAATGTGATCACAGGAGGAATTCAAAAGAATATTCGCATACTTGGAGAAATAACCAATCCCGATGAACTTAAGAACGTCATTGTAAAAAGGGAAGACGGAAATGTCTTTTTGCGGGATATAGCAGAGATCAAATTCCAGGAACAGGAACCCACCACCTTTGCACGGGAGCATGGAGAACCCGTGGTGATGCTCGATATCAAGAAGCGGGGCGGTAAGAACATGATCGAGGCCATTGAAAATATTAAGGCCATAGTCAAAGAAGAGCAGGAAACAAGCCTTCCAGACGATCTTCACATCTCCTTTACTAACGACCAGTCTACCACTACAGAGAATATGGTTGATGACCTGGTGAACAACATTATCTTCGGGATCATCCTGGTAGTGGTGGTGCTCATGTTCTTTCTGGGTTTCCGAAATGCCCTTTTTGTGGGGTTTGCAATCCCTCTTTCCATGTTTCTCTCCTTTATTATTCTATCAAGCATAGGCTTTACACTGAACACTATGGTGCTTTTTGCGCTGGTAATGGGGCTGGGAATGCTGGTAGATAACGGGATTGTGGTAGTAGAAAACGTGTACAGCCTTATGGACCAGGGAGTGCCAAGAATAAAAGCAGCAAAACAAGGGGTGGGTGAAATTGCCTGGCCTATTATTGCTTCAACCGCAACAACGCTTGCAGCCTTTTTCCCACTGGCGTTGTGGCCGGGAACCATAGGAAAGTTCATGGTCTACTTCCCCATCACTTTATCTATTGTACTGGGTTCTTCCCTCTTTGTGGCATTAATTATCAACTCGATGCTGACTTCAGAATTTATGAAAACTGAAGAAAAGGAGCTCACAAAAAAGAAGCTTATTCGCATAAGTGCAATTTTGACCGGGGTGGGAATAATACTTCTCATTGCCGGATTTGTGCTTGACATGGGCGGCCTTAGGGCAGCCGGGAATCTCTCTATTCTTGCCGCCATTTTGCTGTGGGCATACAAATATTTTCTAAGCAGCTGGGTAGACTTTTTCCAGTACAGGGCGTTGAAGAAACTGGAGAAAAAGTATGAAGCTACCCTGCGTTTTTCTCTCCGCGGAAAAAATTCTTACCTGGTTTTCTTCGGAACTTTAGCCATGCTCATCCTGTCTTTTATTTTGGTGAGCATTGTACAGCCGAAGGTGCTCTTTTTCCCTGAAAATGAGCCTAACCAGATCATTACCTATATAGAACTGCCTGAAGGAACCGATATCAAAAAGACCAATGAGATCACCAAGCAAGTTGAGCAGCAGGTTTATGAGGTGATAGAAAAATATGAAGACGAAGACGGATACAACTTCATGGTAGAATCGGCCATCTCACAAGTGGGCCGCGGTGCCGGAAATCCGCAGACAGACGGGGGCCAGCAAAACGATATGCCTCACAAGGGGAAAGTTACCCTCACCATGCGCGAGTTTAAAGACCGCCGTGGGGTGAAGAGTAGCCATGTACTTTCGGAGGTTCGCGATGCCGTACAGGATTTTCCCGGGGCTTCGATCATTGTTGAAAAAGATGCTGCAGGGCCACCTGTAGGTTATCCTATCAACATCGAATTAAAAGGCGAAGATTATGAGCAAATGCTTATCACTGCCGAAAACCTGAGGAAGCAAATTGGGGAAATGAACATTCCCGGCATTGAAGAGCTGCAAATAGATGTGAACAAATCTAAACCTGAGCTCAACGTGCAGGTAGACCGCGTAAAGGCAGGGCAGCTTGGCGTCTCTACAGGTACAGTGGGACAAACTTTGCGAAGGGCAATTTATGGCGAAGAGATCTCTACCTTTAAAGAAGGTGATGAAGATTATCCAATTAATGTGCGGTTCAATGAAGATCTAAGGTATAACGAAAACGCCCTTTTTAATCAGCCCATCACTTTTAAAAACCAAAGCACCGGAAACATTGTACAGGTACCAATATCTTCGGTGACAAAAACAGAGCTCACTTCCTCCTTTAGTGCCATAAAACGGAAAGATTTAAAGCGGGTGATCACTCTGTATTCCAATGTTCTGGAAGGATATAACGGAAACGCCATTGTAGAGCAGCTTCAAAAGGAACTCGCTTCTTACGATCTTCCAGAAGGGATTTCTCTTGAATTTACGGGCGAACAGGAAAAACAGCAGGAAAATATGTCATTCCTTCTAAAAGCCCTTTTAATTGGGTTAGGCGGAATTCTACTTATCCTGGTTGCCCAGTTCAACTCCATTCCAAAACCATTGATCATTCTCATAGCAGTATTCCTGTCTTTAGCAGGAGTCTTTCTTGGGCTGGTAGTATTCCAGATGGATTTTATCATTATTATGACCATGATGGGAATTATTTCCCTGGCAGGAATTGTAGTAAACAATGCTATAGTACTGGTAGATTATACCCAGATACTTATTGACCGCAAAAAAGACAGTCTTGGAATTGACGATAAAGACCTACTGACAAAAGGCCAGTATTTTGAGACGATTGTTGAAGGAGGCAAGTCAAGATTGCGGCCTGTACTTTTAACTGCCATTACGACAGTGTTAGGTCTCATTCCTCTCGCTATAGGACTCAACATAGATTTTTTCTCCCTTTTCACAAATTACGATCCTCAAATATACATTGGTGGTGATAACGTAATCTTCTGGGGGCCATTGGCCTGGACGGTTATATTCGGCCTTATTTTCGCCACCTTCCTAACACTCGTGGTGGTTCCCGCAATGCTTTATCTGGTGAACAGAGGCCGCGTAAAAGTTAGGAATAAGAGAGAAAAATTAACTGCTTAAAATGCCATTTTTGAACCTGAATATTAGAAACCTCCGGATAAATCTAGGTTTTTTTATATATAGGCAGTCTGGCAAAGTGTTTGGACACTTAAGGCAGGAACAATTTAATTATTAATTAAAATTCAACGAATGAACACTCAGTTAACCATTGATGAACGTAACGCAGTTTTGGTCTCAATGGCAAATCTTGTGGAAAAGGAAAAAGACAATATTTTAAAAGCAAATAAGATCGACCTCGACAGCTATTCCGGGGAAGATCTGGCCATGGAAGACCGGTTAAAAGTTGATGATGCCAAAATTGAAGGTATGATAGGCTCCTTAAAACACCTGGCTTCCCAGGAAGACCCGGTAGGAGTGGAAAGATTCAGCTTTAAGCATGAAAACGGCATGCAGGTATACAACCGTACCGCATCTTTTGGTACCGTAATGATCATTTATGAATCAAGACCCGATGTAACTGTTGAAGCTGCAGGGATCGCCTTTAAATCGGGAAACAAGATCCTTCTTAAAGGAGGAAAAGAATCCCTTAATTCAAACCTGGAAATTGTAAAACTTTGGCACCAGGCTCTTGAAGAAAATAATATTTCTCCAAACTGGGTAGAATACCTTCAGTTTGACAGAAAACAAACTCAGGAATTTCTCGCTAACCCAAATCAGCAGGTAGACCTTGTGGTACCACGTGGTGGGGAACGCCTTATCAAATTCGTTAAAGAAAATTCTTCGGCACAGGTGATTGTGAGCGGACGCGGAAACAACTTCGTCTACATTCACGAAAATGCCGATACAGATATTGCTATTGATGTGATCTTAAACGGAAAAACAGGAAAAATTTCTGCCTGTAACGCCGTAGATAAAGTATTGATCGATTCAAGGCTTCCGAATAAAAAAGAGTTCATAAATGAACTTTTAAGCACCCTGAAGGAGCACAATGTAGAGGTAATTGCCGATAAGTCTCTTGAAGATTTAGATGGCACACGACCTCTTAACAGTGAAGATGAATGGTATGAGGAATTTCTCGACTATAAAGCATTGATAGGGGAAGTAGATTCTGTAACCGAAGCTATTGCCAAAATCAACAAATATTCTGGCGGGCATTCGGCATCTATTATTTCAAAAGATGACAAGGAAGCACAGAAATTCATGGAAAATGTTGATAATGCAGCGGTTTACCACAATGCTTCAACAAGATTTACTGATGGCGGACAATTAGGACTTGGTGGAGAACTTGCCATTAGTACAGATAAACTACACCAGCGGGGGCCAATAGGGCTTCAGCACCTAGTAACCAACAAATGGTATATTCACGGAAATGGACAAACTCGATAAAATTTTAGAACAGAATAATATACAAATGGAAACTCCAAAGAAGAAAAAGAGGATACTTTTAAAATTAGGTTCTAATACGCTAACCAAAGAAACCGACCATATTTCGAGAGGAAAAATTGAAGATATAGGCCGGCAGATTGCCGCCTTAAAAGACGATTACGAGTTCGTGATCATCAGTTCGGGGGCTGTAGCTGTAGCCAAGCAATTTGTGAACCTGGAACGCAGTGGCGAGAATATAGATGTAAAGCAAGCTTTAGCATCTATTGGCCAGCCGCACCTTATGCGTATTTTCCAGGAAAGCTTTAGAGAGCTTGGGTTGTTGATAGGGCAGTGTTTGCTATCGCCAAACGACTTTAGCAATGAAGATTCCCGTCAAAACATCATCAACACTGTAAATGTGCTGGTAAAGAATGATTACATCCCTATTATTAACGAGAATGACACTTCTTCTACCGATGCTATAAAGTTTGGTGATAATGACAATCTTGCTGCGCAAACAGCGGCTTTACTTGACGTAGATTTATTTATCATTGCCACTAATACGCATGGTGTCTACAAAAAAGGTACAATTGAAGCTAAAACTCCGGAAACCATCCGTAAGGTAAGTGATTTGGCAGAGCTCAAGAAAGAAGTAATGAGCGAGACAAAATCAACTCACGGTACCGGCGGAATGGAATCAAAAGTTTCGGCTGCCGAGATCACTCAAAAAGCCAAGATTGAAACCTGGATCGTGAATGGTCTTGATGACAACTTTATCCTTAATGCTATTAATGATAAGGTGCATTTCACAAGGATTCACCACTAGATTATATTGATATTAATAGAAAAGCTGCGCAGTGATGTGCAGCTTTTTTTTATGCTGAAATTTTAGCTGAAAAATCCAATTCACTCCCTGCCCCGTGATTGTACACGGCCCGGATTGCAAAGAAAAAAATTCGTGGATTCTTGGCAAATAAAGATTCTACTCGGCACGGATTACAAATCCGCGCCAACCTCAGGTAATAAATAAGAAATACTCAAGCACCAAATTCCAATTTATGCCTTGTCACAGGTAGGAACGAAATAGAAATTTTTAAATAAAATCCTCTGTGCATCTGTGGCAGACATTTCACAAGAGTCCAAAGTTTTCGTTCACAAAAAACTTCAGAAAAAAACAGAAAATTCGTGGATTCGTGGCAAAAGAGTTGGTTGTGCTCGGCACGGATTACAAATCCGCGCCAACCTCACGTAATAAATAAGAAATACACAAGCACCAAATTCCAATTTATGCCTTGTCACAGGCAGGAACGAAATAGAAATTTTCAAATAAAATCATCTGTGCATCTGTGGCAGACATTTCAAGAGCCCAAAGTTTTGTTCACAAAAAACTTCAGAAAAAAACAGAAAATTCGTGGATTCGTGGCAAAGAAATGTTTGTACACGGCGCGGATTGAAAATCCGCGCCAACTTCACGTAATAAATAAGAAATACTCAAGCACCAAATTCCAATTTATGCCTTGTCACAGACAGGAATGAAACAGAAATTTTCAAATAAAACCATCTGTGCATCTGTGCATCTGTGGCAAAAATTTCACAAGAGCCCAAAGTTTCATTCACAAAAAACTTCAGAAAAAAACAGAAAATTCGTGGATTCGTGACGAAAAAATGTGTTTGTGCTCGGCACGGATTGCAAATCCGCACCAACCTCACGTAATAAATAAGAAATACACAAGCACCAAATTCCAATTTATGCCTTGTCACAGGTAGGAACGAAATAGAAATTTTTAAATAAAATCCTCTGTGCATCTGTGGCAAAAATTTCACAAGAGCCCAAAGTATTCGTTCACAAAAAACTTCAGAAAAAAAATTCGTTGATTGGTGGCGAAAAAATGTTTGTACATGGCACGGATTGCAAATCCGCGCCCACCTCACATAATAAATAAGAAATAGTCAAGCACCAAATTCCAATTTATGCCTTGTCACAGGCAGGAACGAAATAGAAATTTTCAAATAAAATCATTTGTGCATCTGTGGCAGACATTTCTTAAGAGCCCAAAGTTTTCGTTCACAAAAAACTTCAGAAAAAAAACAGAAAATTAGTGGATTCGTGGCGAAAAATTGATTGTACACGGCACGGATTGCAAATCCGCGCCAACGCGCTGCTCTAAATGATCTGCGTATATCCGCGAGATCAGTGGGAAAAAATTATAATCATTGGCAATTAATTCCACGTTAAAAGCCAAAAGCCTGAAAGCCAAAAGCATTTTCAGGAAGACCTCCCAAAAATGCCATTTTTGGCACCTCTTTAAATTTAGATTCAAATTTTCTCGATTACTTTTTCCAATCTTCTTTCAATCCCGTGAGTTCTTCTTATTTTTGCCCCTCTAAAAGATCAAAACGATTATGTACAGAAGTCATACCTGCGGGGAATTAAGAATAGAAGACCAAGGAAAGCAAGTAACCCTCTCAGGATGGGTACAAAAGACCAGGGATAAAGGATTTATGGTGTGGGTTGATCTACGGGACAGGTATGGCCTTACCCAGCTTATTTTTGACGAGAAACGCACCCCAAAAGAGATCATGGAAAAAGCTTCCCAGCTGGGTCGCGAGTTTGTGATTCAGGTGAAAGGAGAAGTCATTGAGCGGGAATCCAAAAACCCTAACATGCCGACTGGTGATGTGGAGATCCTGGTTTCAGAATTAAATATTCTTAATTCGGCTCAACTTCCGCCGTTTACTATAGAAGATGAAACTGATGGAGGCGAAGACCTTAGGATGAAGTATCGTTACCTCGACATAAGACGTAACCCGGTGAAGAACAAACTCATCTTCCGCAGCAAAGTGGCTATGGAAGTGCGTAAACTTTTATCAGAAAAAGGATTTATTGAGGTTGAAACTCCTGTATTAATTAAATCTACGCCCGAAGGTGCCAGAGATTTTGTGGTTCCCAGCCGCATGAACGAAGGACAGTTTTACGCTTTACCACAGTCGCCACAAACTTTTAAGCAACTGCTTATGGTAGGCGGAATGGATAAATACTTCCAGATCGTAAAATGTTTTAGAGATGAAGATTTGCGTGCAGACAGGCAGCCGGAGTTCACACAAATTGACTGTGAAATGGCTTTTGTAGAGCAGGAAGATATCTTAAACATGTTTGAAGATTTTACACGTAACCTCATCAAAGCAGTTAAAGGCGTTGAGATTTCAGAATTTCCGCGCATGACCTATGAGCAGGCCATGAGGAAATACGGAAATGACAAACCCGACATTCGTTTTGGAATGGAATTCGGCGAACTTGATGACCTGGCCAAGAACAAAGGCTTCAATGTTTTTGATCAACAGGAACTGGTAGTAGGAATTGCGGTTCCGGGTGCTGCTTCCTATACAAGAAAAGAGATCGATAAACTTATTGACTGGGTAAAAAGACCTCAGATTGGTGCTAACGGATTGGTTTGGGTAAAATACAACGAAGACGGATCACTGAAATCTTCGGTTGACAAATTTTATTCGGAAGAAGACCTTAAAGCATGGGCAGAGAGAACAGGAGCAAAAGCAGGAGACCTTATCCTGGTAATGGCAGGTGATGCCGATAAAACCCGAACCCAGTTAAGTGCACTAAGAATGCACCTGGGCAATGAACTGGGCTTAAGGAAAGCCGACGAATTTGCACCGCTATGGGTGGTTGATTTTCCCCTTTTAGAGTGGGATGAAGAAACAGGAAGGTATCACGCCATGCACCACCCTTTCACTTCCCCAAAACCCGAAGACATCAAATTACTTGACACCGAACCCGGGAAAGTTAGAGCCAATGCCTATGACCTGGTGCTCAATGGAAACGAGATTGGAGGAGGCTCCATAAGAATTCATGACAAGAATACACAGGCAATGATGTTCAACCATCTTGGATTTACACCCGAAGAAGCTAAGGCTCAATTTGGCTTTCTCATGGATGCATTTCAATATGGCGCACCACCGCATGGCGGTATAGCCTTTGGTTTTGACAGGCTTGTTGCCATACTGGGTGGTCAGGAAACTATACGTGATTACATCGCTTTCCCTAAAAACAACTCGGGCCGCGATGTGATGATAGATGCTCCGGCAAGAATAAGTGAAGATCAACTTAAAGAGCTAAACTTAAAGTTACAAGTTAATTCCTAATATAAATGTCCTGCCTGGCAGGACATTTTTTTCTTTATTACTATGAGTACTAAAAGCAGGAATCCGTTATTTACAAGGTTTTTGATTTGGAGAACCAAACACCTTTCTTTGCAGCAGTTTGTAATGATACTGGCGGCCCTCATAGGTTTTACTGCAGGTTTGGCAGCTGTGGTGATCAAGAACCTCACCCACTTTATTCAGCGTTTACTTGAAGGGGAGCTAATTGTAAACTATCACCATGCTTTCTACTTCATCTTTCCTATAGTTGGGCTGGCACTTACATTATTCATAGCAAGGTATGGGATAAGACATCCCATAGGGCACGGTATACCTTCAACTTTGTACGCCATTTCAAAGAAAAAAGGGCTTATGAAGCCCATGCAAATGTATGCCTCCATACTCACAGCACCTATCACGGTAGGGTTTGGAGGATCTGTAGGGCTTGAAGGCCCCACAGTAGCAACAGGAGCGTCCCTGGGTTCAAATATCTCGAGAGCTTTTAACATGAACCAGGCGACCCGCACCTTACTCATTAGTTGTGCGGCAGCCGGTGCCATGTCAAGTATCTTCAAGGCTCCTATTGCGGCAATTGTATTCGCCATTGAAGTTTTTAGCCTGGACCTCACCCTGGCCTCCCTTCTACCTTTGTTACTGGCTTCAGTTTCTGCTATACTTACTTCGTACTTTTTCTTTGGTTCAGATATTATTTTGCCTTTTAGCCTTAAAGACAGCTTTGAAATGAGTGATGTGCCTTATTACATCCTCCTGGGTGTATTGGCTAGCCTCTGCTCCATCTACTTTACAAAAGTTTATTTCTGGATCAATAAATTATTTAAGCGTCTGGATTCTCCTTTTCACCGCTTACTTGTGGGAGGAGGAGCACTGGGAGTGCTTCTTTTTCTCATTCCGCCGCTGTATGGAGAAGGTTACAATGTAATAAATAATTTGCTGCAAGAAGATTATCTTGAAGCTTTGGGCAGTAGCTTGTTCAATGAATACCTAGACAATTTTTGGGTGATCATTGCGCTCCTTGCCGGGCTGGTGATCTTCAAAATTGTGGCCACTTCGCTTACTTTTAACGCAGGTGGAATTGGAGGGATATTTGCTCCCGTTCTATTTATGGGAAGCACCATGGGGCATTGCTTTGCTTTGTTCATGAACCACATTAATGTATTAAGAAGTCCATTATCGGTAAGTAATTTTACCCTCGTGGGAATGGCCGGACTAATGGCGGGAGTGCTTCACGCACCTCTTACTGCCATCTTCCTGATTGCTGAGCTCACTCACGGATACGAACTTTTTGTGCCGCTAATGATCACTTCAGCAATATCTTTTATGATCACTACCCGGTTCCTGCCACACTCAGTATACACCAGTGAACTGGCAAAACGTGGAGAGCTGATCACACATAATAAAGATCATGCCGTACTTACCCTTATGAATATAAAGCAGGTTATAGAAAGGAACTTTGTTACTTTAAAGACAGGCATGACTTTGGGTGAGATTGTGAAGGAAGGTGTGGTAAAATCATCGCGGAATATTTTTCCCGTGGTAGATAGCGACAATAACTTTATGGGTGTGCTATTGCTGGATGACATAAGACCAATAATGTTTGACAAAAAACTTTACGACAGCGTAAAGATTGAGGAGCTTATGCAGGCAGCACCCGATATCATTGATGAAGAAAAAGACAGCCCAAAAACGATAATGAAAAAATTTCAGGAAACTGATGCCTGGAACCTTCCGGTAGTGCGAAAGAATAAGTATCTTGGGTTTGTATCAAAATCTAAGCTTCTTACTGCCTACAGGAAGAAGTTAATAGAAGTAACAGTATGAAAGTTTTATCCATTCTTACCCAAATAGTGGCCATTTTAATCGGGATCTCCTTTTTAGCGGGGTTTTATATTATGCAGGATGATCAGGCATTAGGAGACAGGATTGTGGGGCTCTCTGTGCTTGCGACAGTTTTCTTTCTCTTACCCATGTTCCTGGTACTTCGCTGGCGCGGAAAAAAATTAAAAGATTACACGCTTTCCGATGAAAATTTGAAGAAAATGAACGATCGGAAAAAGAAGTAACTGCCACGTTTTAAAATTTTTAGAAATAAATAACAATTTGATTAACCCCTGTTTCAATAATTGGATTATGTTTGTACTTTATTAATTATTATTTTTTTACAATGGAAGGTACAGTTAAATTTTTCAATGAATCAAAAGGTTACGGATTCATCACCAACGACGACACAGGAAGAGACATCTTTGTTCACGTTACAGGACTTAACGGAGAAACTCTTAATGAAGGAGACAAAGTTGAGTATGAGGAAGAAGAAGGAAGAAAAGGATTGACCGCAACTAGAGTGCGCGTAATCAACTAATCATATTAGTTTTTAGCTCAATCAAAAAGTCCTGCACAGTGTGCAGGACTTTTTTTGGTTTTATACATGATGTACTTCCTTGATTCCTTCCAGCATTTGGGAAGTCATTTTCTCGAGGTCAAATTCATGCCTCCAGCCCCAGTCCTGGCGGGCAGCAGAATCATCAATGCTTGATGGCCACGAATCGGCTATTGCCTGTCTAAAATCGGGATCGTAAGAAATTTCAAAATCAGGAATATGTTTTTGTATTGAAGCAGCAAGTGTCTCTGGAGTGAAGTTAAGAGCAGAAAGATTGTATGAAGATCTTATTTTCACATTCTCAGCCGGGGCTTCCATTAAAGAAATAGTGGCTCTAATAGCATCATCCATAAACATCATAGGTAGCTCGGTATCTTCTTTTAGGAAGGAGGTGTATTTTTCGGTTTTCAGGGCCTCATGGTAAATCTCCACAGCATAATCTGTAGTACCACCGCCGGGCAGTGTCTTATAACTAATCAACCCCGGATAACGGATACTTCTTACATCAACGCCAAATTTCCTGTGATAATATTCACACCAGCGCTCCCCGGCCTGTTTGCTTATTCCATAAACCGTGGTTGGCTCCATGATAGTGGTTTGAGGAGTATTTTGTTTAGGCGTGGTAGGCCCAAAGACAGCAATACTTGACGGCCAAAAAACCTTGCTCACTTTTCCATCTTTTGCAAGGTTAAGAACGTGGAACAAAGAATCCATGTTCAATGCCCAGCCTTTCATGGGGAACTTTTCGGCTGTAGCACTCAGCATAGCTGCCATTAAGTATATTTCATCAATATCATATTGAATAACAAGGTCTTCAATTTGATGATAGTTGGTAGCATCGGCGATCTCAAAAGGGCCAGAAGCCATCAACTCTTTGCTTCCTTCCCTAATGTCACAGGCAATTATATTCTCTTTTCCCTGGTTTTCCCGCAGGGCCATAGTAAGTTCGGTTCCTATTTGCCCGCAAGCGCCAATTATCAATATCTTTGAAGCCATAAAAGTTTCTTTTTTAAGTAGCAGCAAAGATATTCAATTCAGGAAAGATGAGAAATTCCCTGATCCTAAATCAGGGGCCATTTTGGATATAATGCCTTAAAAAAACTGTACGAAAAGCATATCTTTAGAAAATGAGAAAAATTGTTCTGTTATTGAGTTTTGTCTCCTTCTTTTCCTGCGTAGAAAAACAGGAAGCACCGGTTCCTCCAATTGATTCTGAAAAATCATTTTTAGATCCTTTGGAGGTAAACACTACCCGCTCGGTAAATCTTTTACCTGAAGCAAGGGAGGTTGCCGGAGAATGGCTCGCATACGCCACTGCACAGAACGAAATTCAGAATTTAGAAAACAGTACCGGACAGGAAATACTCAGCTCGGCAAATAATCTCGTACAGATCATGGAAAACCTGCGTACCACCATTCCTGATTCCTTAAAAAGTACAGCGGTTGAAGCCCGTGCCAATGTTCTTTATACCAAAGCACAGATACTCCACCAACTTTCAAATAAAAAACAAAAGAACCCCGACGAAATACTTGATCTTGCTGAAGACATGATCACCGAATTTGATAATTTCAAGTTGCAGCTCAACGAACTTTTCCTGAAGACCCCCGAAAATTTTGAAACAGAACTCGACCGGGAATTTCAAGAGCCCCTGGAACCCGACAGTACCGGAACCATTCCACTATTTCGCAGAAATATTGAAAGGCAGTGATTTAAACGCAAACAAGAATCACGAGACTAAAGCCAAGACTTTTTTAAATATTCAAACACCAAATTCCCAACAATCTTTCAAAAAACATCCCGGCGAATCAGTGCAATAAGCGGTAAACCTTTTAAAGGAATAGGGTATATTAAATATTGTATAATCTAAAATAAAACTGCCTACTGCAACTTTACTAAGCATTGATCACCTGAGCACTAAATAACTATTCTTTCTCCCTCGCTGCCGGATACTTAGGCGCCAGTGGTGAAAATGCAGGACCTTCAATCACTTCTCCTGTTGCCTTGAACCTGCTTCCGTGACAGGGGCAATCCCAGCTTTTCTCGGCATCGTTCCAGTCTACTATACAATCCATATGGGTACAAACAGCCGACTGGCAATGTACCTGTCCCTTTTCATCTTTAAAAACTGCCCATTTTTCATTCTCAACTTCCACTACCTTTCCCTGGCCGGCAGCAATTTCATCAAATGAACCGGTTTCAGCTTTCCCCGACAGGTCTTTGATGTATTGTTTGGCAACATTGAGGTTTTCCTTGATGAAATTCTTTGCCGACTTAATAGGGGTGAACCTGGATGCTTTATAGAGATCACTCCACTCATTTTCCCTGTCATTAAGTTGGTCATTTAAGATCATAGCCGAAAGCACCCCATACGTAAGCCCATCTGTAGAAAAACCTGTGGCGATATAAATATTGTTATCAGAGCTTTCGCCTATATACGGCAACCCATCTGCAGGTTTGTAATGCTGTGCGCTCCACTCATAATCAATTGAAGCAACATCAAAATGTTTTCTGGCATTCTGTTCCAGCTTTTTGAAGAAACGGCTGTAATCATCCTCCTGTCCAACTTTGTGGTGGCCACCTAACACCAGTACATAATTATCTTCTCCCTTGCTGTATGTGCGCATTGAAGTATGAAAGTCGGCCTCTGTATCCCAGTAAATACCATCGGGAAAATCACCTGAGTTTAATTTAGCTGCAATTGCATATTCCCGGTAAGGATAAAGTGCGGTTTGCAAGCCATAAATTCCCTTGGGAGTATGGGTGGCTAAAATGACCTTTTTGGCAGTTACTTTACCGCTATCGGTTGAAAGTACAAGATCTTCCTCCTTTTCAATGTGGTGGACCTCCGAATTTTCAAAGATCCTGCAATTTACACTGTCAATTTTTTCTGCAAGCCCCCTCACAAACGCAGCAGGATTGAACTGGGCCTGCCCTTCTACCTTTATCGCCTTACTCACTTTTACAGGTATGGGTAAGTCGTGTACTTCTTCTACCGGCAACCTGTAATGAGCAGCAGCTTTGATCTCCTTCTCTATGGTCTCGTCCTTTTTTTCTGTCTCGCTAAATAGATACCACGGCACGCG
Organism: Salinimicrobium sp. TIG7-5_MAKvit; assembly: GCF_049569215.1. Classification (GTDB taxonomy): domain Bacteria; phylum Bacteroidota; class Bacteroidia; order Flavobacteriales; family Flavobacteriaceae; genus Salinimicrobium; species Salinimicrobium profundisediminis. The sequence continues at coordinate 2,042,039 of NZ_CP145903.1, read as the reverse complement.
CTTAAAACTGCAATCAATCTTATATTTATTTACCAGTCCCTCTACCAGGTTTACTGCCTGTCCCCGCGATTGCGCCACTCTTGAAGCTGTATCTTCATCCCATTTGCTTTGAATGTGATGCAGGCGCTTATCTACCATAGCGTAGAGGTTCCCTGTAGAATCTCCAGTGGTTCCGCCACTTATAGTACCTGCTTCAAGAAGCACTACATTTTTACCCGATTTTGCCAAAAGGTATGCGGTTGTAATTCCCGTAATACCTCCCCCAACAATGGCTATTTCGGCACTAATATTTTCATTCAGTTTCGGGAAGTTCGTGTTCGGGGCGGCTGATTTCCAGATAGATCGTGTCATAAAAAAAGGTCTTTTTTCTAAAGATAACAACCCTTGTTCCTGCTGCCAATTGTATTAAGTTAGTTTTTTGTTAATCCTGCCACAGCTAAAATTTTGTAACAATTGCTTCAGAATGACGTCTATAAACAAAACATTCTCAATGAAATCCCTCTTAGTATTCTTTCTGTTTCTCCAGGCTACTTTTGTTCAGGCACAGGAAATCAAAGCCAAAGTGCTTGATGCCGGTACTAAACAACCTATCCCTTACGCGAATGTTGTTTTTGGTGAAAACCGCGGACTCGTTACCAATGAAGAAGGCTACTTCAGCTATAATGCCGAAGAAGATAAACTTCCCGAAATAGTGAAGATCTCCTCTTTAGGGTACGAACTCCTTAAAATTACCCCCGCTGAAATTTCCGAAGGAATTATTTACCTAAAACCTGCATCTATTGAACTGGGCGAAGTCTTCCTTTCTAACAAGAACCTTTCAGCAAAAGAAATTTTAGAAAAAGTCAAAGAAGAGGTTAATCACAACTACAACTTTGACAACAGCAAAAAGAGGATCTTCTTAAGACAATCTGGCACCAGTTATGTACGCCGGTTTGATATGGAGGTAGATAAAAGTACAATTGAAGGGATTGATCAGGACCTCATGAATGAGATCTCTGCAAAAATCCCTAAAGTTTCCGATTCGTATAAAGAAGTTTTGGCCGACATGTACGGGAACTATGACACCCAGAAGGTCAACATCATTAAAGCGGCAAACCTTTACAATCCGCAGAGCATGAAAAACCTGGAGGAGATTACCGAAAATTTCAACACGCTCTTCATGAACACCTTAAAAGAACGTTCTTACCTAAAGATAAAATCGGGGATCATAGGGTTTAAGGTAGATGAAGATGAATTGAAAGAAGGACTGGTAGTGACCGAAAAAAAGGAAGAAAAAACTCCCGAAGAAAAAGAAAAGGCCAGGGTTAAAAGCAGAAAGTATCTACAGGAGAGTTCAGATGCTAATGTAAAAAGGCTTATGAACGGTATGTTCTGGAAAGAGGATATTACTTTTAACCTTTTTGACAAGTCGAACAAGTACAAATACAACCTCAACGGCTACGCATATATTGACAGCAATACCGTTTACGTCATAGATTTTGAACCCAAAAGAGGAGCCGATTTTAAAGGAAGGATGTACGTCAATACGTTAGATTATGGGGTACATCGTTTGGAATACGAAAATGTGAAGCCATTAAAGAAATTTCGTCTCTTCGGAATTAGCACTGCCGATGATGTTTACCGCGGCAAGATGATCTTTGTAAAAGACGAAGCCGGAAAATACAACCTGAGTTACCTGGAGCGCGAAACCGGGGAGACCGTGGGAATTAAGCGGCCACTTACCATTATTGAGAAGAACAAACACGTTAAAGGCCGCCGCAAACAAAATGAACTCGACCTTGACCTCGATCTTAGGGTGAGCGAAATCGTGAAGCTACAGCTGGTAGTATATCAAACCGAAGCCATGGCTCCCGGAAGCCTCGATAATATTGCTGCCACCGATGATTTTGAATATAAAACCTTTAAAACATACAACCCCGATTTCTGGAGCGGGTATAACATCATTGAACCCAACGAGGCCATTAAAAATTTCGTTGCGCTCGATGCCGAAAATGAAAGTTTATAAGAACTTAATTTTTATCCTTCTACCTACTAAAGACTACAAACTATAAACTATAAACTATAAAAACCTATGCAAAAAATACCTTTTTTGACACTCCTGTTTTTCTTCGGAAGCTTTGCCTTTGGGCAGTCCGAAAAGAGCAGCGTGAACAATCTTCTCGAAGAATGGCATAACGCTGCTGCCGAAGCCAACTATGAGAATTATTTCAGTTTAATGGCTGAAGAATCTGTCTTTATAGGCACAGATCCTACCGAGAACTGGAACAAACAGGAATTTATGCAGTGGTCAAAGCCATATTTTGACCGTGGCACGGCCTGGAGCTTTAGCACCCTGGAACGGAATATTTTCTTCGCCGAAGATGCCAAAATAGCTTGGTTTGACGAGCTACTGGATACACAAATGGGTATTTGCCGCGGGAGCGGTGTAGCGGTAAAAGAAGGTGACACATGGAAAGTAAAACACTATGTACTGTCAATCGCTGTACCCAATGAACATGTAGATTCCCTAACCTCTCTAAAAGAAGATTTTGACCGCAGGTTGATCACTAAATTAAGAGCAAACTAAGCGGCAGCGACTAAATTGAAAATTCATTCCTTTTTACTAAATTTCGCAGCAATAAAAACAAATTTTAACATGAATAGAATAAGTAAAGGTTTTCTACTTTCTTTTATGGCTACAGCAGCTTTCACAAGCTGTAAGAACGACAAAGAAGTTGAAGCCGAAGAGCCTCGCGGCATCAACCTTGCCTACATGGACACTATCGTGACGCCGCAGGAGAATTTCTTTAGGTACGTAAACGGCCGCTGGCTGGACACAAACGAGATTCCCGAAGACAAAACCGTATGGGGAAGTTTTAACGAGCTCCGCGAAAAAACAGATGCCGATGCACTTGCCCTTTTAGAAGCTGCAGCAAAAAGCGACACCCTTGACGGGAACAGCGACCAGGCTAAAGCAGTTTACCTCTACAAGACCATCATGGATACCGTTGCCCGTAACCAGCAGGGAATTGAGCCTATTCAGCCTTACCTCGATAAGATTGCGGCTATCAAGACCAAAGAAGACGTGCAGACTTATCTTGAAGAGATGCAAATGTATGGCGGCGGCGGATTCTTCAGCTTTGGTGTAGGTGCCGATGCAAAGAATTCTAACATGAACGCAGCTTACCTATCTCCGGGAGGTCTTGGCCTACCCGACAGGGATTATTATATTGCTGAAGATGCCGACTCAAAAAAAAAACGTGAGAAGTATGTTGCTCACGTAACCAAAATGCTTCAGTATTTGGGAGATTCTGAAGAAGAGGCTGCAAAAAAAGCAAAAACTATCCTTGAATTTGAAACCGCCCTTGCGCAACCAATGTTAGACAAGGTAGAACGCCGTGACGCCCGAAATACATATAACCCAATGACCGTTGCCGAACTTCAGAAGAAAGTTTCCGCAGTGAACTGGAACAAATATTTCGAATCTATTGGCGCTACTAACATAGATACCATTATTGTAAGCCAGCCGCGCTATATGGAAGCTGTTCAAAAAACCCTGGCCTCTCAAAATGTTGAGGAGTGGAAAGAATACCTTAGATGGGCTCTTTTCAATGATGCAGCAGGAATGCTTACTACCGAGATTGAAGATGCCAACTGGGACTTTTACGAAAAGACCCTTCGCGGTGCACAAAAACAACTGCCACGTAACGAGCGTGCCCTTGCCACAATTAACCAAACGGTGGGAGAGGCACTGGGTAAACTTTACGTAGAAGAGCATTTCCCGGCTGAAGCAAAACAAAAAGCTGAAGAAATGATCGAGAATGTGGTAAAAGCTTTTGAAAACAGGATTGACAACCTTACCTGGATGAGCGACAGCACCAAGGTAAAGGCCAAGCAAAAACTGGGTACCACAAAGATCAAGGTAGGTTATCCTGATACCTGGAAAGACTATAGCAGCATAGACATTAAAGAACCTGCAAATGACGGTTCTTATTTTCAGAATATGCTCAACATTGCAAAATGGAGGGTAGAAGAAGAAATCTCCGAACTTGGAAAACCTGTAGACAAGAGCGAATGGTTCATGGCGCCACAAATTGTGAACGCTTATTACAACCCGCTTTACAACGAGATTGTGTTCCCTGCGGCCATTTTACAACCACCTTTCTACGACTATAAAGCCGATGCTGCTGTAAACTACGGTGGAATTGGAGCGGTAATAGGCCACGAGATCTCTCACGGCTTTGACGACAGCGGTTCGCGATTTGATGCTGATGGAAACCTGAACAACTGGTGGAGCGAGAAAGACCTGGAGCAGTTTGAAACCCTTGGCGGAAGTCTGGCTGACCAGTACAGTGCTATTGAAGTGTTGGATTCAGTTTATATCAACGGAAAGTTCACACTTGGTGAAAACATTGGTGACCTTGGAGGTGTGAATGCTGCCTACGACGGACTCCAGATTCACCTGAAGGAACACGGAAATCCGGGAGAAATAGATGGATTCACGCCCGAGCAGCGATTCTTTATGAGCTGGGCTACCGTTTGGAGAACCAAGATGAGAGAAGAAGCACTGCGCAACAGGATCAAGACCGATCCACACTCCCCGGGAGAATACAGAGCTTACGTTCCATTACAAAATATTGATGCTTTCTATGAAGCTTTCAATATACAGGAAGGAGATTCAATGTACGTAGCTCCTGAAAACAGAGTGAAAATCTGGTAATATCTTTCAAAAGAACATTTCAAGCCCCTCCAAAAGAGGGGCTTTTTTTATTTCCAAAGGAAAAAAAGAAAATATATAGACACTATCCCGTAAAGTGTGTAAGTTTTAAATAAAGGGGTTTGACTTTTTATCTAAAGTTGAACCCTTTCTTCGTATATAGTCAAGAACTGATTGAGGACGATTCCCCAATTTCTAATGGGCATAGACCATTTTTTGGTTGCTTCCCTCAGAGCCAAATATACAGATTTCATTACAGCATCATCGGTTGGGAAGGATAATTTGTTTTTAGTGTACTTTCTGATCTTACCATTCAGGTTCTCAATAAGATTGGTGGTGTAAATGATTCGCCTGATCTCCAGCGGGAACTCATAAAAGACGGTAAGGTCTTCCCAGTTGTCCCTCCAGCTTTTTATCGCATAAGAATACTTAGAGTTCCATTGGGTGGCAAAATCTTCCAAGGCAGCTTCTGCGGCTTGTTTGGTAGGTGCATCGTATATCAACTTCATATCCCTGGTAAAGGCTTTTTTATCTTTCCAAACTACATACCTACAGGCGTTTCTGATCTGGTGAACCACACAGATTTGAGTTTTAGACTGTGGAAAAACATTCTTAATGGTATCCGTAAATCCATTGAGATTATCAGTGGCAGTGATTAAAATGTCCTCAACTCCCCGGGCTTTCATATCGGTCAATACGCTCATCCAGAAGGCGGCAGATTCATTCTTTCCTAACCAAAGGCCAAGAACTTCCTTTTTACCATCTCTTCTAAGGCCTACAGCTATGTAAATGGTTTTGTTGACTACCTTAGAGTCCTCTCGAACCTTGAATACGATTCCGTCCATCCAAACGATCAGATACACAGGCTCTAAAGGACGATTTTGCCAGGCTACGATATCATTGCTGATTCTGTCTGTAATTCTGGATATAGTAGAAGTAGAGACATCAAAACCATACACCTCAGAGATTTGCTCCTCAATATCGCTATTGCTCATTCCCTTTGCATATAGTGATACAATAACATTTTCAATCCCGTCCACCATGTTTTTTCGTTTGGGAACGATCATGGGATTAAAAGAGCCATCACGGTCGCGGGGAACCTTTATAGTGTCTTCACCGTAAGAGCTGCGAACCTTTTTCTGAGAATAACCGTTCCTGGTATTTCCAGATCCAGACTTTTGGTTCTTGTCGTAATCCAGATGGCCATCAAGTTCACCTTCAAGTATTTTCTCCAATCCTCGTTTTTGAAGTTGCTTGAGAAAGCTGCTAAGTTCTTCTCCGGATTTAAACTGTTTTAAAAACTCATCATCGAATAGATCTTCTTTTTTCATCAATGTGTAAATATTAGTGCCTGGATTTTGCAGGCAAGGTTAAAAAAATAACGGGGCTAACAAACCCCGTTATTCAATACTTACACAGTTTTTAATATAGTGCCAATATAAATTCCGCAGGGATTAAATAATTCCGCCAGGAATTACTCCAAAAGAAAAGGTACAGACGTTGCATGCAACGTCTCCACGTCTCCACTGCCACACCATCCCCCACCAACACCTCTCAAAAATGGCATTTTTAAACACCTTTTTTTAGAAATGTTTATCTTATAAACAATTGATATTTAAAATTTTATATCTTAAAACCTCTTCGGAAGAAGAATAAATTCAACCAAAATTAGCAACACACTCATTAAGCAGGTGCCCAATGGCCGACCTTTTTAAAAACAAATACCGAATAAAATCTGCCCGACTAAAAAGCTGGGATTACAGATGGAATGCCGCATACTTTATCACCATCTGCACCGCCAATAGAAAACACTACTTCGGAGAAATTAAAAATAAAAAAATGGAATTCTCTCCCACAGGCGTGATTGCAGATATCCTGTGGCACGAAATCCCCCACCACGCCTCTGGCGTGGAATTAGGCAATTTTGTGGTGATGCCCAACCACATCCACGGCATCCTCATCCTTAACAATCCCGAAATCCCAAAGGAAGAAAATATTTCCAAAGGAAATATTGAAGAAGGAAGAATTGAAGATCGATTAGATCCAAAAAATGATTCCCCCGGGAATCATTTAGATGATTCCGTACAGACGTTGCATGCAACGTCTCCACTGTCTCCTCAGCCCCAGGATTATCCTCAGCCTCCCCCAAAAGATCCCCAAATGGCAAAGATCTCCCCAAAATCCAATTCCATCTCTACAATAATAAGATCATATAAATCGGCCACCACAAAACATGCCCACCGGCTGGGATTTGATTTTGAATGGCAAACCCGCTTTTATGATATCATCATCCGGAATGAAATCTCTTTTCAAAACATTTCCAACTACATCAAAAATAATCCGGCAAAATGGAAAGAGGATAAATTCCATTGATCATAAAATAATTACCTAAAGAAACCTTTACCTTTCAATAATGATATTATACTAATCACATTCACCATTCACATGAATAGAAAAATTGCAATTTTAAGAGGAATAAATGTTGGTGGAAAAAGAAAGATCCTGATGACCGATCTAAAAGCCTTATGTGAACAATTGGGTTTAGAACAAATAGAAACTTACATACAAAGTGGCAACCTCCTTTTCAATTCTCAACTAAAAAACTCTAAGCTGGAAGATTTACTTGAAGATGCTATTCAAGAAAAATTTGAATTTGAAGTACCTGTCATTGTTCGGGATTCAGAAGAACTGCAGACTTCGATTCGTAAGAATCCGTTTTATGATAAAAATACAGACATCAATCAATTACATCTGACCTTTTTAAAGGAAAAACCTTCGAAAGAAAATTTAGAAAAAACACAATCCTTTAACTACGACCCCGATAAATTTAAAATCGCAGAAAAAGAGGTATTCATTTTTTGCGAAGGTAAATACCACCAAACAAAACTGAACAACAATTTTTTTGAGAAGAAATTAAAAATTGGAGCTACAACCAGGAATTGGAAAACCATCCTAAAACTCCATGAATTAAGCAAAAAACAGATATAATTGCCCCATAGTGAGCATGGCAGTAGCAGAAACTTCTAAAACTGTAAACTGCGGCTACTAAAAAAAATACTGGCAGCAGCAACCAAACCAATCCATTTTTAATTTAATTTCAGCCTTTTATTTTCAGCAATGTTACAGCGATTATTTAAGGCGTATATAGGATCATTTAGCGACCTGAGGCGGGAGGTATGGCTGCTGGCGTTTATCACCTTCATCAACCGTGCGGGAACCATGGTGATCCCGTTCCTTTCGCTGTACTTGACTAAAAACCGCGGCTTTTCTCTCGAAGAAGTAGGCTGGATCCTCACTTTCTTTGGCCTGGGCTCTGTTGCCGGCTCCTGGCTGGGCGGGAAACTTGTCGACAGGATTGGCCACTACAAAACCATGGCCTTTAGCCTGCTCATTTCGGGCGTGTTATTTATCTTTTTGCAGTTTCCCACCACTTTCTGGGGAATTTGCGCCGGAATCTTTATCGTAATGCTGGTAGCCGACACTTTTAGGCCCGCAGTTTTTGTCGCCATTAACGCCTACAGCAAACCTCAAAACCGAACCCGCTCCATTACCCTCATTAGGCTCGCTATCAATCTCGGATTTTCCGCAGGGCCCGCCGTTGGCGGATTGATTATTGCAGGTGCCGGTTACGGCGGACTCTTCTGGGTAGATGGGATTACCTGTATCACAGCAGGTTTTCTGCTCCTAAAGTTGCTTCATCCTAAGAAAGCTGTTGAAAATCCCAAAGAAATCCACAGCATTCCGAAGTCCATGATGAAAGACAAACCTTACCTGGTTTTCATTGGTGCCATGATCTTGTTTGGGTTTGTTTTTCTGCAGTATTTCTCCACCATCCCCTTATATTACGCCGAAGTACATTTTCTAAGCGAGTTCGAGATTGGAGTTTTACTGGGCTTAAACGGTTTCCTCATCTTCCTGTTTGAAATGCCCCTCATCAAATACCTGGAAGCAAAAGTCCGTTCAACGCTTTTCCACGTCATCACGGGCTCTATACTTGTCGCCATCAGTTTTATGCTTATCAATCTTACAGGATGGGTGGGAATCCTGCTTGTAGGAATGATCTTTTTGACCCTTGGCGAAATGATCGCATTTCCGTTTTCAAACAGCTTTGCCCTCAAAAGAGCCGAAGGTGGAAAACAAGGTTCCTACATGGCTTTGTACAGTATCGCCTTTTCTATAGGCCATATTTTTGGCCACAATTCCGGAATGCAGATGATCAACAAATTCGGGTACGCCACCACATGGAACGTCATGATCCTGCTTTCCCTAATTGCATGCGGACTCCTGGTTTATGTGATGTTCCTGGTAAAAAAAGAAAATCACACCCCTGTTCTCGAAACTTAATCTGAATTTTCTTCGGAAAGATATTTTGAAGAAGATTGCTTTTCTTCAGAAGAAAACATACATCTCAAAAACGATATTTTAGGCACCTTTTTCACCCCCGGAAATATTCTAAAGAAAATAGAGAAAAAAAGGAAAGAAAAATGAGGAAGAGAAGATAGAATAGAAGAGAAAAGAATGGGGAAAGAAATGGAGGAAATGGAGGAAATGGAAAAGTACAGACGTTGCATGCAACGTCTCCACAGCAATTCCCACAGCAATTCCCACAGCAATTTCCACAGCAATCTCCCCACTCCAAAATATTTAATTAATAAGAAAAATCATTCTTCTTCTTCAACCTCTGCAAAAACATCTTCATTCAGAGAAAAATCCAGTGTTTCGGCTTCGGGGACATACTTTAAGAATTGATCAATACCTTTTTGAAGCATTAATTCCGTAGAGAATTTTCGGCTGGTGGCTAGCACAAATCCGCCGCGGGTAATCCTGAAAAAATATTTTCTCGAACCCGTTCTGGCCTTCCTGAATGTGAAAGAATCGAGCTCCCCCTGAATTGTCTCTATGATCTTTTCACAGTCAGTTTTTTCCCTGCAGGCAATGCTGGTGAAGATGGTTTTTCCCTTCCGGGAGGCAAAAGTGAACTTATAATTCCCATTATCTCTTTTACTTATCACAAATGCGCTCATAGGCTATCCTCGAATTTTTCAAAACCTCAAATCTAAAAAAACGGAGGTATGATGCCACTGCAAAATTTCAAAAGTTATTAAGATTAAAATATCCATAAAGAAGCACCAAATGTCAAATTCCAATTTCTAAAGAGTACTTAATTGATTGGCGCGGATTTGCAATCCGTGCCGGAAATATTCATCAAATTCCGGCGCTGAATTCTACTCCCAGCTGCCGCATAACTTTTGAAGCTGAAATCACTTTCCCTACAGATGGTGCGGACTCATCGAATTTGGGAAGCTCCAACTCCATTTCCCGTGCTTTTTGCTGATAATATTGCTCCTTCGGCGGATTCAGTGGAAAAACGGCATTGTATACCTCTCCAAAAATGTCATTTTCGAGTACCTTTTTTATCACCTGCAGGCAATCTTCCAGGTGAATGAGATTTACAGCCCCCAACGGATTTGCAAGTCCGCTCCTGCCGGCAAGGTACTTCACAGGATGGCGCCCCGCACCAATGAGTCCGCCAAAGCGAATTACAGTAGTGTCAAAAATGGCATTTTCAAGAAGAATTTTTTCTGCGGAAATGATTTCCTTCCCAGAAGCTGAAGTGGCATTTGGTTGAGTATCTTCGGTATAAACAGGAAAGCTTTCTGCCTCTTCATAAACGGAAATTGAAGACACAAAAATGACCTTTTTGATACCTGAAGCCTCAATAGCTTCAGCCAGCTTTTTTATAGCTTCGGAATAATTCACTTCCGGGTTCTTTCGAAGTCCCGGGGGAAAATCAACGATCAAAATGCCATTTTTGGAAAGGAAATCTTCAATGTTTCCCTCAACACCTTCCGCAGTAACTTTTATTTGAAGAGCCTCAATCCCTGCCTGTTTTAAAACGGGAAGCTTTTCAGCAGAAGTTGTAGAACCCTTTACCGAAAGGCCTTCAGCCATTAGCATTTTAGCCAGCGGGAATCCCAACCAGCCGGTTCCGAGGATGGAGATGTTTTTTGAATGAATAACGTCTAATGTTTAAGGATTAATAAAATTACAAACACCCAATATAAACCATAATCAATTAAACTACAATTTAAAGCTTCTTGTATCATTGTTTACTGGTAATCGTTTATTACTCATTGTAGTACAAAGGTTTTTTTCACCACAATGGCATCATTCAGCACAAAAGGCCGCGGAATCATATCCTCATCGCGGGCCGGTACCTGCAACTGCGGATTCTCAAACAGGTCATAAGATGCCTCCAAAAGGGTGATTTTGGGCTGCAGCCCTTCTTTAACAGTCATTTCCAGGCGCAGGGTGTCTTTGCTCACGGCGTAATAAGACAACAACTGGTCCCACCACCTATTTTTGTGAACGTGAAGCTCACTCTGGTCGGGTTGAAGGTAGCCTGCTTCCAGTCCGTTGGCTTTAAAAGATTTAAAATTAATCGTTTTATCGGCAAAAAGGGCCATTCGATTGATCTCCCGGTTTGGAGCGATTTTTACGTGGTACACATCCTCTCCTTCAGCTTCGTAACTGGCTTTTTGAACAGAGATATAGGGTGCAGGCAACATAATTTGTGGTGCCGGGGCGGTTTTGCTAAAACTGCTGCCATTCTTGCTCCCAAACCAATACTCTTGTTGTGCAGCTTCAGCATCTTCAAAATAAGCTGCGGTAAAGGTATCTAGCCCGGCATCATAAGTGTTCCAGGTGGCTATATTCCTATCCTTATCGACCACGTAGACCAGGCTGTTTGGCCGTGGACGTGCCTCATTGAATTCCGATTTAAAATGTGCAACAAGGAACAACCCTATAAAAATCACAAAACTTACGAATCCAAAAAGCTGATTACTCCTTAGCGCTCCAAAAACCGGCCACAGCAGCACGAATAATAATACTACCAGAACAGCCGACAGAAAGAGCATTTTAAGCTCCAATGCAACCGGGAACGACAGGATGAACGGCATGAGAATAAAGATATCCGGCAGGCTCAAAAAGGCCAGGAGGATCAATTTCCATTTTAAATCGAGGATCAAAATGAATAGCTGTACAATCCCAAACATAAGCGGAAGCACGAAATATGCCGCCCCTTTTAAGTAGACTGCAGCCAGGGCACTTATAATCCACCACAAAATAAGCGGCGCTACCAGAAGTTCATGTGTATTTTGAGGCTTCCGGAACCTGTGATAAACGTAAAAACAAATGGCGAGGGCCAGGAAGATTATGGCTGCAAGGTACCAGTAACCATTGTAAGTAAAGCCGTGCTCCATTTCCTGGTACTGCGGGTAAAACCAAAGGGCGAATTCCCAAAAGAAATAACCTGCCAACCCCGCCAGGAAAAGCGATAGCAGCAATGGCAAAAAGCCTTTCAGCATTGGTTTCACCCTCAGCTTTTTCTTCAACATCCCAAAAATAATTACGGCAAGCAGCAAAAGAAGCGAAATGAACAACAGGGGAAAGATCCAGCTGTATGGATACGTTACTAAATTAAGCCCGGGAATATCAAAAAACAGCACATCTTCTTCGGAATTTAAACTGCTGAGTGGTGCCGAAGCCGAATACTTCAGCAAGGGCACTAAATAACTTCCCTGGTGGGCCAGCGTACGTGCATCAAGATTTTCAGGAATATCTGTAGCCGTGTGATAGTCGAAGTGATCATCGATAAAAGCAAAATTGAGTCCGTTGATATTCCCTTGCTCGCGCAGCACAGTAAGATCGGTATCGTTGGGCAGCATTTTATAAACGCTGTAAGCCAGGGAATTTGTGACGGGATAAGAGACTTCGGCTTCAGTAAAAAGATCAATTAAGGCTTTATTTCCTCCATTGGTCTCAAGCAGCATAAAAGAATTCCCTCCACTACCACGAGATTCAAAATTGAGGGCCAGCCCAACATTTGCAGCCCACGGGTGTTCTTTTACAAACAATTCGGCACCGTTGAGGCCCAGCTCTTCAGCATCGGTAAAAAGAAGAATGATGTCATTATCGGGAACATTCCCCGAAGCACGATACGCCCTGATAGCTTCAAGTATGGTTGCCACGCCGCTGGCTGCATCACTGGCGCCCGGCGAAGAATGCATTGCACTATCATAGTGTGACATAAGAAGCAGCGCCGGCCCCTCACCCTTGCCCGCTATTCGCGCCAGGATATTTTGTGAACGTACTAAAGTACCCGTTTTATTAAGGGTAAAACCTTCCTGCATTTCAATGAGAAGGCCCAGGTTTTCAAGTTGATCTACAATATAATTTCGGACATGTGAATGCGCCGCACTACCCACATAGTGAGGTTGCTGTGCCAGGGCCTGGACGTGGTTAACAGCCCGGGCCGTAGAGAATTCATTAGCTGGTACTTCTTTATCTAAATCTACATAGGGGCGTGTTCCCTGCACACTCCAGCTGATACCTGCAATAAGAACCAGGAGCGCAATAAGTGCCTGAATATTTTTAGCCATATTCAAATATATCCAAAAGCAGTTCAACAACTAAGCTGACTGTCCAAAAATCTTAAAGTATTGCCAACTCCCTTTATATTATTGTAGGAAATTCATATTTTAAGAGCTAACAATCAAATACTTGTGCTATGGGAATAAAGAGTTTTCAAGGAAGAAGGGCCGAGCCCAAAAAAGCTGCAAGTACTCCAATGTGCGTGAAAGATTATATGACGACAGACCTGGTGACCTTCAGAAAACACCAAACTGTTATTGAAGTGATGGAGCAACTAATGCATCATAAAATATCGGGTGCCTGTGTGGTGGATGAGGATTATAATTTGCAGGGAGTGATCTCTGAAGGGGATTGTATAAAACATATCTCAGACAGCAGGTATTATAATCTGCCGATGGATGACAACCTTGTGGAAAAACGAATGACCTGCGACGCTATCACTATAGATGCTGAAATGAATGTGCTCGAAGCAGCAAAAAAATTCATTGAACATAGGTTTCGTCGCTTCCCTATAGTGAGCAACGGCAAACTTGTAGGGCAGTTAAGCCAGAGTGATGTTCTTAGGGCAGCACTTGCCCTGAAAGGACAAAGCTGGGGCTCTTAGATCCTCTTTACAAGTGCATAAAAATCGCCTTCAAGCGGCAGATATCCCTGGTCATAAACGAAATAGTAGGTATTCCCGGTCTTTGTAGTGTATATGCTGGTGAAATAATCGAAATTAAAACCTTTGGCAAGCAGTTTTGATTTGGAGAGTTTAATTTTCCCATCGGGATTTAGCTCTTCAAGAATACGGTAGTTTTTGCGCAACTGGTTATTAACGTTGCGCACCAGGTTCTTGCTGTCTTTGTTGAGATTGTTGTTATATGCATTGCGACAGTAATCGCTGCAGAACTTCTTATCTGTTCTCCCCACAATTTTTTCTCCACATTCAAGACAGCCTTTTTCCATACTTTTAAAAATAGTGATTTTTTGATAAACTTTTATTGATACGTTTTACCCCAGATTCATTAATAGTTTCTAATTGTTGGACTTTCTCACTCAATGAAAAACGCCACAGATGCACTGATATTTTCTCTCTACTCAGACCTGCTTACTCAAACCTTTAATTGTTTATTGATAATTGTTAATTGAAATGAAGGACACGAATTCACGAATCTTTCTTTCCACCCAAACCTGTTTACTCAGGCTTTATCACGCAAAGTCCGCGGAGGTTGCGCAAAGACCGCAAACAATTCCTGTTCCTTGTTAATTGCTTATTGTTAATTGAAAATAAAGGCCACGGATGCACAAATTGTTTCTCTCTACTCATACTTGCTCACCAAACCTGCTCAATCAAACTTGTTTGACTGTTCCTTGTTAATTGCTTATTGTTAATTGAAATGAAGGACACGGATGAAAGGATGGTTTTTTATAGGATTTTATCTGTCAGTCTTTATCACACAAAAACAACAGCGCAAGATCATCCTCAAATCCTCAAATCTAATTACTCAATTCTCAATACTCACTACTCAATTTGGAAAAAACAGTCACACTAATAAACCTGCCGTTCTTTATTTCTGAATCTCTTAAAACACCTTCCTTCTGAAAATGGCATTTTTGGAGGGTATTTTGGCTACTGATGTTTTCAGTTTCCACAAAGGCTTCGATCCTGTGGAGATGTAACTGTTGAAAAGCATATTCCAGCACCACTTCCAGCGCCTCCTGCACATATCCCTTTCCCCAATACTTCGGAAGCAGCCAAAATCCCAGTTCAGCTTTTTTGTGTTCCCTGCTCAGGTTGTTATACCCCATTGCACCGCAGAAGCTATTGTCTTCAGCAGAAATTATCGCCCACCAGATGCCCGTTCGGTTCCTTTCCAGTTCTGCATACCACTCCAGCTGTTCCCATGTAGCTTCAAGACTGCTGTAATTGACTCCATAATACTTTATAACATCTGGATTGGAGAGTCCACTATAGACATTCTCCAGGTCTGCTTCTGTGATCTGACGTAGCTTTAAGCGGGTTGTTTGTAAGTTTGGGAAAGTCATGTTTACAATTAACAGTGATCAATTATCAATAAACAATTAAAAAAGTTTCGGGTTGCCAATAAAGTTACCAGTTTGGAACATTGAACTATACTGGAATTTGGTTTTTGGTGCTTGGTGCTTGGTGCTTGGTGCTTGGTGCTTGGTACTTGGTGCTTGGTGCTTAAAATTCCTCAATACTCAATTCTCAATACTCAATACTAACTACTAAATACTATTTAAGCTTCTCCAGCTCCAGGTTCAGGTCGTACTGCAGGTCTTCGTGCAGCTTCTCCATATTCTTTTTCGCCAGGTCCAGCTGCCGTTCATAAAGGCTTTTCAGGATCTTATTCCGGCGGATGGAAGGTTTGAAGCCATTCATCTTCTGAAGAAAATAGATCAGCAATTCAATTTCGGTTTCCTTTTTCCCCGAATATCGACTGTATTTTTTGACATTTTTGAGGATCTTTCGGATTCCCTTCTTTGTGTAATAAGCATTGCTGCGGTTGATTTCTTCAAATTCTGCATCCATCTCCATTTTCACCTTCTGCTTGTATTCCTCTTCATCCTGAGCGTCAAACAGGAGATAGGTAAGCAGTTCTTTATTCTCCTTTTTAAAACGCGACAGGCGAAGCACAATTTGCAAAAGCTCCTCCCGGTCCTGGTGTTTTAATTCGTCTCTTATTTCTTTTGCCGAAGCAGGTTTCATTGGTTTCTAACTTTTAAATATTCGTGCGTTGCCAGGTCTTCCTCGTTTTCCACCTTGTGCAATTCCCCTTTTTTCAGAATAAAATTATCATCTGCTATCTCCAGCACATCGCGGTAATAATGATCTGTAACCAAAATTCCCTTAGTTGCTCTAAGCGAAAGCAGCAGCTCTTTGATCTTTTCGATATACTGTGGCTCCACCATAGAAAAAGGCTCGTCTAGCAGCAGGAAAGGATGTGGCATGTGAGCCAGCAACAGCAATTCCAGGTACTTTAATTGTCCGGCAGAGAGCTTGCCGACCTTTTTACTTTCAAAAGCAGCGACTCCCGGCGAGTAAAATATCCTGTCCTGCGCTTCGCCTTCAGGAAAAATAAGGGGAATCACATCGCGCACCTTCAGCTCTTTGGGAAGAAAACTGTCCTGAGGCAAATAGCCTGTCATTTTCTTCGGAATTACTTCGGAAGTTTTCACCTTCACCCCATCAAGCGTTAAACTTACAGCATCTACACTTATAATTCCCATTACCGCCTTAAGCAAAGTAGATTTACCTGAACCATTCCTGCCAAAAAGGCCAATAATCTCTCCCGTTTTACAGCTGAATGCAATATCACACAGAAGCTGATTTTTTCCGAAGCTATGACTCAGCTTACTTACTTCGAGCTGTTTCATAGAAAAAGGAAGAGTATGATTAGAAGCGGAGTCACAAAAATGAGATTGCAGATCCACACCTTCTTCAGAAGGAATCTTTTGGAAAATCCGAGGTTGTAGTACAGGTAATATTCATTTTTTCTGAAGGTTTCGTAACCAAGATAGCCAATAAGCATTCCGAAGCTAAGAAAAATGAGCGTACCGCTTACCGCTCCAAAATAAATTCCCGAGATCACAGAGAAAATGAGGTTGAAAAAATTGAAATCCCGGTAATATTTCCAGAAGGCTCTTTGATTCATTCTTGGTTGGTCTCAAATGGTTGGTAACACAACAGTTTTGTAATAATACAAAAATTTACGGCGCAAAAATTATACGTTTACAAACACTTACAAGCGGATGTAAACGAAAACAAATCAGTATCAACCGAATAACATTTGAGACCGGTAGTAGGTTTGTCTCGTTGAAATGAACAAATGAATTTCAGCTAAAACAAATTTTGACATCATGAACACACTAAGAAACAAAGTACAGCTTATTGGACACGTAGGGAACGCACCAGAGATCGTAAACATGGAATCGGGTAAGAAGCTTGCCAAATTCTCTATCGCCACCAATGAAACCTATAAGAACAACAAAGGCGAAAAAGTGACCGATACGCAATGGCACAACGTAGTTGCCTGGGGCAAAACTGCCGATCTTATTGAAAACTACGTGCCTAAAGGGAAAGAAATAGGTGTGGAAGGCAAACTTACCAGCCGCAGCTATGAAGATAAAGACGGCATAAAAAGATATGTAACAGAAGTGGTTTGCAATGAGGTACTGCTTCTCGGAAAATAAGGATCTAATAACGATAATTCATACAATTATGAACACGCTAAAAAACAACGTACAGCTGTCGGGCAACGTGGGCAAGGCGCCCGAGATCATCACCTTAAGTACCGGTCGAAAACTGGCAAAATTCTCCCTTGCCACACGAGAGACCTACACCAATCATAAAGGAGAAAAAGTGACCGATACCCAATGGCATAATATCGTCGCGTGGGGCAAAATGGCCGAGATGGTGGAGCAGCAGGTTCTTAAAGGCAGGGAAATTGAGCTCGAAGGAAAACTGAACAGCCGAAGCTATGAAGACAAGAACGGCATCAAAAAATATGTAACCGAAGTTGTATGCAGAGAATTGATCCTGCCGGAAAAATAGGTGTCAAAAATGCCATTTTTGAGTAACAAGCGCAGGAACTCCCTGCGCTTGTTATTTTTTAGAAGTAGATCTCCTGTGCCTGCCGGAAAGTGTTGGCGTGTGCCTCCACAATATTTTTAATATGAGGAGAGTAGCCGCCGCCCATGCTCACTTCTACCGGAATTTTCAGGTCATGGCAGGTTTGCAGTACAAATCGGTCTCTTTCCTTACAACCAGCCTGGGTGCAGCCCAGCTTCCCAAGTTTATCTGTAGCCAGGATGTCCACTCCGCTTAAATAGAAGATGAAATCGGGATTTTGTTCTTCGATAAGTCGGGGCAGGGTTTCTTTCAGGATCTTTAGATATTCTTCATCGCTGGTATTGTTCTCCAGCTCAATATCAAGATCAGATTTTTCCTTTTTAAAGGGGTAATTGTTTTTTCCGTGCATAGAGAAAGTAAAGACCGAAGGATCATCCTGGAAGATTTCTGCCGTTCCATTTCCCTGGTGTACATCTAAATCGACGATAAGGATCTTCTCTGCTAGATTTTCCTTTTGCAGCCATTTTGCCGCCACCGCCTGATCGTTAAACATACAGAATCCTTCCCCTTGATTTGAGTAGGCATGATGAGTGCCACCGGCAATGTTCATTGCAATGCCATGTTGCAGAGCGTATTCTGCCGCCTTAATAGTGCCTGAGGTAATTAGAAATTCCCGTTCCACCAGCTTTTTAGACAGAGGTAAGCCAATGCTCCTGGCTTCGCGGTAGCTTAGCGTCTGATTCTTTAGCGCCTCTACATAATTCTTATCGTGAACAGCAAGAATATCAGATTCGTTGGGGAATACAGGTTCAAAAAAGTTTTCCAGGGTGCAGGTGCCTTCGTGAAGTAATTGCTGTGGCACCAGTTCATATTTTTCCATCGGGAAACGGTGGCCTTTGGGCAAAGGCAAAACGTAAATTGGATGGAAAGCGATTTTGAGCATGTGATCAAAATTAGACCTCACAGGTTTTAAAAACCTGTGAGGTCTTCAAATTATTCATATCAGGAAATCACCGTACCCTCTTTCACTCCCTCTTCATCGGGATTCACGAATACGAGCTTTCCTTCTTTGTTCTGGGTCATTAAGATCATACCTTCACTTTCCACCCCGCGCAGTTTACGCGGTGCAAGGTTCACCAGCACAGTTACTTTCTTCCCAACAATATCTTCAGGTTTGAAGCTTTCAGCAATACCCGAAACTATAGTTCGAACATCTAAACCTGTATCTACCTTCAGCACTAAAAGCTTGTTGGCTTTTGGCATCTTTTCGGCTTCGACTATTGTTCCCACCCGCAGGTCCATTTTTGAAAAGTCTTCAAAAGTGGCAATTTCCTTCTGGGGTTCGGCTTTTTTGTTTTCGGCTTTGTTTGCTGCCTTTGTTGCTTCCAGTTTATCCAATTGCTTCTGAATTTGTTCGTCTTCTATTTTTGAAAAAAGTAATTCGGCTTTTCCAATTGCATGTCCGGGTTCTAAAAGCTCTTTTCCGGCGCTAATCTTTTCCCATTCGCTTTCCTCCTGTTCTTCCCCAAAAACAACTCCGCTGGTGTTGATCACTGCTTCCGAAGTAGAACGGCTGTAATCTAATATGTTCTTCAGCTTTTGTGAACTGAATGGCAGGAAGGGTTCACTAAGACTGGCCAGTGCCGAGGCTATCTGCAACGCCACATACATAATGGTTTTCACCCTTTCTTCGTCGGTCTTGATAAGCTTCCATGGCTCTTCATCGGCCAGGTATTTATTTCCGAGGCGGGCTACGTTCATGAGTTCGCCCTGGGCTTCCCTAAACCTGTATCGTTCAATAGAACTGGCAATTACTGCAGGATAAGCTTTCAATTCGGCTAAAGTTTGTTCGTCAACTTCAGAAAATGCTCCGGGTTTAGGAACTATTCCTTCGTAATATTTGTTGGTGAGCACTACCACCCGGTTGATAAAGTTTCCAAAAATGGCAACCAGTTCGTTGTTATTTCTTGCCTGAAAATCTTTCCAGGTAAAATCGTTGTCTTTAGTTTCCGGTGCGTTTGCGGTTAAGGCATACCTCAACACGTCCTGCTGACCCGGAAATTCTTCAAGATACTCATGCAACCACACCGCCCAGTTCTTTGAAGTGGAAAGCTTGTTGCCTTCCAGGTTCAAAAATTCATTTGCAGGTACATTTTCCGGAAGAATATAACTGCCTTCAGCCTTAAGCATGGCCGGGAAAATAACGCAATGGAATACGATATTGTCTTTCCCTATAAAATGTACCAGCTTGGTGTCTTCATCTTTCCAGAACAGTTCCCAATCTCTGCCGGTTTTCTCTGCCCACTCTTTAGTAGACGAAATATAGCCTATAGGCGCATCAAACCATACGTACAGCACCTTGCCTTCGCCACCTTCTACGGGCACAGGAATTCCCCAGTCAAGATCTCGGGTCACCGCACGTGGTCGCAGCCCGTCGTCTATCCAGGATTTTACCTGTCCGTATACGTTCGGTTTCCAGTCTTTTTTATGCCCTTCAAGGATCCATTCCTTAAGCCAGCTTTCGTATTGATCTAGCGGCAAAAACCAATGCCTGGTTTCCTTCAACACCGGAGTGGATCCGGTAATAGCCGACTTTGGGTTGATAAGATCTGTAGCGTTATGGCTGGTTCCACATTTTTCACACTGGTCGCCATAACTCTCTTCAAAACCACATTTTGGGCAGGTACCCACCACAAACCTATCGGCCAAAAATTGTTCAGCTTCAGGGTCGTAGAGTTGCTGCGTGGTTTCTTCAGTAAACTTTCCGGTATCGTACAGCTTTTTAAAGAATTCCGAAGCTGTTTTATGATGAACTTTAGCCGAAGTTCTGGAATAATTATCAAAAGAAATTCCGAAGTCTTCAAAGCTCCTTTTAATTATTTTATGGTATTTATCTACCACATCCTGTGGAGTAATACCTTCTTTTTTTGCTTTTATGGTAATAGGCACCCCGTGTTCATCACTCCCGCACACAAAGGCCACCTCGCGCCCCTGCATTCTCATGAAGCGTGCGTATATATCGGCAGGTACATAAACGCCTGCCAAATGTCCAATATGTATAGGCCCGTTAGTATACGGCAGGGCAGCCGTAATCGTATATCTTTTTGGTAATTCCATTCTCAAAATTAAAGGCTGTAAAGTTAAGCAAGTGCAGGGGATTACACGTTAAATTTTAGTAAAAGGCAACGCAGGTACGACAAATGTTCTGCATTTTCGTAAAAAATTAGAAATGAGAAAATTACTGGTCCTGGGCCTTATCATATTTTTGTCGGGTTGTAAAAGCCGAAAACTCACTGCCGATTCTTCGGAAAAATTCAAGCTGGAGAATTTAGCTGAAGTCATAAAGAAAAATAATTTAGAGACCATCTATCCAAGAGCAGAAATTTCTGAAGGAGTTGACTTTTTTGAAGAGGGAACCGTTGAACGGGCTTACAGTATTTTATATCCCGATACAGATGATGAGTTGCTTATCATCTGGAAAGATAAGACTCAAAATCAACCTCATCAAGTCTATGTATCCAAACCAGGGCGTTGGCAAACCCGGGAAGGGATCACAGTAGGAACGAGCTATGAAGATTTGGTGAAGATCAATGATGGCTCTATAGATTTCTACGGATTTGGCTGGGATTACAGCGGCGCGGTGGACTGGAAAGACGGAAAAATGAAAGATTCTAATGTAAGGGTATTCCTTGCCCCGGTATCTGCCCCTCCTAACAGTTTTTACGGAGATCACATTATTGAAGCCGATCCCCAGGACATCCTGAATTTAGATCTAAAAGTTAGAGCCATAATATATCAGGATATGGAGGAAAGGTCCTAGAAAGCAGAAAATAATTTCAGCAAAGAACTAAGGGACGGGGTGTCAAAAATGGCAAAATTCAGGTGAATTTTTTAACGACCAATCTTTGAGATCATAACAGCATGGCGCAACACAACGAACTGGGAAAACGTGGGGAGGAGATGGCAGCAGCTCATCTTCTGGCGAAGGGATATGAGCTGGTTGCACGAAACTTCACCTATCAAAAGGCCGAAGTTGACATTATCGCCCGCAAGGGCAATATTCTCGCAGTAGTGGAAGTTAAGACCCGCAGCACGCCCGATTTTGGGGATCCGCAGGATTTTGTGAAGAAAAAACAGATCAATCAGCTGGTTAAGGCCATAGACTATTTTGTCAATGAGCACAACCTGTATGTAGAAGTGCGGTTTGATATCATTGCAATAATCAAAAATAAAGCTGGTACACGGCTGGAGCATATTGAGGATGCTTTTTTACATTTTTAATTATCATCCATGAATTCTTTATAAGTAGCCCCGTCACTATCTGTTAGTTTCCCGATAATGGAAAAAGTCGCATCATTTTCCAGAATGATAAGTTCAATTTCTTCAAAATTTCCATAGCCTTTTTTCCGGGCCTCTCCAATTAGCTCACTCTTTTCAACTCTTTGTTTTTTCATGGCTTTCCTCATAAATTCCCCACGGTAATACAACAGTACAGGTCTGGAAGTAAAAATTTTTCTGAAGGATTTGAATTTCATTTGTAACCATGAAAAAAGAAACTGAAGAAATGCCAATAAGATGAAAGCCGTAACAGCTTCAGAAATGGAAACATCCTTTGCAGTTAATAATCGGCCAAAAACGGCACCAATGGCAACTGTGACAACAAAATCGAAAGCGGTGAGGCTGGCGAGGGTTCTTTTTCCGGAGATATTGAGGATCACTACCAGGGCAATGTAGCAGAGAACGCCCACAACCAGGATACGCAGGATCGCTTCCCAGCCGTTCCAAAGAAAAGTTATATCGTCCATTGACCTCGATTTACTGTTCTACAATGCTTATTTCATAAACCTCATACAGGTTTTCAATATCATAGTTCATGTTTTGCTTCAAATGTTCAATGACCCTGGCTCTCACTTCCTCCTTTTGCATGCTAGTGTCCCTAAGCATTATAGTTGCGGCAAACCTGGCAACGGGAGTATTCTCGTATTGTTCGTTTGTAAAAGTTACATCTTTGTTGAGCACCAGAATGTATGGTATTTTTTGAAGTTCAGAATTAAGGACCTCATTTAGTTCTGTATTCATACTGGCCTTCCGGAGAAATGGCGGCTGACTAAATTGCCAGAACATCATAGCAGCCAGGCCAACAATCACGATCCCTGTTGTTATGAGACCCATAACTTTACTCCCTTTAAGGAATCTTACTCCCCTGGGACTCACCTTTCCGTAGAAATAAAAGACTAAAGTAGCTGCAATATGAATTCCAAGTAATTGCAATAAGATCCTGAACAGGCTGCTTAAAACCACCTGCCAGTCCATCATATAGATTCCGGCGCCCACCAATCCTACCGGCGGCGCAAGAGAAGCCGCAACCAGAATTCCTACAGCAGCGCCCGAAACAAGACTATCCCGCTCACTTTGGCAAATATTTACTGCTCCCGCAAATCCCGAAACCAATGGCAGCAGTATCGCGAATTTCGAAACCTGGCTTATCTGCTCCATTAGCGGAGTGAGGGTTTTTAGCGGAAAAAAAAGCGTCATGATAAAACTGGCCACAATTCCGGTAAGAATAGCCATACCATATCTTCCAAGACTGCTCTTCAATAGGCTCATCTTACCCGCAGCTGTTGCCAGGGCGGCATTCATTGCGGGTCCTGCAAAAGGCGCAACCAGCATGGCTGCAACAAGAAGATAACTTGTACTGGTAAAAAGTCCTATCCATACAATGATACCGGCTACCAGGGAATAACCAATAAGTCCAAAAATAGATCCTACACTTTGTATCCCTCCAAGATAGATCTCCAGGGAGGATTTTGGTTTTACATCGGCAACCTGTTCTGGCGCTTCTGAAGCTGGAGGATACAAAGTGATCACCCCCCGTGGAATGAGACTTACCTCCGGTTCCTCATATTGGTCTATACGTTTAAGGAAATCATTTACTTTTTTATTTGGCAGGTAAGTGATGAAAACATCGTGCTCCTCATTCGGTAAGAAAATGGTATTCTTGCCATTGAATTCCTCAACCGTTTTTAGAATCTCTTTTTTATGCCCCTTCGGAAGTTTGAGCGTGAGTTGCCGCATTGGATGTCATTTGGTTTGAGATCATTACTCCAGGTTCTACTTAATATACAAGATAAAAGAAAGGAATAAGAAGTACCATTGGTTTAAGGGAACTTTAAGCCTTTTGGGTGCTTAGCAAGACCGTTAATGAAAGACTTTTAAAAGTTTCTTAAGAAAATAAGAGCAGGAGCTACTTAACTTTAAGAAATCCAAAATTGTTTTAATGGATCTAATGCTCATTATTTTCTTTATAAGTATTCTCGTAATCTTATCGGGAGCCTTTTATAAAAAGATCCAGAATATTTCAGTTACTGAACCATTTCTTGCCCTGGTTTTAGGAGTGGTGATAGGGCCCGATGTTCTGAACCTTATAAAGTCTGCAGCTCCCGAAACCGAATTTAAAATCCTGGAAATTGCCTGCCAGTTCACCATTGCCATGGCATTAATGGCAACAGCTTTAAGGCTACCACAACACATTTTCAGAAAAAATGCCGCCTCACTTTCTAACCTCGTTATCTTCGGAATGATATTCATGTGGGGTTTGAGCAGTGGAATTGTCTACCTTCTCCTTCCGGAATTTTCTATTTATGAATGTCTTTTGATTGGTGCCATTGTCACTCCCACAGATCCTGTTGTTGCGTCTACCCTGGTTACCGGGGAGAAAGCCGAAAAATATTTACCCGAAAAGATCAGGAATACGCTTTCTTTTGAGGCGGGTGTAAATGATGGATTCGCTTATCCCATTGTGTTTTTAGCCCTGTATCTTTTAGCTGCAGAGGGTGGTGGGGATATTGGCCAATGGTTTACGAAAGTCCTGCTCTATGAAAATATTCTCTGCGCGGTTCTCGCCTACGGAGTTGGATTTGGATGCGGTTTTTTAATGAAGAAAGCACATGAGTCTGGATTTCTGAACACGAAAACTCTCCTGTCTTTTTCTATTGGGGTGGCACTACTTCTCCTTGGAGGATTCCACCTCTTAAAAATGAACCCGATCATAGCTGTATTTGTAGGCGGCTTCGCATTTGCAAAAGATATTACTGCAAACGAAGATATTAAAGAAGAGAGAATTCAGGAGACTATGGAAAGGATCACCACCGTTCCCGTATTTTTTATCCTGGGGCTCATGCTGCCCTGGCAGGAATGGTATGCCCTGGGCTGGACCTTGGTGTTGATCGTTATTCTCATTCTCCTTTTTAGGCGTCTCCCGGCGCTGCTCATTTTGATGCCCTTCATGCCTCAGTTCCGGAAGAAAATTTACACCGTTCTCATCATGGGCTGGTTTGGGCCTATAGGCGTCGCAGCCCTTTACTATGCCGTGCTTACTAAAGACAAAGCTAATTTTGAGGAAGTCTGGATCATTCCCAGCCTGGTTGTTGTAGCTTCTACAGTCGTACACGGATTAACCAGTGTGCCCCTTGAAAAAATTGTACCACAATACTTCGGAAGGAACAAACGAAAGGGAAAACCTCGAAAATAGAACCTGAAAGCGGAGGAGAACCATTGAATATTGTTTATTGTTTATTGTTTATTGCCAAAACCGCTTTTTCAGCACATTTTTCTCCATCAACAGCGGCCGAAACAATTCCACCGGCATAGCCTGCACCTTCACCACAGGGATAAAGCCCTTTTATTTGCACATGTTCAAGAGTTGCAGGATCACGTGGAATACGCACGGGAGAGGAAGTTCGGGACTCGGTAGCATGCACTACAGCTTCATTGGTAAAGTAGCCTTTCATGCTTTTGCCAAATTCCACAAATCCCTTCTGAAGGCTTTTATGAACAAAATCTGGCAGCACTTCTCCTAAGTCTACTGAAGTAATTCCGGGTTTATAGGAGGTCTGCGGAAGATTTCCGGAGGTTTTGCCTTTACTAAAGTCCACCAGCCTTTGTGCAGGGGCGGTTTGAGTTTTTCCGCCGGCGAGCCAGGCTTTTTTCTCCACTTCCTGCTGAAATTTGAGAGCTGCCAATGGTGAATCTCCAAAAATGGCAAAATCTGAAGGTCTTATTTCCACCACAATTCCCGAGTTTGCAGTAGCCTGATCTCTCTTACTGGGAGACCAGCCATTGGTCACGATCTCTCCCGGGGAGGTGGCACAGGGTGCAATGATCCCGCCGGGGCACATACAAAAGGAATAAACTCCCCGGCCTTCAACCTGTTTTACGATGCTGTAGGCAGAAGGAGGCAAAAATTTTCCCCGATACGCTGTGTGGTACTGGATTTGGTCAATAAGGTTTTGAGGATGCTCCACCCTTACTCCCAGGGCAAAAGGTTTTGCTTCTATATAGATCTTTTTGTTGTACAGTAGCGTAAAAATATCCCTGGCAGAATGTCCCGTCGCTAAAATGACCTTTTCCGCAGCTATTTTTCTTCCGTCAAGCAACTGCACACCGGCGATTTCATCATTTTTTACCTCAAAATCTACTACCCTCGCGTTAAAAAGTACTTCTCCCCCATGTTCAATAATCGTTCGGGTGATATTTTCAATAATAGCAGGCAACTTGTTTGTACCAATGTGAGGGTGCGCCTCCACCATAATTTCGCGGGTGGCACCAAAGGCAACAAAAAGTTCCAGGATCCTGTTAACGTCCCCACGTTTTTTGCTTCGGGTGTAGAGTTTCCCGTCAGAGTAAGTTCCGGCGCCTCCTTCTCCAAAACAGTAATTGGAATCTTCGTTTACTATATGCTCAATATTCAGCTTTTTGAGGTCCCGGCGGCGGGCGCGAACATCTTTTCCTCTTTCAATAACAATAGGTTTCTTACCCAATTCAATGCAACGAAGGGCAGCAAATAATCCGGCAGGCCCGGCTCCCACAATGATCACAGGTTGGGCAGCCGAAACATCTTTATATTCAGGTTTATTGATCTTCTCTGCTTCAAAGTCTTCCTGCAGGTAAAGCTGCACCCTTAAATTAACTTTGATCTTCTTTTGCCTGGCATCGATGCTTCTCTTTAAGATCTCTACATGTCTTATTTCAGAAAAAGGAATTCCCTTTTCCCGTGAGAGATGATGTTTTAACGCTTCGGTATTTGCGGCAGTTTCAGGAGAAACCTGAAGATTTATTTCTTGTTGCACCCGTATTTATTTTGACGCAAATATAAGTTTTCTCATCAGGTATTAATCAGCAGTAATAAGAACATCGTCAAGCTCATAGATGCCGTTGTAATACGAATGGTCACTACCGGTATACCTAAAGGCGATAAAACCTTTACCTGTTACGCACGAAAGGTCAACCAGGCCCGAAGAGATCCAATCGCCAAAGAAATCGTTATTTGCTGCTATGTTTGCGGCCGAAAGGATCTTCCATTCCGCTTTTAAAAGATTTTCTTCGGAACCATCCCAGTCGGTTGAAATAAGTACTTCCATAAAACTGCCGTTTGCCATGCTTGTAGATGTTTTAAAGCTGAGTACTTCTGCCGAATTGGAGTCAAAATTGATCTTTGGTGTAATAAGCCAGCTAAGGCTGCGGGCATCACCCGAACCTGCCGGTCTCATCCTCGCCGATCGGCCCAGGGAAGCGTTTGCCCCCGTGGCAGTAAAAGCCTCCCATGGGCGGGAACCCTCCTGGATGATGTTCTTCCAGCCTTTCCCATCAATGGGTTTATTGTTCTTCTGTAAACTGAAATCATCTTCAAAGAGGATTTTGCTTCCGTTTGATGTAGCCAGGCCGCAATCATAAGTTTCAAGATCACAGCGTGGGTTATTGCTGAAGCTTATATCTCCCGGAAGGTTCATATAAATGGTATAAATTTCATCATAGAAATCTCTGGTCAAAATTCCCTGCACGCTCCCCGAACCGGCGGGCAGCTTTAGAGCAGCAAAATCGGCATAGGTACTGGTGCTAACGATAAAGGGGAAATCTCCTGTGCAGCTCTCTACCAGCCTTTCACCGTCAAACTCATCATTTTCTTCTGCTGCATAAGTTGCAGGGTTTTGAGGGTTGACCAGCAGTTTATTGAACTGCACATTCTCAATTTGCACGTACAGGTTCTCCAGTACATCACCAAATTCTGAAGCTTTTATGAGCTTCGGGGTGATTTGGGACACCTCTGCACTTCTGCTTATGTGAAAAGCAACCTGCGATTCAGGAATATTTACGATCTGGTTTCCGTCGGCCACGCCAAGCGTTGCTACGCCATTCACCTGCCCCACACTAAGGCCGTTAAGGTGAATGTACACTTTTCTTCCGAAGTTATAGAACTGGTAGTAGGAGTTCATGTTCAGTTTAATATTTAACCCTGCTTTGGGCTGCTCCGGTTTGTCCTGCACCACCATTTCTTTATAAAAATTACCGGCTTCATCGCTGGAAACCACATAAGCCTCCAGCACGAGATCTTTATCAAAGCTCAAAACCCTTTCCTGATCTTGCATAAACATTCCCACCACCACCTGTAGATCAATGTTGGTTTCTACAGGAGTAACCTTCACGGCAGGTGCAGTAAAATCATCTTCAGGAGCACAGGAAACAATAATCAACAGGCTCAAAAATGGCAAAATTCTCTTCATTTTTTAGAATCTTAAATAAACGTGAGCGTAATAAGTAGTGCCGGGGCCAAACCAGTATTTAGATCCAAAAAGGGGTTTATCCCTCTCCATATCGGCTTTAAGCAGCGTGTAATTGACGTTGCGCGATTGCTCGTAGCCTCCTGTTTTGTAGGTAGCATCCAGTATGTTGTTGAGGCTGGCAAAAATGCCCAAAAACCTGTTCTTAATCCTCCACGATTTGCCGCCCACCACATTGACCAGCATGTAGCTTTCAAATTCTTCCTGCTGCAGCAGGTCTTGTGCGATCGTCTTATCAAAGTTTAAGAGCGGCAAGCCATCAAGGTCGGTTTCAAAATTTTTGGTCCGCGGAAGAGGGGCAACATCTATAAAGGATTTAGAAAAGAAGTTGGCAGAAGCTGAAATCCACCAATACGCAGGATCCCGGTATTCAAACCCGGCCTGTACAGCTCGCTGCGGACCACCCGGAAGCCTGTATCCTTCCAGGAAAGTCTGCCCCATGTGGCGGACTTCAGTAAAATCATCTGAAGTGAGGTAGATATTAGGGTTACTTTGGTAGATATATTCACCAATCGAGCCTGCAGAGCGTATTTTTAGGGTAGTAGTAACCGGAATTTCAAAGCCAAACTCCAAGCCCACATGACGTTTATCTATGCCGGTCATAATTTCCTGAACAAAGGCATTGGTAACATCCCTTCCTGAATTCGAAAGACCATCGGCATAATAAAATGAAACTTCGGTAGCATCTTCAAAAAGGCCATAAAAGCCGGTGATCTTTCCGGTAATAAAGGGGGTACGGATTTGGTAACCTGCATCGGCAGTCATAATTTTTTCACTTGTGAGCCCAAGAACCACATCATTGTTTTGCCGCGCATTTGAGAAACTATTTCGCAACGCGGGTGGTTTGGTAAACCCAGAAAGATTAATACTGAAGTAATTCCTGCCATTTAATTTATAGGTGAACCCGCCCTTAGCACCGTAACTTCCAAAGTTGATTTTTTCGCTTTCTCCCAGGGAATTGTCGGGGAAATTGCCATTCTGAAAGTGGCCGCTTCGCCGGTAAGCCGTAGCCGAAGTTTCGACAGCCAGGTAAGCCTCTATTTTCTGAAGGTTAAATTCCGCCTGAAGGAATCCGCCGCCTTTCGTGGCATCAAAGCTGTAATGGTACTTAAAAATGTCATTTTCGGAGACTAATTTATTCGGATTCTTGAGGTCATTCTGCGCCTTTGATCCTGTTGAAAAGGCATCGACATCCAAAAAAGAGGCTGCACCAAAGAGATCAAGTACCGAAGCAAAATTTTTACTTTCAAGCTGCCTGAAGTCTACACCTCCCGTGATTGCAAGTTGAGAAGAGACCACATACCTGAAATTTGAGGCTGCAGAAATTTGCCGGTCATCGACCCTGTCTTCATAAAGGGCATAAACCGCATTACCGCCAGCTACTGTAGCCGATCCATTTGCAAGATAGAATTCATCCCAATTAATTTGCCCAAAGCTCCGGAATTCCTGCTCTGCCAGGTAAGCTTCCCTAAAATTTGGTGCATCTGCGAATCTTAGAAAGTAGGATGGCAGCTTTTGATAATAGGCAGGATCGGGATTACTGCCCCCTCCCAGAAAGATATCTTCGGTACCCTCACGGTATAACCGGCTACCGCCATATTCAATCCTGCTGTTCCCAATCTTCCCAAACTGGTATGCGACACCGGTATTTATTTCAAGCACTTTATTCACAGTCCAGGAATGGTTGAGCATAAATACAGGTTCCTCTACAACCTGCACCCGGGAATTCCTGATCTCTCCATCCTGCCATCCCCAATATGCATTGTAGCTGTTCCCTTTCAGCTCAAAAACTTCCTGAGTGTTGGGCGAATTTCGGCCGCGTTTATTTGGGGTGTAGAATCCGGTGAAATTCAGGCTATGCGAATCATTGATTTTCTTTTCTACGGAAGCAAAAAATGAGTTGGCGTCATAGATAGTCCCTTCAACAAAACTTTCTTCAGCAAAACGTCTTGCCACAGAAAAAGAATACGCCCAGCCTGAAGCCAATAAACCACTATGGTAGCTGCCCATAGCCCTCCCGGAATACGACCTGTTAGCCACGGCATAAGATAATTTGCCGCCGTGGGTATATTGAGAAGCCTTCATGATGATATTCGTGGTACCAGCCGGCCCTCCAAATGAGACCGAAGAAGGGGTGGTGCCGTTAGAGAATTCCTGGTTGCGTTGCACATCATTTAATCCGCCCCAATTGCTCCACAACGGCCTTCCGGAGAAGATTTTATTCATTTCTATACCGTTGATGAGTACTTTTCCATATTCACTGTCGTAACCGCGAGGCCGAAAAAAGGTGGGGCTAAAATCAAAAGCAGCTGCATTTAGAAAAACATCTTTAGAAGCCTGCAAGAGCCCCGAAATATTGGACACACTTTGTTCTTCATCTAATTCGTGGTCACCAAGAGATATGATTTCGGTTTGCCGCTGCATTTCGGGCAGGTTGGGAACTAAAGGAATCTGGCCGAGGTTTATATCTTCAGAAGTAATTTTAAGCGGAAAATGTTTGCTGAAAAAGCCATTTTTGGAGAGTGTAAGAATTTGTTCTCCCTGCGGAAGTCCTTCAGAAAAAACAAAAACACCTTCAATATCTGAAGTTTTCTCCACGACAGCATTGGAAATAGTAACAGAAACGCCACTAAGAGGCTCTCCCGAAACCTGATCGATCACAACACCGCTAACCTGCTGCCCAAAAGCAGCTGCAGACAGAAACAGGAAAGAAAACAGGATCCTCCCAAAAGAAAATATTTTCATAAAACATTACAGGGGAGGCATTTATGGAGCAATAATACATTTTTTATTCTATCTTTAATCTAATTCCTATCATTTTTAACAAAAGAAAATCCGGTGCTACAAAAATCACTTAATTTATTGATCCTTAGCATCTCCATTCTTGCTTATCAACTGGCAGAAGCACAGGAAAAAAGGGACTATAAGGCTTACAGTATCGGTTTTTATAATGTTGAAAACCTATTTGATATTTACGATTCCCCAGACACTTTTGATGAAGATTTCACACCTTCGGGCAAGTACAGATGGACAGAAAAACTATACCAAAAGAAGCTGGAGAACCTGGCGCGGGTGATAAGCAGCATGGGAAGAGAGGAGCTGCCATCACCTCCAGCAATTGTGGGGCTATGTGAGATAGAGAACCTTCAGGTGCTGGAAGACCTCGTAAAAATGCCACTTTTGGCACCTTATGATTACCAGATCGTGCACAGCGACTCTCCAGATGAAAGAGGTATTGATGTCGCACTACTATACAGGGCCAATACCTTTAAGTTAAAGGACTGGAAGAAACATAAGCTCTTGATCTACGAAGCTAAAAACACTTCAAAAAGGGATTTTACCCGAGATCAACTGGTAGTGAGCGGGTCTATAGACGGCGAGGATATTCACTTTATGGTAAATCACTGGCCTTCGCGCAGCGGTGGGGAAAAACTAAGCAGCTATAAGAGAGCGCAGGCTGCAAGGCTTAATAAAACCATTTTAGACTCGCTACAAAGGCAGGATCCTTATGCCATGATAGTAAATATGGGAGATTTTAATGATGATCCAGCCAATGCCAGCCTGAACAAAATCCTGGGAGCCAGGGCAAAGAAGGAGCAGGTAGACTTTGGAGGATTATACAATCCTTTTGCTGCAATTGCTTCGGAGGGCACAGGAACTTCGGCATATCGCGACCAGTGGAATTTGTTTGACCAGATTTTGGTTTCAAAATCTTTAATAGAAAAAAGCCCTGAAAAACTGACATTTTTCAGGGCTTATATTTTTAATCCGCCGTTTCTTATTACCTCTAAGGGGACTTATAAGAATTATCCTTTCCGAAGTTTTGGACAGTCAGGATTTACGGGTGGATTTAGTGATCACTTTCCGGTGTACATCATCCTAACCAAAGAAGCCGATTAGAACCAGGCAGACCATGGAATTCGCGAAAGCAAAAAAACCAGGGCAAGACCGTAGAATATACCGAGTGTTTTAAATTTTTGGTTAGACAGGCGTTTATTTTTGTGTTTTGAATATCCAATAGTGATCAATGCCACAGCAATAACCATTATAAGCGGGTGCTCAACAAGGTAAAGTCGCAAGGTGGAATCTTTCATTACCTTTCCCATTCCCAGTTGCCCAAAGGCTTTAAAATAGGGGGAAACAAAGTAGAGGACAATCCCAATAAGAAGCTGGATATGTGACACAATCAGCGAAAATAAAGCCAATCGAAAATCTGTTGCAGCATATTCTTTTTTCGAGGAAATGCCAATGATAAAATTCACAGTTGCAACAAGAAGGACCAGCAAGACCAGATACGCCCACCAAGAGTGGATAAAGAGTACAGTTTCGTACATAATAATAGATTTATAGGGGTAAAGATAAGTTTTTTAAATAAAAAAATCGCCTCCCGGGAAAGGAGCGGCTATAACCATATTGGGAATAATTCTTAATGCCACAAATTCTCAGCAGGTTCCCCTCCCCAAATCAAAGTAGCCAAAAAAGGGTTATCAATAAACGGATTCCT
The DNA here is from genome assembly GCF_049569215.1 of Salinimicrobium sp. TIG7-5_MAKvit. Lineage (GTDB taxonomy): Bacteria > Bacteroidota > Bacteroidia > Flavobacteriales > Flavobacteriaceae > Salinimicrobium > Salinimicrobium profundisediminis. The sequence continues at coordinate 2,009,211 of NZ_CP145903.1, read as the reverse complement.
GTTACCCTGAGCACCTTCAATGATATTATTGCGTTGTATCTCGAAATCAGAAACCGGATCTTCAACATTCCATTTAAGAAAGAGTTCAATTCCTCCAACTTGTTCAAAATTTTCACCATATCTTACATTGAGGTACATAATCATACGAGCTACATCACCTTTCCATTTATCACCAGGATAAAATGTTTCTTCTGTAACCAAACCAAATTCTCCAGCACCATCTACATAAGGATAATTTAATCTTAAGGAATTAATATCAGCATCAGCGACTCTTAAATGGTGCATATCTGCCACTGCCAATTCAGAATTTAACCTTGACTGTGGATAAATATGTTCAGTATTAAAAGTTTGTGGTTCGTAGTCATTTGAATCGGACCAGTATTCTTCCCAGTACCTGGATTCCCCTGAATACATTAAAATTACATTATCTGGATTATTAAGATCTTCATCTGCTTCATATAAATAGTCATGTCTTTGTCCATAAGAAAGTATAGTGGTATGCTTCTCTGAAGTGAAGTCTGAAATGAATTCGTAATTGATTTCCCCATTGGATGTAAATGCAAAATCCTTATAGTATTCCTGAACTGTAGCCGGAATATTGAAAGAAATTGCTGCATATACGTTTACCGTCACTATACCTGTATCACAAGTAGGTTCGGGTTGATCATTATCACAAATTGTATAAGTGAAGCTGTCCTCACCTGTGAAACCATCAGCAGGGGTGTATGTTACTGTACCGTTGTCACTAAGTTTAACATTACCAGTAGAACTCTCTGAATTCACAGAAGACAAAGAACTTCCATCCACGATTACATCATTTGATAATAAATTTTCTAAAATGATGCTCATAGATTCCATTGTATTCACAGTATCATCTGTAGTCTCAGGACTTCCTCCATCTACCACATCAATTAAAACTTCAGCAGTTGAACATCTTTCAGAATCTCCCGGAACACATAACAGGTAGGAAAATGAATCTTCACCAATGAAATCTACTGGAGGAGTATAGGTGTAAGTGCCATCCCGATTATCCTTTACCTTACCACCCTGAGAGGTTTGGGAATCAAATGACTTAATTCGTGCATTATCTACTACGACATCATTTTGGGTTATATTATTTAAGATAATAGTTTCGTTTTCCACCGCCGTGCGGAAATCATCATTAGCTACCGGCTTTTCTTTAGGTTCCGGGTTTGGATTGGGCTGTGAACCAGAGTCATCTGTAGAACAAGAAAACAATACTACCAAAATAAACAAAGAAAGAAATCTTTTTTTCATAACTAAAAGAGTTAAAAAAAGCCGCCACAAGGACGGCTTTTTAATTTTTTTACAATTCTATTCCTTTACAATCTCACCAGAATCGTTTACAACAAATCTTTGAGTATAATTGTTTGTAGAACCATTATATCCCTTGTAAGTTATCAGGAATTTCTGACCCACTTCTGCATCAGGATACTTAGCTTCAAGTATAGTAATAATTTTAGCATGTGCTGCAGCAATATCATCACCATTCCAATAGTCAAAATTACCGTATTGTCCATTTCCAACAGAAGCGTAATCCTCCTGGGTTAAAGTATAAACGATAGTGCTATCTGGAACCCAGTTAGTCCCGTCATGTCCAAACTTTAAAGATTCAGTAACTAGATTATTATAAACTACCCAATCAGTGCCGTTAAAAATGAAATACTTAACAAAACTATAGGTCTTCCTTTCGTTTGTATCGCCATCCTCATCAAGATCATATTTATCGTTAGTATACAGCTTATACATTACTGGTAAAATTGTTCCCTTTTCTGCAGGCTCATACTTAAATTTTTCGGTAAGGAAAACAGGGATTTTAGCTTCAGCTTCATCTTCACTAGAGAAGTTTGGATAACTCTCTCCCATTGCATTATACTCATCCTCCGTGAAACCAGAAACATATATCCAATCTCCATCTACTAAAAGAAAACCATCGTTTCTTTCTTCTACTGATCCAGAATAGTAATCATAATTCACAGAAACCAATGTTCTGTTAGGAACATCTGAGAATTTATCTTCAACCATCTCAAACACTTGATCTAAGTCATCAAAGTTATTAAAATCACTATCTGTATACTCAGTATAATCATCATCTGAAGTGTAGTATACGATTAGATCTTTCTCATCTCTTTTAGGTGCATAGATATCAAAAAGCACTTCTACAGAAGACCCCTCACCAAAACTTGGGAAAACTTCGTTTAGAACAACTGGCACTAAATCTTTTGCCTCCTCAACACTTCCAAAATTAGCAAATCCAAGGTCTAAGATCTCTGTGTAATCCTCCTCGGTAAGAGTGTAAGGATCAACACTACCCGCTATTCTACCTTCAATTTCCGCATCAATTTCATCATGAATATCTTCCATAGGCTCACAGCTGGTAAGAACCAAACCGATGAACATAAATAACAAATAAAATAATTTTTTCATCTTAGTATATTGTTAGAATTTAATTTTAGCTCCTACAGTATAAGTACGACCAAAACCATACCATACTTGTGCAGTACGTGCGTTAGAATTAATACCGTCATCCACAACTGAAATATATTCAGTATCAAAAAGATTATTGACATTCCCTATCAAAGTAGCATCAAAATCTCCAAATTCAAAATCATGGGTCAAGCCTAAATCCATAACACTATAATCTGGTGCTTCCCATGGAGAGTAACCTTCCCCTACATTGTTGGGATCAAAATCTGCATATAGCTTGTCATAATAATTAAAATCCAATCTGAGTCTTGTACCCGGTAAAACTTCATAATTAGCACCTAAGGCATAAGTATGTTGTGCCGAACCACCAACCGGTACATCTTTTAATAATAATTCAATTGGAGAATCAGGATTTAAAATCTCTTGTTCGTCATTATAGAAATACACATCCTGAACATCACTATCCCAATTCCAGTCTCCAATAGAAGCCATAGCTGTAATAGTCAATTTTTCAAATGGTCGGTAAGAAAGGTCTACTTCAAGTCCCTGGTGTAAAGCATCAACACCTAAAATATTCGCAAAGAATGTTTGCCCAGATTCGCGATCAAAACGGGTTCTTGTGAAAGACCTGTCTTGCCATAAAGTTCTGTAAACATTCACATTTGCTCTGAAATTTGTGCTACGGAATCCGTATCCAAGCTCTGCACTAAAAATTTTTTGATTTTCAGCATCCTCATTAACAAGATTCTCATAATTCAAGAATACATCACGAAAGAAAGGAGCTTTTTCAAAATATCCAACATTAGCAAACACGTTGTGGTGGTTGTCAATGTTATAGTTAGCACCACCTTTAGCACTGTATCCAAAGAAGTGCACAAAATCTGTCTCTTGTTCTGGATCACTATCAAGGTAGTTGAAGTAATCAATTCTTTTATAAGATGTATTCGAAGCCGCAAGGGAAACAAAAGCAGAAAGATCATTTTTAGAGTATTCTGCCTGAGCAAACCCCCCTTCCCAAAGGACAATTCCATCATTATAATAGTTGATTTTATCTCCTACTCTGGCAACGTTTATAGGATTATTTACATCAGAATCATCTAACCAATAGGTTCCTCCCAAGAGATTTTTAACTTCCTGGAAGTGTTCTCCTTTATAATATCTAAGATCAATACCACCCATTAATTCAAGGTCTTCTGTCACTTCAGTAGAAATAGTGGAAAGACCCCCAAACCAGTTATGGTCGTTGCGAGAATCATATAAAATCGTTTTTGATCCAAGATCAGCGTTAGCAAAGTTCTCAGCGACTACTAAATCAAGATTTAAAGGCTGAAGATAACCGCTTCTGTATGGAGAGTCTATATTACGAAGGTCTGCATCACCAGTATATCCACCTCCTCCTCCGGTACCGAAAGAAGCATATAAAGCCGTAGATAAATTTGTTTTATCAGAAATATTCCAATAATGGTTTAAAGACATTTGTGGTTTATGATAAAAGTTGTCCTGTACGTGAATAACCTCACCATTCAAGTAACCCCAGTCACCATTAAATTTGGTTCCACGTTCACTTCTCCTATATGTCTCTATTAGATGAAGTGTTTCTCTCTGACCATGTGTTTGAGGCGCACCAAAAGCAGTAAAGGACAATTGATGATCGTCCCCAAAATCTTTTGCAATATTAATAAAGTAAGAATATCCTTCGAACTGAGTTCCGTCGATATAACCATCTCCTGTAGTTTTTGAAGCAGAAACCGTAGCAGCAATTCCGTTATCCAAAACTCCTGTCGAAACAGTAGCTCCAAACTTCATATACCCATCATTTCCTGTAGAAGCAAATATGTTTCCTCCTTCTTCAGTATCGGTAGTTTTAGTTAAAATGTTCACAGTACCACCAATAGAAGGAACAGCAACTTTGGAAGCTCCAAGACCTCTTTGTACTTGCATAGAGCGCGTCACATCTGAAAGACCTGCCCAGTTACTCCAGTAAACTTGACCGCTTTCCATATCATTTACCGGCACACCGTTGATCATTACCGCGATGTTTTCAGAGTTAAAACCTCTAAGCCTTAACTCAGAATCACCAAATCCACCACCTTGTTTTGTAGCATAGACCCCAGGAGTAGACTTAAGAATTTCAGGAAATTCCTGGTTACCTAATTTAGTTTCAATATCAGCTGCTTTAATAGTCGATACAGCAACTGGTGTTTTACGATCAATAGCTAAAGAGAAACTTGTAATTACGATTTCTTCAAGAGCATCGGCATCTGGAGAAAGAACAATTCTTCCAAGATCTTCGTTTGCACCATTTGCAACAGAAAAAGGAATGACTTTTCTTTCGTAGCCTACAAAACTAATTTCTATTTCTCCGGTGTTCTTCTCTACTTCTAAAGTGAAATTACCGTCAAAATCGGTTACGGTACCATTATTAGTACCTACCACCATAATGTTTGCACCTGGTAATGGCCCATCCATTTCAGAATCAATCACCTTACCGGTAACAGTTCCTTGTGCAAAAATTGTAGCTGACGTTAAAAATAACGCTAACGCTAAAAATTTTCTCATTGTGTAATTTGTTAGTTTGTGTTTATAAAGTTGCTGCAAAAGAACAACTTTCTTTAAAAATATCCTTTAACTAAAGGTTAAGAATTTTTCACAAAAAACAAGAGGTTTTCAACAAAGACAAAACAAAACAACCCCCTGTTTACCAGAGGGTTGTTTAATAAATGAATATTTAGCTAACTAACTGTTATTCTGAAAGATAAAATTTTAACAAATTCGTAGTGGAAGAATCATGCGCTCCCACGTCATTTTTCTCGATTTCATCAAGAATTGCAGTTGCAAGTTGCTTGCCAAGTTCTACCCCCCATTGATCATAACTGTATATGTTCCAGATAATACCCTGAACAAAAATTTGATGTTCGTACAATGCAATTAGCTTTCCAAAGCTTTCAGGAGAAAGTTGATCTACAAGAATAGTGGTGGTTGGATTGTTCCCCTTAAAAACCTTGAATGGCAATATTTTTTCAATCTTTTCTTCGGAAGTATTTTTATCCTCCAGTTCTTTTCGAACTTCTTCTGAAGATTTTCCCTGCAGTAAAGCTTCGGTCTGCGCAAAATAGTTTGCCATCAACTTATTATGATGCTCCTGTTCGTTATGGAGTGACTTTCTGAAGCCAATAAAATCGGCAGGAATAAGTTTTGTTCCCTGGTGAATAAGCTGGAAGAAAGCATGCTGCGAATTAGTACCGGGTTCACCCCAAACGATATTTCCGGTTTGGTAGTTCACCTCGTTACCGTTGCGATCTACACCTTTTCCATTACTTTCCATAATTGCCTGTTGCAGGTAAGCAGGGAAACGGTGAAGGTACTGCGTATAAGGAATGACTGCCTGTGTTTCAGCTTTAAAAAAGTTGTTGTACCAGACTGTCAAAAGTGCCAGTTGAACGGGAATATTTTTTTCGAACGATGTCCCCTTAAAATGTTCATCCATTTTACGGGCACCTTCGAGTAGCGCATTAAAATTGTCATACCCAATAGAAAGACTTATAGAAAGCCCCACAGCGCTCCAGAGAGAAAAACGGCCTCCAACCCAGTCCCACATGGGGAAAATGTTCTGAGTTTCAATCCCAAACTCTTCTACCGCCTTTACATTACTCGAAACAGCTACAAAATGTTTAGCCACAGCATCGGCCGGAGCTTTTTTGGTGAACCACTTTCTAATTGTAGTGGAATTGGCCAAAGTTTCCTGAGTTGAGAAAGATTTTGATACGATAATGAAGAGGGTAGTCTCAGGATTAAGGTCTTTAATCACCTCCTGTACATGGTCTCCATCAACATTAGATACAAAATGTACTTTTAAATGGTTTTTATAATACTGAAGCGCCTCGGTAACCATTACCGGACCAAGGTCTGAGCCCCCAATACCAATGTTCACAACATCGGTGAAAGCCTTGCCTGTAAAGCCTTTTTTGGCACCTGTAATAACCGAATAAGAAAACTCCCTGATCTTTTCTTTGACCTCATAGACTTCAGGCATTACGTTCTCACCGTCAACTTTTACATCGGCATCAGCTTTACTTCTCAAGGCTGTATGCAATACGGAACGCCCCTCGGTCCTGTTGATTTCTTCCCCTTCAAAAAGGGCATTTATAGCCTCCTTTAATCCGGCTTCTTCAGCAAGAGCAGTAAGGAGGTCACGTGTTTCTTCAGTAATTAAATTTTTGCTGTAGTCTACATAAAAATCTTCCCACTTAAGAGTAAAGGCATCGGCCCGATTAGGGTTTTTTTGAAAAGCCTCCTTTAAGTTAAGATCTTTTATTTCAGAAAAATGAGCCTGAAGTTTTTCCCAGGCTTTGGTATGGGTTGGATTAGTGTTGGTCATTTTAAATAGGTTCTTTAAATTCAATTTTTCCCAGCTCCGTCTTTAAAGGCTCAATAGCCGCAAAGTAAGACGGGATGTATTTATCTTCAATAGGCTCGGCTGCCGGAAGGTTTTGACGGAATGGATCTACCTGCACGCCATTCTTCCAGAAGCGGTAGCAAACATGCGGCCCGGTGGCCAGTCCTGTACTACCTACATAGCCAATAATATCTCCCTGCTTTACACGCTGCCCCTGCTTTACCGCACGTTTTGACATGTGCAGGTACTGGGTGGTATAGGTGCCGTTGTGTTTTATCTTAACGTAATTACCGTTGCCGGCAGTATAGGAAGATGCGATAACCACACCATTTGCTGTGCTCCAAATTGGCGTACCATGAGGTGCTGCGTAATCTGTACCTTTATGAGCCTTCCATCTTTGCTGCACCGGATGAAATCTTCTAGGGCTGAAACGAGACGAAATACGAGTGAAATTAAGCGGTGCCTTTAAGAAGAAACTCTGTAGCGGTCGGGCTTTTTCATCGTAATAATCACGCTCTCCCGAAGTAGAATCTACCATGAAATTAAAAGCGTAATAAGGCTTATCTTCATGGTAAAAAACCGAAGCTTCAATATTCTCAATCCCGGCATAAATGCTGTCATTAATGTAACGCTCGTTGTAGACCAGCTTAAACCTGTCTCCTTTCTGCAACCTGAAGAAATCTATACTCCACTGGTAGATATTGCTCATCTCGTGCGCAATAAGATAGCTTAGCCCCTCGTCTTGTATAGCCTCGGTCAAACTGGAATTTATCACCCCAGAAACTGATCTTTTTGTAATGGTAACGGGCTTTTTGGCAGTATATACCGAAATGCTGTCGCGTAGATCTACCACTGTATAATTCACAAGGTCGTTCTCATAAATAAATACATTTGGAGTTGCAGCCGAATCCCGACTCTTTAAAATTGCATAGGGCTTACCAAGAACTATTTTACGCGGATTAAAGGTATCACGTACTTTGTTGACGATCTCAAAAATCTTATTCGGGTCTACCCCATGCGTACCGAGGATAAGTCCAAAACTATCACCCGAACGTATGGTGTCGCGCACCACTTCATAATCATTTAATACAAAACCAAACTCTTTTACAATAGCTGGCGCCTTTACTTTAACAGTGTTATCGGCTATTTCGGGTTTTTCAGTGTGGTTATTACAGGCAGTCATAACCATCATCAGCATTAGCAGGTAACCAAGTCTTTTCACTTTCAATATTTTATTAATTTATCATTTCTTCTACCCATTGTCTCCCCCATTCCTTTTTTTCTTCTTCACTCCAAAGTTCGGGAAAGAAAAAAATCCTTTGAAAACTGGGCGGCAAAAACTCTTTCCAGTTTGTACCTCCCGTAGCTTTTACAGCGTGTTTCTTCACCACAAGGTAACGTTGCGCCGCACCAATATGAACCAGAAGCCAGTTTACATTGACTGCAACATCCAGATTACGCAACGCCGAAATAAGATTTTTATTGTTTTTTTCTTCCTGCGGAAGATTGTCATATAGCGCAAGAAGGTTTTTACCCTGAAGCTTATGAGCTAGCCGCAAGAACTCATCATCATATTTTTGTTCAAACTGCTTAAGGGTAAGTGTTTTCTCTCCCGTATCTGAATTAATCCCGCCACGCTTCCAGTAGATGTTTTGATACACCTCCTGAAGGTTATCATTAGCGCGATATGCTTCCCGATTTGCCTGCAACACCAGGTTTTGAAGTGGAGTTGCATAAATCTCTATCATCCTGAACTGGGAAGACTGGAATCCGCTGGCCGGTAAAAGGGCCATCCTAAATTTAAGGAACTGCTCCCGGTCCATCCCCTTTATCATTACATCAAAAGAGTGGGTTAGAATGTGGAAGTATCGTACAATACGATTAAGTCTTTCAGTAAAGAAATCGGCATTGAGCTCTTCAGCTTCAACCAGCTGCTTCATTTCATGGAGCACCAGCTTAAAATAAAGTTCTGTAATTTGATGGTACCCTATAAAGATCTCCTCATCGGGAAAATGAGTTTTGGGTTTTTGCAGGCTCAAAAGGGTATCGAGTTCGATATAATCCCAATAGGTAAGGTATTTGTCGTATAGTAGACCATCGAGATAAGAGCCTAGGTCCTGGCCAGAATTTCGGAATTTTTCTTCCAGCTGCCGCACCTTTTCGGCTATCTCGGGCTGTATGACGCTCATATTTAATTCATTATTATATTCAACGGATATTTCAAGCCTTTAAAAGCATCAATATCAGCATTTAGAGAACCTACAGCAAGATCGGCTTTGATCTTTAGGGGCATGCGATTTTTATCATCACTAACCCAAATAGTAAGGCTTTCTTTCTTTTCAAAAACCCTTCCTGCTAACACGTAGGGCCGAAATTTTAATGCCGCAATATTACCCATTTTTGTTTTTACGACCTCCCTCCCCAGGAATTTTAACTTAAAATCGTGATTCTCGTCATCTATAAACATTTTAATGCTAAACATCTCTCCCTTTTCAATAGCACTTACATCAAGATTATTACGCAGGTAATAGAAAGAAGAAAGCATATCCTGAACATTCTCGGGAATAGCGTAAGTATCCCTGGTATTATGTTTTCTATTGAAAACATGAGCGGTATTACTGTCATGATCAAAATCTACAAGTAGATCACGGGTATGACCACCTTCATCTATTTGCCTTATAAACCTGAGAGGCGCACCACTCTTTTTATCCATAAAGGTTTCATAGTTGTCATCAACTTTAAAGAACAGGTGTAATAAACCAGTAGATTTTCCCTGCCCCACCACATGATAAACAGATTTATTTCTTAGTGTGGTCTCCTTCACTTCAAGGGTAGCAAAGCTCGCGTTGAACATGCCGTAGTGAATACGGAACCTAAACCATTCGCCGGCGTCAAAAGCCTGATGAGACTGAGCCGAAACATTGAGAGCTATAAGTGAAATTATAATTGCTGTAATCTTCTTCATTTTATACAAGTAGGTTTTTTTGATATGACAATTACAATTTCTATTCCAAATGTATTAAAAACAAAAAGCCCCGTCAAATGAATGACGGGGCTTTTAATCTTATTAACCAACTAAAACTTAAATTATGAAAAAAAAGTAATTTTTTTTCCCAATCCTGGTAACCACTCCAAAATTGCGGTGCAAAATTCTTATATAAGTAGCTATTACACAACTAAAAAAATAACTTTAACGCAACTTATTGTAAAAACCTATTTTTTTAAGTCTTAATCTACATTATCAATGAGTTGGCATCTATTTTATAGGGTTCCCCGCAAATTCTGTTCTCTTTCTATAGCTTCAAAAAGGGCTTTAAAATTACCTTTTCCAAAAGATTGAGCTCCTTTTCTCTGAATGATCTCAAAGAACATGGTTGGCCTGTCAAGAACCGGCTTGGTAAATATTTGCAACAGGTAACCTTCATCATCACGATCAATCAACACCCCAAGTTCCTTTAGCGGCTCGAGTTCTTCATCTATTTCTCCTACCCGATCTAAAACATCGTCGTAATAAGCCTCGGGAACATAAAGGAATTCTACTCCCCGGTCCCTCAAAGCAGTGACAGTTTCAATGATATTATCGGTGGCCACAGCGATGTGCTGTACGCCGGCACCATTATAAAAATCGATGTATTCTTCTATCTGGGACTTCTTCTTTCCTTCCGCGGGTTCATTGATAGGGAATTTGATCCGGCCGTTACCGTTACTCATCACCTTACTCATCAAGGCGGTGTATTCCGTAGAAATATCCTTATCATCAAAAGAAACCATTTGCGCAAAGCCCATTACTTTAGCGTAGAACTCACACCACTTGTTCATTTCATTCCATCCCACGTTTCCTACCATGTGATCAATGTATTTTAAACCTACATCTTTCACCTGGAAATTGGGTTTATATTCCTTGTAGCCCGGCATAAATGGCCCCGAATAATTTTTTCTTTCAACAAATACGTGCACTGTTTCGCCATAGGTGTGAATTCCCGAAAGCACTACATGCCCATGTTCGTCACTTACCTCTTTAGGCTCAAAATAAGATTTCGCACCTCGCTTTGTAGTCTCTTCATAACTCTTACGGGCATCATCTACCCACAGGGCTACTACTTTAACGCCATCTCCATGCTTGTCTATATGTGCATTTATTTCGCCTCCCGGTTGCAAAGGGCTGGTAAGCACCAATCTAATTTTGCCCTGCTGCAGTACATAGGAGACCCTGTCTTTGCTACCCGATTCAAGCCCCGAATAAGCTACAGGCTGAAAGCCCCAGGCCTGTTGGTAGTAGTAGGCTGCCTGCTTGGCATTCCCCACATAGAGTTCAACATAATCTGTACCCATTATGGGCAGGAAATCTTCTGCCTGTGGCACGGTCTTTTCTATTTCTGTTGTGTTTTCAGTAGACATAAATAAATATATTTTAGGCCGCTGTGCGGCATGTTTCTTTAAAGTGTTATTTAATGAACCCTCAAAAATGCCATTTTTGAAAGGTTTTATTTTTTAATGATCAAGCCATGATTTATGGTAAGAGTCATCTGCAATCTCCATGGCATCTTCGGTCACCATTAAGGGCTTAAAGGTATCTACCATCACTGCCAGCTCTTCGGTCTCGGTCTGGCCTATACTTCGCTCAACGGCTCCCGGGTGTGGCCCGTGAGGAATACCTGCCGGATGCAAAGAAATATGCCCTGCCTCGATGTCGTTCCTGCTCATAAAATCACCGTCTACGTAGTACAACACCTCATCGCTGTCTATGTTACTGTGACTGTAAGGTGCCGGTATACTTTCGGGGTGGTAATCGTAAAGACGGGGGCAAAAAGAACACACCACAAAGGCATCAGTCTCAAAAGTTTGGTGTACCGGTGGCGGCTGGTGAACTCGGCCGGTAATAGGTTCAAAATCGTGAATAGAAAAAGCATAGGGATAGTTGTAACCATCGTAACCTACTACATCAAACGGATGCGACGCGTATACCATATCAAATATTTTCCCCTGTTTCTTGATCTTGATCAAAAAATCCCCTTTTTCGTTATTCGTTTCCAGCTCATAAGGCCTTCTAATATCCCTTTCGCAAAAAGGCGAATGTTCCAGCAACTGCCCAAAATAATTACGGTAGCGTTTTGGGGTGTAAATTGGTCTCCTCGACTCTACAATGAACAACCTGTTCACCTCATCATTAAAATCAAGTTTATAAATGGTTCCGCGGGGAATTAGCAGGTAATCTCCGTATTTAAAATCCAGGTTTCCCAGGTGGGTTCTTAACTTCCCGCTGCCTTTATGAATAAAAAGCAACTCATCTGAATCTGCATTTTTATAGAAATAATCTTCTGTAGATTTTTGTGGCGCAGCCAGGGCAATATCTACATCGCTATTGGTAAGCACCACTTTTCGGCTCTTCAGGTAATCTGGGTCTGGTTTTACCTGGAAACCTTTAAACCTGTAAGACTGTATATTCTTTTCAGTAGCCACCTTCGGCTGTACATCATAGCTCCCTTTAATCTCTTTCACTTGCGTAGGCCGCTGCTCGTGATACATATTGGTATACATTCCGTCGAAGCCAATGGTTCCAAAAAGCTGTTCATAGTACAGGCTTCCATCGGGCTTTCTAAAGACGGTGTGTCTTTTATGCGGAATTTTTCCGAGGGTGTGATAAAAAGGCATGTTGGTGTATTTTAATGAAAACGTTTTCGTAAATCCCCGTAATAAGTCTCAAAACTCCTGAAGGAACTGTTACAAATATGAACAATTTTTAGCTAAATATCCGTTAAAGGACCTCTAAAACCAGAAGCCCAGGCTAAAAGACCACTGACTTTCCTTCCTTTCGGGGGAAATAGAATATTTTACCTCAACAGGACCTAAAAAGGTCTCCAGGCCATATCCTATAGCATATCCCGAATACTCCGGCCACTTGATCCATTTCCCTCCTTCAAAAAGTTCATTTTCAACATTGGCAAAATTAGCGCTAAAAATAAGGTGGTTGTTTTCCAGAAATTTGTAATCAAGCTCCAGCAAAGCTTTAGTAAAACTATCTCCCGAAAGATCTACAAATTCATACCCGTAAAAAGAGGTAAAATTGTTTATGAAGTCATTGCCGTAACCGCCCAAAAAGAAGTCAAAAATATTATTTGAACGACTACCAATCCTGAACCCCGCTTCCGAAGAAATTCTTACCGCCAACTGCTCTACAGGAGAAAAAGCAGCTCCAAGAGTTCCCTTCGTGGCAGAAAATGGTGAAAAATCATCTCTTGACGACAGGAGGTGCCAGTGAAAATCACTTTCAAAATAAACCCCACGTGTAGGAAAATATTTAGAATCCCTACTATCGTAAAGCAAATACCCGAAAGGAGCATAATAAGAGCTGTCATCAAACTCACCATTTGACGGTTGTGCAGGACCTGAGGTACTAAGTGTTTCTGAAGTTACACTAAGATGCTTGTGCTCCAAGCCTACACCAAAAGAAAATACCTGCTGAAAAAGCGTCTCTAAATAAAGCTGATTTGTAAGATCTTCATAGTCTATCTCCAGTTTATTGATCCCTTCGCTTTCAAACCCCGAATTCTCGTTAGCGAGGTCAAATGAAACTCCTTTACTAAAGCTATTGTACCTTGACCTAAACCCCACGCTCCAATAGTAGCCCTTATCAATGTAGTAGTTGAAGTTATACCTGAAGTTATCTCCCAGGACCACATCAAGGGAACTTACATCATTAGCTACAAGAAAACTTTTGTGGGTAATATTAAGGAGCACACCACTGTGATAGACGTTGTCATAATGCACACCCATTCTCAAAAGGGTTTTACTTGAATTTTCCTCGAGCTGCAGCACAAGGGCATGACCTCCGTTTGAAGGGGCAAGCCGGTAATTTATCCGGTTAAAGTTCCTGGTGGCCGAAAGGTTATTGATGCCAAGGTTTAAATCTCTGTAGGTAATAGTATCGGGCGACTGAATTTTCAATTTTCCCATAGTATACGCCCTGGGATAAGAGGTGTTCCCTTCTATCTGTACCCCGGTGATGTATAAAGATTCTACAGGTGAGATGTAATTCTGCGGCACCGGCTTTTCTTTCTGCCTGGCCGCGATCTCCTTCAGGTTGGGTAACATTGCCCGCGCAGCGGCCTCGCCCTCATCAATGATCTCCCGGCCTTTTTCAAAAGAAACTACAGAGAAAGGTTTGATGTCAGGATCTATATAAACATCGGTCTTTTCAACTTTGTCGTGCATATCGGTGATGGTCCTGAAGTTACTTACCTGGGTAAGTATATCAAAAACCGACCTGAGTTCATCCCTCTTCATAAGGGTGTCCTGCACATCGACACCAATAATGATATCTGCCCCCCTGCGCTTCACCTCTTCTACCGGATAATTATTTACAACTCCCCCGTCTACCAGCAATTGGCCGTCAATGATCACTGGGCTGAACAGGCTTGGGATGGCTGCACTTGCCGAAATGGCCTGTGGTAGATGCCCCTCATCAAGCAAAACTTCCTTTCCCGTTTCAATGTTGGCAGCAACAGCAAAAAAAGGAATAGGCAAAGCTTCAAAATCCTGATTTTCCTCCAAATGCAGCGTTAGCTTAGACATGAGGTTGTAGACATTTTGCCCCCTTGAAAGTGCAGACGGGAAACTAATATTAAAATTATCAAAGGGCAGCGTAAGTGCATATTTTTCTGAATCCCTTTTCTCGTAAAAAGTCTTGGCACTGCGGGGTAGTTCGTCCTGGAGCAGGATATTAAAGTTGATGGTTTGAAAAATACTGTCCAGCTGGTGAGCCGAATAGCCTGCAGAATAAAGAGCCCCAATAATAGCCCCCATGCTGGTACCGCCAATAACATCAATGCGCACCCCGGCTTCTTCGAGCACCTTAAGCACCCCAATATGGGCCAGGCCCTTGGCCCCGCCCCCACTAAGCACCAGCCCAACCTTTGGATCTTCCTGCTCCTGGGCAATTCCCGGCAGGAGTCCCAAAAGAAGGAAAAATATGCAGAGTTTTTTAGTCATTTTCTGAATGGTAAAATTGATAGATAAGCGTGGCTTTGGATTTCCCAATGACCGAAGATAAACTTTCTATCGACGCTTCTTTCACTCTTTTTACAGACCTGAAATTCTTGAGCAACTCAACCACGGTTTTTTCTCCAATTCCCGGGATCTCTTCAAGTTCGGTATTAAGGGCAACACTGCTGCGCTTTTGCCTGTGAAAGGTAATACCAAACCGGTGCGCTTCATTCCTCAACTGCTGAATGATCTTAAGGGTTTCCGATTTTTTATCGAGGTATAAAGGAATAGAATCTCCCGGATAAAAAATTTCCTCGAGCCTTTTTGCTATCCCAATAATGGCGATCTTTCCTCTTAGCCCAAGTGTCTCCAAAGCTTTTACTCCTGAAGACAACTGGCCCTTCCCACCGTCTACTATCACCAGCTGCGGCAATGGTTCCCCTTCTTCCAGGAGTCTGCGGTAGCGCCTGAAGACTACCTCTTCCATAGAAGCAAAATCGTTAGGTCCCTCAACAGTTTTAATATTGAATTTGCGGTAATCTTTTTTACTGGCTTTCCCATCTTTAAAGACCACACAGGCTGCCACAGGATTACTCCCCTGGATATTTGAGTTGTCAAAACATTCAATATGCCTTGGCTCCTCGTTTAGCCTGAGGTCCTGTTTCATCTGGGCCATAATACGGTTTACATGCCGGTCTGGATCTACGATCTTCATTTGCTTGAAACGCTCCTGCCTAAAGTATTTTGCATTTCTTGTAGAGAGATCTACAATTTGTTTTTTGTCTCCAAATACGGGCACAGTCACCTTAATTTCTTCACCCACATCAACCTTAAAAGGAACATATATTTCACGGGTGAGAGAATTGAACCTTTGCCTGATCTCGGTGATGCCCAGCTCCAGGAGTTCCTGATCTGTTTCGCTAAGCTTCTTCTTCATTTCTATGGTATGAGACCTTATAATTGCCCCGTGCGACAATTGTAAAAAATTCACATAGCCATACCCCTCATCGCTCACAATCGAGAACACATCTACATTGTTGATCTTTGGATTTACTACTGTAGACTTTGCCTGATAGTTCTCTAAAATGTCAATTTTGGTCTTGATTTTTTGCGCCTCCTCAAATTCCAGTTTTTGGGCGTGATCTTTCATTTGCTGCCGAAACTGCTGTAAAGAGTCCTTAAAATTTCCTTTGACGATTTGGCGTATGGCGTCAATCTTTTTCTGATACTCTGCTTCAGCTTCATAGGCTTCACAAGGCCCCATGCAGTTCCCAAGGTGGTACTCCAGGCACACTTTGTACTTCCCGTTCCTTATTTTATCTTCAGCAAGGTCATAGTTGCAGGTGCGAAGAGGATAAACGCCCTTAATCAAATCCATAAGCGTGTGTATGGTCTTAAAACTGGTAAAAGGGCCGTAGTATTCACTGCCATCCTTAACTAAGCGGCGGGTAGCAAAAACCCTCGGAAATCTCTCATTTTTGATACATATCCATGGGTAAGTCTTATCGTCTTTCAACATTACGTTGAAGCGCGGCTGATGCTTCTTAATGAGGTTATTTTCCAGGAGAAGCGCATCGGTTTCCGAAGAAACCACAATATGCCTAATCTCATGGATTTTTTTCACCATCACGCGAATGCGATGGCTATCATTGTTCTTGGTAAAGTATGAAGTGACCCTTTTTTTGAGGTTTTTAGCTTTTCCCACGTAAAGGATCCTTCCGTTTTTGTCAAAGTACTGGTAGACTCCCGGATTTTCGGGGAGGGTTTTTAATTGTACTTCCAGCTTATTTTCCTCCATGCTTCAAAGGTAAAATATTAGAATTTGCCTTTTTGGATAGGTTCGGGTGTATAGTGTTAAAAATTTCTTCTGAAGCTTCAGGTGTCAAAAATGTCAAAAAGAAGGATTACTTCGGAAGAAACCGGAATCAAAAAGGGGCTTTAAAGAACCTTCCGAAGTATAAAACCAATGGGGAGTCGCTTCATTTTCAGCATAATATATTTTCAGAAATAGTTAAGATTTTAAAAATCTGCTTTTAGTACCTTGCGTTCATGGAAAAAATTACCATTGGCCGTTTTGACAAGGCAGATTTTCCCGATCTACACCTCGAAGACATAGCAGTTAAGGTAGATACAGGAGCTTACACCTCATCCATCCACTGTGATCACATCGTGGAAGAAAAAGGGGTGCTAAAATGCACATTTTTGGATGAAGAGCACCCGCTGTACAATGGCCGCACTTACAGGTTTAAAGACTATGATATTGTGTTTGTGAAAAGCAGTAATGGCATTGTTCAAAAGCGGTATCAAATCCAGACCACGATCACCCTGTTTGGTAAGACCCGGAAAATTTCCCTGTCCCTTTCGGCCCGGCAGGAGATGAGATTTCCCGTACTTTTGGGCCGTAAATTTATAACTAGAAAATATATCGTAGATACCGAGTATTACGATCTCTCTTTTAAGAAGAAACAAGAATGAATATAAAGATCCTTTCCAGGAACAGCAGCCTGTACTCCACGCAACGGCTTGTAGAGGCAGCTAAAAAAAGGCATCACGATGTCGAGATCATTGACCCTCTCAAGTGTGACCTTATTATTGAAAAGAAACACCCGAGTATTTACTACAAAGGCAGGCATATTGAAGATGCCGATGCTGTAATTCCGCGAATTGGGGCTTCGGTTACTTTTTACGGTACGGCTGTGGTACGTCAATTTGAGATGATGGGCGTTTTTTCTACTACCGAGTCACAGTCTCTGGTAAGGAGCCGTGATAAACTGAGAAGCCTACAGGTACTGTCTCGTGCCAGGCTTGGACTTCCTAAAACTGTATTCACCAATTATTCTAAAGATGTGGGAGAAGTGATAGACCACGTGGGAGGCGCCCCTTTGATCATTAAACTGCTTGAAGGAACCCAGGGCCTTGGAGTTGTTCTTGCTGAGACCAAGAACGCAGCCGAATCGGTCATTGAAGCTTTTAACGGCCTGCAGGCAAGGGTAATTGTACAGGAGTTTATCAAGGAAGCCGGTGGTGCCGATATACGGGCGTTTGTTGTGGATGGCCATGTAGTGGGCGCCATGAAGAGACAGGGAAAAGAAGGGGAATTTCGTTCTAACCTTCACCGTGGCGGTACCGCAAGTATCATTCAGCTTACAGACGATGAAGAGAACGCAGCCATTAAAGCAGCCAAAGCAATGGGACTGGGTGTTGCCGGTGTAGACATGCTACAAAGCTCCCGCGGGCCACTTATTCTTGAAGTAAACTCTTCTCCGGGGCTAGAAGGTATAGAAGAAGCCACTGGAAAAGATATAGCTAAAACCATTATTCGTTATATTGAGCGAAATGTTTAGTGTATGGCATCTATAGATGAGAACAATGTTCTTGAGATCTTAGGGAAAAGAGTACCTCCCGGCAAAAGTGCAACGATTAACTTTAACATGGCCAAACTCTACACCACTACCCATGTAGAAGTGCCAATTATTATTGAAAGGTCAAAAAAACCGGGCCCGGTGGTACTTATTACCGCGGGGATTCACGGTGATGAGATCAATGGCGTAGAGGTGGTGCGCCAGCTTATTGTAAAGGAAATAAACAAACCTGCCAGGGGAACCGTAATTTGTATTCCCATTCTAAATGTCTTCGGATTTTTAAATATGGCGCGCGAATTTCCTGATGGGCGCGATCTTAACAGGGTTTTCCCGGGTGCCAAAAATGGCTCTTTAGCGAGTCGTTTTGCCTACCAGTTTGTGCAAAAGATACTGCCGGTAGCCGATTTTTGTATGGACTTTCACACTGGTGGGGCAAGCCGATTTAACGCAGCTCAAATACGAATAAAAAAAGGCGAGGAAATGGACATGCACTATGCCAGGATCTTTAATGCACCTTTTACGATCATCTCTAAGACCATAACCAAATCTTACAGGGAAACCTGCGCAAAACAAGGCAAACCGGTGCTGCTCTTTGAAGGAGGAAAATCACAGGACAGCAACAAAACCATTGCAAAACAGGGAGTAGAAGGTGTGATGCGCATTCTGGATCATTTTGAAATGCTCAAGCCAAAATTCGATGTGCCCGATCCTACAGGGGAAACAATTATCATAGAATACAGCAGCTGGATGAGGGCAAAATACAGTGGCCTTCTACATGTAAAGATACCCTGCGGCAAACACGTGGAAAAAGGTGAATATATTGCAACTATTACCGACCCTTACGGAAAGCTGAGGCACAAAGTAAAAGCTCCAAATACAGGTTACATTATAAATGTGAATGAATCGCCCATTGTTTACCAGGGGGATGCTATTTTCCATATTTCTCTTTCAAAAGAATCCTATGAACAAGAAACAGCTTCGGCTTGAGTACAAAGAACTAAGAGACTCCCTCACCCCGGAACACATTGAAAAAGGCAGCCTGGAGATCGCCAATCGCCTTTTAGATCTTCCTATCTGGAACTTTTCTTATTACCACTTGTTCCTGAGTATTTCAGAAAAAAAAGAAGTTGATACACAGCTCATTTTACACATTTTGCAGGGCAAGGATAAGAATATTGTACTCTCAAAATCCGATTTCAAAAATGGCTCTCTTACCAATTACCTGCTCACAGACTCCACCGTTATTAAAGTTAACGACTGGGGAATTCCGGAGCCGGTAGATGGCATTGAGATCCCGGCTACAAAAATTGATGTGGTTTTTATTCCGCTACTGGTTTTTGATAAAAAAGGTAACCGAATAGGCTACGGAAAAGGATTCTACGACAGGTTTCTTTCCCTTTGCACAAAAGAAGTAGTAAAAGTAGGATTATCGCTATTTCCGGCTGAAGAAGAGATTAAAGAAATTAACGAACACGACGTTCCGTTAGACTACTGCATCACTCCCGGCAAAATATATAATTTCAAAAATTTGTAAACCTACTGGTTTTCAATTACATTTATTACCTCCCTTATTGGAATTTTAATGCTCAACGATCTCCAGTTAAACAGTATTTTAGAAGACTTTGATGTTGCTTATTGGAAAATCAATGTCTTCTCGAAAAAGATTTCCTGGTCTCCTCACTTCAATCATCTCGTAGGAGATCCAGACACAGGAGGTGACCATTTTGAGTATTTTCTCAATAACATTCTACACAAAGATTACCGGTATGACTTCAGGGAGCATTTTGAAGATCTTACCACTCATTCTAAACCTTTTAATGCTGAAGTCCGCATCAAGCTGGAGAACGGAAAATACCGTTGGTTCGAATGCAGGAATTTAAAGAGCGACGAAGGTGCTTTTGGCGATACAGCCATACTCATGTTTGTGAACATTCACCAGGCAAAGAGAGACGAATATACCATTGAAGAGAATTTCTTCTACTATCACGAAACTGCCGAAATGACCTCTACGGGTGGCTGGTATTACGATGTGACTTCGGGCGCTGTGTACTGGGATAATGTAACGAAAAAGATTTTAGACTGCCCTTTAGACCATGAGCCCAAGCCCGAAGATAAAATGCGTTTCTATGCAGAAGATCACCGGGAAAAAGTGACAGGCATGTTCCATAAATGTTCAAAATATGGGATCCCTTTCAAGGTAGAGATTAAAATGCGTACCTTCCACAACAGGGAATTCTGGGTGAGGGCCACTGGCAAGCCGGTTTACAATAACGACCAGGAAATTATTGGGATTCGGGGTGTCTTCCAGGATATAGATGAGCAGAAGACCAACGAATTGAACCTGCAAAATTCCCTGGATATTATAGCATCCCAAAATTCCAGATTATTCAATTTTGCACATATAGTATCTCACCAGCTACGGTGCCATAGCAGTAATTTAAACCTCATCTCTCAACTTCTTGAAGAGTCAAAATCTGTTGAAGATAAACTTGACCTGCTTATCAATGTAAATGACATTTCAAAAAATCTCGAAAAAGCAATTGTTGAGCTCAATACAATAGTTACAAAACAGAACAACCTTAAAAAAGAACGCCGGGTGGTGAAATTTAAAGATGCTCTAGATGTAGTTATCGCCTCTGCCCATTCTCTTATCAAGAGAGAAAATGCGGAGATCATCGCCGAATTTAATCAGTTGAACGAAATAAATTACATTTCGGAATATCTGGAGAGTATTTTGCTAAATTTGATCACCAATGCCATTAAGTACAGGTTCGAAGGCAGAAAACCAGTGATCTTTATCCAGACCTACAAAGAGAATGGAGAAAACATTCTTGAGATAAGCGACAACGGGATGGGAATTGATCTTGATGAGCACGGGGACAAAATGTTCGGAATGTACAAAACCTTCCACCGGCATCCCGAAGCAAACGGAATAGGCTTATTTATTACCAAAAATCAGGTAGAAACAATGGGTGGAAAAATTTCTGTGACCAGTACTGTGAATATTGGCACCACTTTTAAAATTACTCTCTAATTCTATGGATCATCCAATAGAACTTGCCTGTATCATTGACGATGACAGGATCTATGTTAACCTGGTAAAGAAGATCATCGAGATCAAAAAGCTTTCCCAAAACCTTATCATCTTCAAAAATGGCAAAGAAGCGCTTGATTACTTTAAAGCTATTCTCGGGAACATAAGTGAAAACAGGCTGCCCGATATCATTTTTCTAGATCTCAATATGCCGGTGATGGACGGCTGGGAATTTCTTAGTGAATTTGTAAAGATCAAGAATAACTTCAATAAGAAGATAACGCTGTATGTAGTAAGTTCTTCAATAGATCCCAGGGACCTGCAAAGGGCTAAATCCTTTAACCTGGTTACAGATTACCTGATCAAGCCCATAGAGCTAAAACAATTTGAGAAGATCTTTGATCAGGACGTCGCTTAATTAACGGTTTCTTCAGACTGTTCCTGCTCTTTTTTATCCTGCGGAAAAACTTTCTTGTTAAAGATGATCAATAGGAAAAAACCTACAGTAATGGCAGAGTCGGCGATGTTGAATACAGGCTCAAAAAAGGTAAAATACTCACCTCCCCATATTGGAAGCCACTCGGGCAGGTAACCAGACCATAAAGGGAAATACAGCATATCTACAACATGGCCGTACAACATAGGAGCATAACCTCCTGCTTCGGGCATAAAATCGGCTACCTGATTGTAGCTGTGCTCGAAGATCACTCCATAAAAAACTGAATCTATAATATTACCCACGGCCCCTGCAAAGATCAAAGCTATGGCAGTGATAAGCGTCCTTGATCCATTTTTTCTCACCGAATCCCATAACCAGTAGCCAATAAAGGGCACCGCAATTAACCGGAAGGTGGTAAGCAGTAATTTCCCGTACTCGCCGGGAATCTGGGCGCCCCACGCCATGCCTTTATTCTCCACAAAAAGAATCCTGAACCAGTCAAAAACCCTTATTTCATCTCCCAACATAAAGTGGGTTTTAATATAGAATTTTGAAACCTGATCAATTAAGAGGATCACAACTATAAGAGCAGAAGCTTGTTTTAAGGACATTGAAAGTTTTTTAAGCGGAGTAAAAATACTAATATTATTTAGTTTCAGTAAGCTTTATATCCCCGTTAATACTGGTTAATACCATATCGTGAACTCCATCGGGAACTTGTGGTAAATTCACAGTGCCATGCCTTGTTTTCGCCTCCACATTCACCTTGCTCACCGTTCCCAGGATGTTCCCGTCATAAGTATTGATCACTGCTTCCCCGCTGAAATCGCTAAGGTAACAGGAGCCATTCTTCAGCTCAATAAATACCGACTTATACCTGCCCGAAAGATAGACACTGGCTGTGTTAGAATTTATCTGCAGCAGCATACCTTCAGGTATTTCGAGGTCAACTTCCATAGAAAAAACTTTATGGGCACTCAGTTTGTCATAACCACTCTGTAAAATTTCCCTGTAGCGGGAGCTCAAAAGAAGAGTATTGCCTTCAAGTTTGGTGTCGAGACTAATCTGGTTGAAGTATTCCCCTTCTGTTTTGGTCTTAATCTGTATCTCTTCTGTAGTGCTTGCTTTAATATTGATCCTGTAAATCTCGTCACTGGACAAAACGATTTTGTCAAGGTGAGCTGAAGCTAAAACATCCTGCGTCACCTTCTGCGCACTTGCCGAAAGAGATAGTATAAAGAAGAAGATAACGAGATAAAATTTCATAGCGGGAGAAAAACAAAAAACGCTCCAAACCTAACGGCAGGAGCGTTTTTTATCATGAGATAACATCACAGTTTATCGCTGCATGTTTTTTGCCTCAATACTAAGGGTAGCATGAGGAACCAGTTTTAATCGCTCTTTGGCAATCAGTTTCCCGGTAACTCTACAAATTCCGTAGGTTTTGCTCTCAATGCGCACAAGGGCATTCTTCAGGTCACGAATAAATTTTTCCTGGCGAATGGCCAGCTGCGAGTTAGCCTCTTTGCTCATTGTTTCACTGCCTTCTTCAAAAGCCTTGAACGTAGGAGAGGTGTCATCTGTACCATTGTTCCCGTCGTTCATGTAGGCGCTCTTGTAAAGTTCCAGCTGCTCCTTTGCCTTCTCAATTTTGGCAAGGATCAGTGTCCTGAATTCCGCCAGCTCTGCATCGCTGTAGCGTTCTTTTACTTCTGTTGACATAGTTCTTAATGTTTTTTAATTAACAACCTTGTGGTCACTTCATCAAAAGAAACTTCCAGTCCGTTGTTCACTTCTTCTGCTAAGTCGAGATTTGCAGTGAGGGTTTCGGTTTTAATATATTGAATATTTTGTTGAACAGCATCCTCGACAGTGCCGTCCTTTTGTAGGGTCACATCTATTTTATCTGTCACTTCAAAGCCAGAATCCTTACGCATATTTTGAATGCGGTTCACCAGCTCTCTCGCAATCCCCTCTTTCTTGAGTTCATCAGAAATGGTGATATCTAAAGCAACAGTAATATTTCCGGAGTTAGCCACTAACCAGCCCTCAATATCCTGGGAGGTTATTTCTACATCTCCGCTTTCTAATGTAAGCGAATTCCCGTTAATATCAACTTCAATTTTTCCGTCGCGCTCAATTTTTTTGATGTCTTCTGCGGAAAAACTATTGATCTTAGCCGCTACCTGCTTCATGTCTTTTCCAAAACGGGGGCCCAGAACTTTAAAATTAGGCTTGATTTGCTTTACCAGGATGCCCGAAGCATCATCAATAAGCTCAAGCTCCTTCACATTCACTTCAGATTTGATGAGCTCAGCCACTGCCGCAATTTCCTTCCTTTGCTGCTCATCCAGAATAGGGATCATCACTCGCTGTAATGGCTGGCGCACTTTGATCATCTCTTTTTTCCGAAGCGAAAGTACAAGCGAAGAGATGGTTTGCGCTTTTTGCATTTGACGCTCCAGCTCCTTATTCACATAACTGTGATCTACCTCGGGGAAATTCGCTAAATGTACCGACTCAAAACTCTCCTTCTGAGTGGCTTTTTCAAGATCTTTGTACAACCTGTCCATAAAGAAAGGCGCCACGGGAGCTCCCAGCTTGGCTACGGTCTCAAGACAGGTGTAAAGCGTTTGATAAGCCGAGATTTTATCGGTGCCGTACTCGCCTTTCCAGAATCTTCTTCGGCACAATCTCACATACCAGTTACTCAAATTCTCCTGTACAAATTCTGAAATTGCCCTTGTAGCCCTGGTAGGCTCATAATCGGCATAGAATTTATCAACATTCTCAACGAGCGTGTGCAATTCTGAAAGTATCCAACGGTCTATTTCTGGTCTTTCTTCCAATGGCACATCGGCTTCGGAATAAGTGAAATTGTCAATATTAGCGTACAAACTAAAGAATGAGTACGTATTGTAGAGAGTTCCGAAGAATTTACGTCTTACTTCTGAAATTCCTTCAATATCAAATTTTAAGTTGTCCCATGGGTTGGCATTAGAGATCATGTACCAACGGGTAGCATCGGGCCCAAAAGCAGCAAGGGTTTCAAAAGGATCTACGGCATTACCGAGACGTTTGGACATTTTTTGCCCGTTCTTATCGAGTACAAGTCCGTTAGAAACCACATTTTTATAAGCCACATCGTCAAAGGTCATGGTCGCTATGGCGTGCAGCGTATAGAACCATCCCCTGGTCTGGTCAACACCTTCGGCAATAAAATCGGCTTTACGCCAGGTTTTTTCAACTTTTTCGGCATTTTCAAAAGGATAATGCCACTGCGAATAAGGCATAGAACCTGAATCGAACCACACGTCGATAAGATCGGCCTCGCGTTTCATGGGTTTTCCTGAACCTGATACCAGTACAATCCCGTCAACCACATTTTTATGCAGGTCAACTTTATCATAGTTGTCATCGCTAAAATCTCCAGGCTGGAAGCTTTCAAAAAGATCGGCTTCCATAAAACCGGCCTCTACAGCCCTGCTCATTTCCTGCTTCAGCTCTTCAATAGATCCTATGATCTTTTCTTCCTGCCCGTCTTCAGTCCTCCAAATAGGTAGCGGGATCCCCCAATATCTGGATCTTGAAAGGTTCCAGTCATTAGCGTTGGCAAGCCAGTTTCCAAAACGGCCTTCGCCGGTAGATTTTGGCTTCCAGTTAATTTCTTTGTTCAGTTCATGCATCCGGTCTTTGACCTCTGTGATCTTGATGAACCAGGAATCAAGTGGATAATATAAAATTGGCTTATCAGTTCTCCAGCAATTAGGGTAACTGTGAAGGTATTTTTCAACTTTAAAAGCCCTGTTCTCTTCTTTTAATTTGATGGCGATCTCTACATCTACCGACTTTTCGGGGGCCTCGCCATCATTATAATATTCGTTCTTGACATATTTGCCTCCAAACTCCTTTAACTCGGGCCTGAATTTTCCCTGAAGATCTACCAGTGGAACAAGATTATCATTCTCGTCTTTTACGAGCATTGGCGGCACCTCAGGGTTTGCCTGCTTTGCAACCATAGCATCATCGGCTCCAAAAGTAGGTGCGGTATGAACAATACCGGTACCGTCTTCGGTGGTAACAAAATCCCCAAGAATTACCCGGAAAGCATTTTCGGGATGTTCATACGGCTGCGCATAAGGCATCAACTGCTCATACCTGCTTTCTGCAATTTCCTTACCGGTGAAATACTTACCTGTCAAAAATGGTATTTTCTTATCCCCTTCTTTGTACGCCTGCAAAGCCTCTTCAGAATCCACTTTCTGGAATTTCTTATCAAACTGCTTTTCGGCCAGGTCTTTTGCAACTATAACAGTAATAGGTTGAAAAGTGTACTGGTTATAAGTTTTAACCGTCACATATTCTATCCTGGGGCCAACTGTAAGGGCGGTGTTTGATGGGAGCGTCCATGGAGTGGTGGTCCAGGCAATAAAGAACAATTCGCCTTCAATTTCGGAAAGAAATGCGGGTAGAGTTTCTTTTTTCGCCTTAAACATAGCAGTAACCGTGGTATCGGTCACATCCTGGTAAGTACCGGGTTGGTTTAGCTCATGCGAACTTAGGCCTGTTCCGGCTTTTGGGGAATAGGGTTGTATGGTATAGCCCTTGTAAATTAGGCCTTTTTTGTAAATCTGGGAAAGCAGCCACCAAACGGACTCCATATATTTGGACTTGTAGGTGATATATGGATCATCCATATCTACCCAGTACCCCATTTTTTCGGTAAGGTCGTTCCACACATCGGTATAACGCATCACAGCATTTTTACACGCCTCGTTATACTCCTCTACACTTATCTTTTTCCCAATATCTTCTTTGGTGATACCAAGTTCCTTCTCAACGCCAAGTTCTATAGGCAGGCCGTGGGTATCCCATCCTGCTTTTCGCTTTACCTGGTAACCTTTTTGGGTTTTGAACCTGCAAAAAATATCTTTAATGGCACGCGCCATGACGTGGTGAATTCCGGGTAGACCGTTTGCTGAAGGTGGCCCTTCAAAAAAAATAAACGGCTCTTCTCCATCTCTTGAAGTTATACTCTTCTCAAAAATGTCATTTTCCTTCCAGAATTGCAGAATTTCTTCGGCCACTTTTGGCAGGTCAAGTCCTTTATATTCAGGGAACTTTGCGCTCATCATCTTGTTCTTTCAAAATAGTTGCGCGAAAATAATGATTTTTAGTAAATCGAGTGGTTTAAAATTGGAAAACCTGAAGACGAGCTGATTTTTGTCAGTTCTAAATTATTTAAAATCTGAAGCTTATACTAGAAGGAGTAGTGCAGGGCAAGGATCAGGTTCCTGCCGGCAGCCGCCACTCCCGATGAGTACGTGCGGTAGCGTTGATCGGTAATATTTTCAAGGCTGGCAGTGACCAGCCACATTTTCCCTGCCTGGTATTGAGAACTAAAGTTAAGTGTATACCATTCAGGAGAATAAGGATCCCCATTTTCATCTATGGCATAAAGGTAGTCTTTGTCCCTTTCTGAAGGCGCCAGCTCAGAGGCACTAATCTCCCCATTGTACTCACTAAAAAGGTCAAACCTAAGCCTGTCTTTCTCCCAAACCAGGTGCACATTTCCAAAAAGAGGTGCTGCATGCCGCAAAGGTGCTGTTGTACCATCATCCTGCTCTTCCTCTCCTTCAGTAATACTCAATTGCGCCTTTAACTTCAGTTGTTCGCTAAACCTGATTTTTGCCCCGGCCTCGAATCCGTACACATGCGCACGAGCCGCATTCTGAATAGCCTGCACCCTGCTGGGTTCGCCGTGGTATTCAATTGTAGTTTCCCCATTGAGGTCAAAATCCCGCCGCACCAATGCATCCTCCAAAAGGGTGTAGTAACCGGCAAGATCGAACTTTACCACATTATCAAAGTTCAAGGCAAGCCCCAGCTCTGCGTTATAGGCTTTTTCGGGCTCAAGATTAGGATTTGGCACTACCACAAGGCCGGGAGCCGAATCAAAAATCTTCCCTACATCGTCTATATTGGGTGATCTAAAGCCGGTAGAAAGGTTGAATTGCCATCCAAAAATGTCATTTTGCTGCCAGTTTAATCCGGCACTTCCCGTTAAAGCCCCGGTACGCAAATTGGCATCTGAAAACGGAAAATCGTAAATATCCTCATCAAAAACAGCGTCTAAAAGAATGTAATTATATCTGGCCCCGGTTTGCAGAGTAAGGGAAGGATCAATTTCCCACTGCAAATTACCATAGGCAGCCAAAGATTGCCAGGTGGCATCATCGGGATATCTCGAAGTGCCGGCAGCCCACTCTCCGGTGAGGATGTTCTTTTCACTCCCTTGTGACCCTACTTTGTTGTACACATATTCTGCTCCGTAAGAAAGTGTGGTAAGGCGGAAGTTCTTTTCAAAATCAAGGTTAAGAGAATAAGCATCGACTTCTTCCTGCGTATGATAAAAGATGTCATCTCCAAAAGCACGGTCATTACGGCTCTCTTCAAAATATTGGTATGCTGCAGTCAGTTTAGCTTCATTATAGATTTTTCCATTCCCGACTTTATTAAGCTGAAAATTAGTTTGCAGCCATTCCTGTGGGCCATAATACCATTCGGCAGCTCTTAAAACTCCATTCTTTTTACGGTAAAGCCGGTCGTAACGCGGATAATCGGTAGTAGTTGAATAGATCATTCCGAGGGAAAAATTATATTCTTCATTGGGTTTGAACCTTATTTTCTGAAGTAGATTGAGCTGCTCATATCCCGTAGGTTTTTGCACCTGCAGATTGTCATTTTCTACCATCACATCCTGCCCGTTTCGCCTCACCACATAATTGGGGCGCAAATATTCTTCGGGCCCGTGGCTTCCCATGCGCATATCCCCAAAATCTGAATAAGAAGCACTGCTTAAAAATGCCCATTCCTTGAGGCCGTAAGACAAATTGAGATGCCCGGTTTTCTCATTATTGGCAGTGGCATACCGGCTGTAAACGCGACCGGAAAGATTTCCTCCTTTTGCCACCGAAAAAGCAGGAGAAAGGGTGAGAAAATTGATCACGCCACCAATAGCGTCGCTCCCAAAAACTAAAGATCCGGGGCCGGGAACAACTTCGGTCCTTTCAACCGAAAGTGGATCTATAGAGATCACGTTTTGCACATTACCACCCCTAAAAATGGCAGTATTCATACGAACCCCGTCTACAGTGATCAACAACCTGTTGGTTGCAAACCCCCTAATCATTGGGCTGCCGCCACCCAGCTGACTCTTTTGAACATATACCTGCCCGGTACTCTCCAGTAGATCGGCTGAAGTTTGAGGTGCCGCGGTAAGTATATCTTTCCGGTTAATGGTGATCACCTTTTGGGGGACCATGTTTCGGTTCTGCTCAAATTTTGAGACGGAAAGCAATACTTCTGAAAGTTCATTTTTAGTAGATGCCAAATATACTTTTCCTTTCTTCTGAAGGATTTGCCGCTTGGTAGCATGAAAATCTGAATGCGAAACATGCCTGAAGAAGATGACTTCATTAGAAGAAAAACCTGAAATATTGGCCTCCCCGTTAAAACCGGTAAGAAGGTGTTTCGACTTATCCTTGTTAAAAACTGCAACATTGAAAACAGGCTCTCCTGTTTCTTTATCAAGCACCGTAATTTCCTGAGCTGAACAAACAGAAAAAAGCAGGAAAAACAGGGCTAAACCAGAGTAAAGTCTCATTATGAATTATAGATTTCATTCATTACCGCAAGAGACTTTGGCTTGTGAAAACCCTGAAGGTGAATTTCGTAATATTTCAAAAGCATTAAAAGAAATCCCGAACGGGTGATTTGGTTAAGTTTAATGGCAGAAAGCGCATCAAAGTCTGTGCCTAACAGGCGCTGTAAAAGCACCACGTTTTCATCATTTATGCAATCTGGATTAGTCTCCACATCCTGAAAAGTACCATCTACAAGATTAAAAACCGGCGCATCCTGTTGATAATCATCGGGGTAGAACCCAAGATAACGGCTAAGCTTCAGCAGAAAAAGCAAATGAAAATTTACCGTACTGCTATGGGTGTCAAACCATTCAAGACTCGTCTCGAGAAAATTGTAAAGGGCCGGGTTAGCTTCCTCCTCCTTAATGGCATTTTTGAGCACTTCAGAAAGGAACATCACCACACTGGCTTTCACCACATTAGTATGCAGACTTTGATAAACTTTACCAAGTTTAGCTTCCTTCATGTACTCCATCGTACCCTTGTCTTTGTGATTGGCCACAATTTCAAGCTGGGTGAGCGGCTGAAAAAGTGAGGCTTTGAATTTGCCTTTTTTAGACTTTAGCACTCCGCGTAGCAGGTAAGTCTTTAAACCGCTTTGCAGGGTGAAACATTTCACAATAAGATCGGCTTCCCCGTACTTTAAGGCGCTAAAAACAATTCCTTTGGTTGTGATCAACATGTATTACTGGTCTTTCAGGAGAAAACAGGTTTCAAAAATGCCATTTTTAAGAGGTAATAATTACTTCAGCTTACCTGTCAAAAATGGCATTTTTAGCAGTTGTTCTTCAGAAGCAATAAATGTAAGCTAAAAAAAGAAAAAGCCGCAAAAGCAACCTTTTCAGAATTTATTTCAGCAAAAGTTTATACAACTCCCTGCGCTAGCATGGCGTCGGCTACTTTTACGAATCCGGCGATGTTGGCTCCTTTTACATAGTCAACGTAACCGTCTTCATTTGTACCATATTTCACACACTGGGCATGAATATCGTTCATGATTTGTTTAAGTTTTGAATCTACTTCTTCTGAAGTCCAGTTGAACCTCAGGGAGTTTTGAGACATCTCAAGTCCTGATGTTGCAACCCCACCGGCATTTGAAGCTTTACCTGGCGAAAAAAGGATCTTAGCCTCCTGGAAGACGGCAATAGCTTCGGGCGTACAAGGCATGTTGGCACCCTCACCTACAAGGATACAGCCATTGTTCACAAGAGCGCGTGCGTCATCTTCCTGCAGCTCGTTTTGTGTTGCACATGGCAGCGCAATATCACACTTCACATTCCACGGAGTTTCTCCTTCAAAGTATTCGGCATCCGGATATTCGTTGAGATATTCTTTGATCCTGCCTCTTTTCACGTTCTTAAGGTCCATGATGAAAGCAAGTTTTCCGGCGTCAATTCCGGTTTTGTCATAAATATACCCTGAAGAATCGGACATAGTTACTACTTTCCCACCCAGCTGGGTAGCTTTTTCAGCAGCATACTGGGCCACGTTTCCGGAACCTGAAACCACTATAGTCTTACCTTTAATAGAGTCTTCTTTGGTCTTCAGCATATTTTCGGCAAAGTATACGTTCCCGTAACCTGTAGCTTCGGGACGAATTAAAGACCCACCGTAAGAAAGGCCTTTTCCGGTAAGCACTCCCGTAAATTCATTGCGAAGTCTTTTGTACTGCCCGTACAAATATCCTACTTCACGCCCACCTACTCCAATGTCTCCTGCAGGCACATCTGTATTTGCACCAATATGACGTTGCAATTCGGTCATAAAGCTCTGGCAGAACTTCATCACTTCATTATCTGACTTTCCTTTAGGATCAAAGTCTGATCCTCCTTTACCACCGCCCATAGGCAGGGTTGTAAGGCTGTTTTTAAACACCTGCTCAAAAGCGAGGAATTTCAAAATAGAAAGGTTTACGGAAGGGTGAAAACGAAGACCACCTTTGTAAGGCCCAATGGCAGAGTTCATCTGGATCCTGAAACCACGATTCACCTGTACTTCGCCGTTGTCATCTATCCAGGGCACACGAAACATGATCACGCGCTCTGGTTCGACCATACGTTCCAGTAATTTTTTATTTTGATACTTTTTATTTTTTTCAATGAATGGGATAACAGTTTCAGCAACTTCATGAACCGCCTGTAAAAACTCGGGTTCATTACTATTCCTTTTTGAAACGCTATCTAGAAATTCTTTTACATTTTGTTCCATGGTTTTGGCTAAAATTATATTAACGAAAACGTTTTATACGATTCGATGCAAATATACATTATCTGCAAAATTTAGCCTTGAAATTTTTGTTATTCCTTTTATAATTAATCATTTTCTGTAAGCCCCATAATTCCAATTTTCCTTAAGATGTTTTTATATATTTGCTCGTATCGCAATTTTCTATATGGCCAACATTCTCAAATCTTTAATGCTGGGTTTGTTCCTTTTTTTCTTCGGAAAAGGAACTGCTACCGCACAGGTGGGAATGGTAGGCCAGGAAATAGGTATAGTGGCGGGACCGGTAGCCTATTTCACCGATTACGGTTTGCGCTGGAATTTTGAAACAAATTCATCTAACGTAGGTCTTGGAATAGGCCTGGTTTACTATCTCAACTTCGCATATAGGGCCGATTGTAATTGTTATGCCCGCTACAGTTATTTTAACGATCATTTTAGAGTTAGGGCCGAAATTGATTATCACCAGGGGGAGCTTAATCACTATGGGCCTCTATCTCAAAAAGCAAGTACCGGTGGTGAACAGCTGCGTTCAATGATTGGAGAAGTAAAGGTTTATGAAATGGGCGCCCATCTTGAATACTACCCGCTTAGCATTAGAGATTATACAGCTTTTGCCTATCCCATTGCCCCTTATGTAAGCCTTGGTTTCAACTTTGTGGGTTATGATCCTAATACTTATTCAACCCTGGGGCCACTTGATGAAAATATTTTCCCCACTTTTAAAGGCTATGTAAGCCAGGAAGAAGGCTCTACCTGGGGCGTGACCCTAGGCGCAGGATTCCGTTACAGGCTGGCAGTCTCCAGCGATTTGGTGATGAATATGCAGTGGCGGTATTACGACACCGACTGGCTGGATGGACTTAATCACGACAACCCCCAAAACAAATTTAACGACATGATGTTCTGGTTAAACTTCGGGTATATTTATTACCTGAATTTTTAATTAGACGGTAGACTGTAGACGGTAGGCGGGAGATTTACTGAGAGTTAGAAGCAATTATTATAGACAGGAGTGTAAATAGTTTGCTGTACTATTTAAGCCCAAATTTCTTAATCGATCAAGAATTTCAAATTCATCTAAATCAGGATTTGTTCTATTTAGAACAAGCTTTTTAAATGCTTCAACTGCTTTTTCTGGATTTAGGTCAATTATATCAGTTAAAAACTCATCACTAGATTTAGCACTTAAACCAAAAGATGCCAGGTAATCTTCAGGAAAATCCTTCAGGTTTTCAGTTACAATTATATTAGCATTAGTCTTTATAGCTGCAGCTAAAACGTGTCTGTCTTTCTCATCGGGTAATTCTAAGCTTGTTATTAGTTGCTCATAATTATAAACCATTGCGTCAGGAAATGCTCTATTAGCTATATTAATTCGTTTGGTTATTTCTTCTTCTGGAATGCCTTTTCTTCCCATTACATTAATCTATTCATCAAAAATATGTTGACTCCATTTTGGAGTAAACAATTCATAATAAGCAAACCAAAACATTAGGTCCCTAATTAGTAGAGGATAAATCAACATTGGTGTCTAAAACACAAATAAACCTAACACTATGAATCATATAGACCAGATTCTTCGTCTGACTTCATCATTTGAATAATTAAATCTTCCTGCTCTTTCTTCATTCGATCTTTATAATTAGAAACATCTTCAAATTTTACTCTTCGATGTTTGCCAATTTTTGTGAATGGGATTTCCCCTTCCTCTAAGAGTTTTACAAAATGAGGCCTGGAACAGTTTAAAAATTCTGCTGCTGCCTGAGTCGTCATTTCAGCAGCGATAGGTACTACAGAAATGGGTTTTCCCTCACCCATTGCTTTTAAAATTTTGGCTAAGAGTTTTAAGGCTTTAAGAGGAATTCTTATTTTATCTTTGGTTTCTTCTACCTCAATTTCAGGAGATTTATCTCTGATTTCTTTCAACACCGCTTCCAGCGCATTATAAGATTCAAATGCCGCAGTCTGTTCTAAAAAAACCTTTGATGGTCTCTTGATATTTTTTAATTCTTCCATTGCTTCAGGAGATTGATTACAAATAAATTTAATCGAAATAAACGAAAATGTTTAACAAACACTGTGGCTAATAATGAATATTAAAATTTCGAAATAGCTTTCAAAAATGACATTTTTGACCGCTTATTCTAAAGCCTGCTTAAGGTCGTTGATGAGGTCTTCTTCATCTTCAATCCCTACACTTAATCGAATCATGGAATCTACTACCCCGGTCTTTTCCCGCTCTTTCTTTGGAATAGAGGCATGGGTCATGGTGGCTGGGTGACCCGCAAGAGACTCCACACCGCCAAGGGATTCGGCCAGCGTAAAAACCTTCAGCTTTTCTACGAACTTCACAGCGCTTTCCATAGTTCCTTCAGCAGTGGTGAATGAAACCATTCCGCCGAAACCGCTCATTTGTTTTTTTGCAATTTCGTGATTAGGATGATCTTGAAATCCCGGCCAGTACACATTTTCAACCTTTGGATGCCCTTTCAGAAATCTTGCTACAGCTTCTCCATTTTCACAATGCCGCTGCATACGCAGGTGCAGGGTTTTGATGCCGCGCAGCACCAGGAAACTGTCCTGCGGCCCACACACCGCCCCGCTGGCATTCTGGATAAAATATAATTTTTGGGCAAGTTTTTGATCTTTTACTACCAGGCTCCCCATGATCACATCACTATGCCCGCCCAGATATTTTGTAGCACTGTGCATTACAATATCGGCACCCAAATCCAGAGGCTGCTGCAAATATGGGGTTGCGAAAGTATTGTCTACCGCCAGCAACAGCCCGTGCTTTTTGGCAATTCCGGCCATGGCTTCTATGTCAATGATATTCATCATTGGGTTGGTTGGAGTTTCCACCCAAATCATCCTGGTATTCTCATTGATATATTGCTCAATGTCACCGGCATTTTGCATGCTCACAAACCGGAATTTAATGCCCAACTTTTCAAAAATTCCGGTAAAAAGCCTGTACGAACCACCATATAGATCGTTGGTAGAAATGATCTCATCGCCGGGGCCAAAAAGCTTTAGCACCGCATCTATAGCGGCAAGGCCCGAGCCAAAAGCAAGGCCAAAATTGCCATTTTCAAGACTGGCAAGAGATCTTTCGAGCGCAGCGCGGGTAGGATTGCCGCTCCTGGAATACTCAAAACCTTTGTGGCCTCCCGGAGTATCCTGCCTGTAAGTGCTTGTCTGGTAAATAGGCGGCATTACAGATCCATAAGCAGGGTCTGTGTTCTCCTGGCCTCCATGAATGGTTTTGGTATTGAACTTCATTTTTACATTTTATTTAAGATACAAAAGTAGTATTGACTTTGGGCTTTCCCAAAATAGCCCGTACCTTTCAGATCAGTTTAACATCAAGAATTTATGTTCCGCAATTTATTATCCCTTTTCTTTATGGCACTGGTCTTTACAGGGTGTAAACAAGACAAAGAAGAAGAAGAAAAACCGGTAAAAAATTCAGCCCCTTTGAGCTTTCAAAAGGAGAGCCTGGTTAGAAAGGCCGGAGAACACTGTGATACGGCCGATTATGATTGTTCTATCATCGCGCTGGACGTGGTGAGGGCCAAAGGTGCTTCGGAAGTTTCAGAAAAGATAAACCGCAGGCTTGACGAGCACACCATTGGGCTGGTTGCTACCCAGGAAAATCCTGATATTGCGAATCTCGAGGAACTGGCTGAAAAATTCCTGAAAGACTATCGCGAGGCTGCCGAAAATTTTTCGGAAGAACCACCATGGGAAGCATACGTAGATCAAAAGGTGTATATGCAATCTGACAGCCTGATCTCTATTGGTATAACCACCGAGATCTTTAGCGGCGGCGCCCACGGCTATAAAACCCTTACTTTTCTTAATATTGATCCTGCCACCGGGAAAAAGTTATCCAAAAATGACATTTTTGAAGAGGATTTTTCTCCATTCGTAGAGCAAAGGTTTCGGCAGGAACAGGGAATTCCGGAAGATGAAAACATCAACAGCACAGGTTTCTGGTTTGAAAATGAAACCTTCAGCCTGCCCGAAAATATTGGCTTTTCCGAAGAAAAAGTGATCCTCATATACAACTCTTATGAGATTGCTCCTTATGCAGCCGGGGACATCGTAATGGAAATTCCGCTGCAAGAAGTTCGGCCTTTCATGAAGATTGAATAATTTTACCCCATGAAGAAAATCTATTATCTGTCTACCTGCGATACCTGCAAAAGGATTCTAAAAGAACTCGACCCACCTGCTGATTATGAACTGCAGGACGTGAAGAAAGCACCTCTTACTTTAGACCAGCTTCAGGAATTAAAACACAGAGCGGGCACTTATGAATCTCTTCTTAATAAACGGGCGAAAATGTACCAGGAGCGGGATTTAAAGAATAAACAACTCTCGGAAGAAGATTGTAAAAACCTCATTTTAGAGCATTATACTTTTCTTAAACGGCCGGTAATTATTAACGGACAAAAAATCTTTATTGGCAATTCCAAAAAGGAAGTCTCTGCCGCAAAAGCTGCGCTAAGTGAATAGCAGACTGCTGGCTATTCTCGCAGCCATTGGTGCCGGCACTATTTATGGTATTAACCACACGGTAGCCAAAGGTTTGATGCCTGTTTACATCCAGCCATTTGGTTTTATCCTGCTGCGGGTAACAGGAGCTGCTATTTTGTTCTGGCTTATTTGTCCGTTGGGGCCCAAAGAGAAAATCGCCACCAGCGACTGGCCGCGACTGCTTGGTTGTGCCGTGCTGGGAATGTGTATTAACATGCTGTTCTTCTTCAAAGGCCTTAACCTCACAACCCCAATCAACAGCTCGGTGATCACCACCATCACCCCAATTATCGTGCTGGTGCTGGCTGCCATTCTTATCAAAGAAAAGATCACCCTGCTAAAAACGGCAGGGATAATAACAGGGCTTGCCGGGGCACTTGGTCTCATACTTTTTAGCAGTAGCGAAGTAAGGAACGCCAGTAACATTCCGCTGGGAAACTTCCTGGTGCTTATTAATGCCACTTCTTACGGACTTTACCTCATCCTGGTAAAGCCGCTTACCAGCAAGTATCACCCGGTCACCCTAATGAAATGGCTTTTTACGATGGCCGTTATTATCAATTTGCCATTCACCCTGAAGGAATTCACACAGGTGGAATGGAGCAGCCTGCCTACCGAAGCTATTTTTGGGATGAGCTTTGTTGTTGTGGGAACCACTTTTCTCACCTACCTGCTCAACGTATATGCACTTAGACAGCTAAGCGCCTCCACCATAAGCGCTTTTGTGTACTTACAGCCCCTTATTGCGATTATTTACGCAGTTTCAACGGGGGCCGATTCCCTGAATATGCTCAAAATAGTGGCGGCACTTCTAGTCTTTGCAGGGGTTTATATGGTTACTCGAAAGCCTAAACCTAAGCCTGCAGCATAGCCGGATCTATATCTTTTGGCTTCTTGCCATACCTCCTGGTGTCTTCACGGGTTAGGATCTTGAAATCTTCGGTATGAGAAAGATGATTGATATTGTCAAACAGCTCTTTAGGAAGACCTGTCAATTTGCGTTCTTTCAAGTCTATCCAGCCGCCCATCATTTCACAACTGGCAAAGTTTCTGCCCTTTTGATCGTAAAAATCATGTATGAATTCAAAATACATTCCGTCTTCAGAAAGGCCTTTTAATTGCAGGGATACAGTTACCGGCTTACCTGCAAAAACTTCTTTGAAGTATGAGATATGTTCATAAAACACCACCGGCCCCAGGTTGTGCTGCGCCATTTCTTTTTGTCCGAAGCCATTTTCCATTAGAAAACTCATTCGGGTGTGGCTCATAAAATTTATATAGGCAGTGTTGGCCAAATGCCTGTTTGCATCGATATCACTCCATCTTATTTCAAAACTCTTCTTGTACATTTTTCAAATTTTGAGATAAAATTACAAATTTATACTATGCATGCATAACGAATTTTTCTTTCATTTACAGTTCTAAAACCTTACACGCTCGATGCCCATAGTAGAAAGCACATATAAACCTCCAATGATCTTCAGGAATTATCACGTCTCAACCGTGTATTCTGCCATGATTAGACGGGCACCTGTAGCGCAGCAGCGCGAGCGGATAAACCTTCAGGATGGGGATTTTCTTGATCTTGACTGGAGCTTTTCCGAAGAAAGATCAGAAAAAGTACTTATAGTAATTCACGGGTTGGAGGGCAGCGCAAAACGCCCTTACGTTACCGGGCTGGCAAAATATTTCACCCAAAAAGGCTGGGATGTTGCTGCTGTGAACCTTAGAGGTTGCAGCGGCGAGATCAACCGCCATTTCAGGTCTTACCATGCCGGGGCCACCAATGACCTTCAGGAAGTGGTGGAGCATATTCTGAAGAAAAATAAGTATGCTACAATGGCCTTTAACGGCTTTAGTCTTGGCGGGAATTTAATGCTGAAGTACCTTGGCGAAGACAGGGAAATTCCGAAGCAACTCAAAGCAGCAGTGATGGTCTCGGTGCCCTGCGACTTACATGGCAGTTTGAAACAACTCGAGAAGAGGGAGAATTTTCTCTACGCAAAACGCTTCCAGATCAAATTACAAAATCATTTACGCCAGCGCGCACAGCATTTTCCCAACCAGTTAACCACTGAAGAAATCAACGCCTGTGACAGCCTGTTAGACATTGATGACCTTTATACCAGCAGGGCCCATGATTTTGAAAATGCGCTAGATTACTACCACAAAAACAGCTCCCGTCGTTTTCTTAAAAATATTGGAGTGCCCACCCTGCTTATAAATGCTAAGAATGATGGCTTTTTATCTCCCGCCTGCTATCCTTTTAAAATTGCTGAAGAAAGCAAATATCTTTACCTGGAAACGCCTGAGTATGGCGGAAATGTAGGATTCATGCAAAACAAACCGGAGACCTATACCGAAGAGCGCGCATACCAGTTCATACATTCCCACCTCTAGCCACTTTTCTTTGTACCGCCTTGAATTTGTTTATCTTTGTGCATCAATAAAATTACCGTATGATTCAGTCCATGACCGGTTTTGGAAAAAGCGTTTTACAGCTGCCTTCCAAAAAGATCACCGTAGAGATCAAATCCCTCAACAGCAAAAATTTAGATTTAAATGCGCGCATCCCATCCCAGTACAGGGAAAAGGAGTTGCAGCTACGCAATAAAATTTCACGGGAACTCACCCGCGGAAAAGTTGATTTTTCGGTTTATGTTGAAGTTACAGGAGAAGAAACCAGCTCGGCAGTCAATGCGGCTGCAGTGAAAAAATACATGAATCAGTTGCGGGAGATCTACCCGGCATCCGATAGTGACCTTCTTCAAATGGCAGTGCGTATGCCCGATGCCTTTAAGACGGAAAGAGAAGAAATTGATGAAGATGAATTCAAAGCTATAGAAGAAGCCGTTGATGAAGCACTTAGAGAGATCAATGATTTTCGCTCGGCTGAAGGGAAAGTACTCGAAGATGAACTGGAGCAAAGAGCCGGAAACATTCAGGAGCTGTTGCAAAAAGTAATTGCCATGGATCCCGAAAGAATTGCCGGGGTGAGAGAACGCCTGCAAAAAGGAGTAGCCGAACTAAAAGAAAACGTTGACCAGAACCGCTTTGAACAGGAGTTGGTCTTCTACATCGAGAAATTCGATATTACCGAAGAAAAGGTGAGGCTGGAAAACCACATGGACTATTTTCAGAAGACGCTTGGATCATTAGATTCCAACGGGAAAAAACTCGGTTTCATCTCTCAGGAGATGGGTCGTGAGATCAATACCATTGGCAGCAAATCAAACTATGCACCCATGCAGCAACTGGTGGTGCAAATGAAAGACGAACTGGAAAAGATCAAAGAACAACTTCTAAACGTACTCTAATGGCTGATGGCAAATTAATCGTTTTTTCGGCACCATCAGGATCGGGAAAAACAACTATAGTAAAATACCTGCTTGCCCAGGAAGAACTAAATCTTGAATTCTCCATCTCTGCAACCTCGCGTGAACCAAGAGGTACAGAAGTGCACGGTAAAGATTACTACTTTTTGGACCTTAAAGAGTTCAAAAATAAGATCAAGAACAACGAATTTTTGGAATGGGAAGAAGTTTACCGCGATAATTTCTACGGAACGCTTAAGAGTGAAGTTGAACGCATTTGGTCGCATGGCAAAAATGTCATTTTTGACATCGATGTGGTGGGCGGGCTCGACATTAAGAACATCTATCCTGAAAAAACCCTGGCCGTATTCGTAAAACCACCAAGTATTGAGGAGTTAAAGATTCGGCTTAAAAAACGGGAAACTGAATCCATGGACAAGATCAATATGCGGGTAGCAAAAGCTTCTATCGAGCTGGCCACTGCCCCGCAGTTTGATCATATTATTGTGAACAACGACCTCAACACGGCTTTAGAAGAAGCATACACCCTGGTTTCAAATTTTGTGGGAGCTACTAAAGTCTCAAAAAGGTGAAAAAAAGAGTCGGGCTTTTTTTTGGCACTTTTAACCCGGTACACGTTGGGCATCTTATTTTGGCCAATCACCTGCTACAGTATTCAAATCTCGATGAAGTATGGATGGTGGTAACACCACACAACCCCTTCAAGAAGAAAAGCAGCCTCTTAAATAACCATCACCGATTTGAAATGGTTTGGCAGCTGTGCGAAGAATATCCCGGAATAAAACCGAGTGATATTGAATTCAATCTGCCACAGCCCAATTACACGGTGTACACCCTGGCACACCTGGAAGAAAAATATCCGGGTTACGATTTTGTATTGATCATGGGAGAAGATAACCTGAAGAGCTTCCCGAAGTGGAAAAACTATGAGGTTATTCTCGAAAGGCATGATATCCTGGTGTACCCCAGATATTCTGAAGGAGAAAATCATCCCGAATTGCTGGAGCATACCAGAATTACCCTTACCGATGCCCCAAGAGTAGAAATTTCATCCACTTTTATAAGAAATGCAATTAAAGAGGGAAAAGATGTGCGGCCTTTATTACCTCCCACAGTTTGGAAGTATATTGATCAAATGAACTTCTACCGCTAAAAAAAATTGCCTCCGAAGCTTAAGCTTCCGGAGGCAATCCTCACTAACTAACCAACCAAAAAAGAAAACTCTTCTTTTAATTATAATCTTTCTTATATCATAACGCAATTGAAGTGCTATTCGTACATCATTAACACCTGCAAAATGTTAAAGTTTTAAAGTTTATAAATAGCTTTTTAAACTATTCTTTGCTACGGCTATTCTTATCAACCCCTTTATTTTGCTTATTTTTGGTGACACAATTACCATTCTATGGAGAAATCGCCGAAATTTGCCGTTATAGGCGGAGGGAGCTGGGCTACAGCTAATGTAAAAATGCTTTGTGAGAACCTAGACGAGGTTACCTGGTACATGCGCAGCGTTTATGCTATTGAACACATTAAAAAACAGGACCACAACCCCAATTACTTAAGCTCGGTAGAATTTGACAATTCTCAACT
The DNA here is from genome assembly GCF_049569215.1 of Salinimicrobium sp. TIG7-5_MAKvit. Taxonomy (GTDB): domain Bacteria; phylum Bacteroidota; class Bacteroidia; order Flavobacteriales; family Flavobacteriaceae; genus Salinimicrobium; species Salinimicrobium profundisediminis. Next base: position 1,968,147 of record NZ_CP145903.1, on the reverse strand, counting down.
CTATCTCACCAGCGACATAAACGAAGCCGTTAGACGGGCAGATGTATTGATCTTTGCAATTCCTTCAGCTTTTCTAAAGCGGGAACTTGACCATCTCACCGAATCTCTCCAGGAAAAGATCATCTTTTCGGCCATTAAAGGAATTGTACCCGAAACCAGTCTTATTGTTGGCGAGCACTTCCACAAGACTTACAACATACCTTACGAAAACATTGGGGTGATCACAGGGCCATGCCACGCAGAAGAAGTGGCACTGGAGCGTCTTTCTTACCTCACCATTGCCTGTTCTGATGAAGAGAAGGCAAAACTGGTAGCCAAACACCTTAGCAGCGATTACATTACCTGCAAAACAAGTGATGACATTGTGGGTACCGAATATGCTGCAATGCTCAAGAATATTTACGCTATTGCTGCAGGTATTGCTCACGGCCTTGGGTATGGAGATAATTTTCAAAGCGTCTTGATGAGCAACGCCATAAGGGAGATGAAGAAGTTCATCAAAAAGGTGCATAAGATGAAACGGAATATCAACGATTCGGCTTACCTGGGCGACCTTTTAGTGACGGGATATTCTACCTTTAGCCGTAACCGGATGTTTGGGAATATGATTGGAAAGGGCTACACGGTAAAGAGTGCACAAATGGAGATGAGCATGGTGGCCGAAGGTTATTACGCTACAGACAGTGCTTACAATATAGTGCAGGAAACGGGAGCTAAAACTCCTATTATAAACGCCGTTTATGGTATTTTATACCAGGGAAAAGAACCAAAGAAAGTATTCAATAAACTGGCCGAGAAACTAGACTAATACGGAGACCTGCGTGGTTTTAAAAACCTCACAGATCTTTCACTCTGATAAGACCTACAAGGTCAAAAAAAAGACCTTGCAGGTCTTCTAAATTTTTATCGCAATCTACTCCTCTCCTTTAGAGAGGCGGGGAAAAGGTTTTACTTCAGCAGCACGCCTTTCTTCGGCATTACCGGAAGGTCTTGCAGGGCTTTTTCATTGATGCTGTTCTTCTGGAAGACAAATTTCTTGTGAAACATCTTTCCTTCAGCAAAAAAAGATACTGAGAATTCGTTGTTCAGTTGCAACACGTCGTCCTGCAAAAATTCCACTTTAGCAAAAGATTGCGGTGGCAGGTTGGTTATACTGTGCCTCATGGTTGAAGTTTCCTTCTTTCCATCGTAACCTTTAGAAACGATTAGGACTCCTTCAATGGCTTCGGCACGATCATTTATAAGGTAGATGTTCCAGTCAAGGCTACCATATTCCTCGTGTTTTTCACGTACGGCTGCAATGAAAACATTCTTCACCTGCGGGATATCAATATCCTTTTTCACTAACGATCTAATTTGCTTTTAGCCCATTTATAAACACCCCATAAAATTAATGCGGCAACAACCACTAAAATTGCTCCTATGGTGAATTCAATGATCTCAATAGCTACTAATAGGATGATGATTGCAACTGCAATGATTCCAATAAATACCAGGCCTGCTGTTTTCATATAGACGATTTAAACTGTTCCAGAAATCTCATGTCGTTCTCATAGAACATCCTAATATCCCCTATTTGGTAAAGTAGCATGGCAATTCTTTCTATTCCCATTCCAAAAGCAAAACCTGAATATTCTGAAGGATCTATGTTACAATTGCGAAGTACATTTGGATCTACCATACCGCAGCCCATAATCTCCAGCCAACCCGTACCTTTTGTGATGCGGTAATCGGTTTCGGTTTCAAGGCCCCAGTAGATATCAACCTCTGCACTTGGCTCTGTAAAAGGAAAGTAAGAAGGGCGTAACCTGATCTTAGATTTCCCGAACAACTGCTTTGTAAAATACAACAAAGTTTGCTTCAAATCTGCAAACGACACATTTTTATCAACATACAGGCCTTCTACCTGGTGAAAGATACAATGTGATCTTGCTGAAATTGCCTCATTTCTGAAAACCCTTCCGGGAGAGATCGTTCTAATTGGCGGCTTGTTATCCTCCATATAACGCACCTGTACCGAAGAAGTATGCGTGCGCAACAGCACATCGGGGTTGGTTTGAATAAAGAAAGTATCCTGCATATCCCTTGCCGGGTGGTATTCCGGAAGGTTTAATGCAGTAAAGTTATGCCAGTCATCTTCCATCTCGGGCCCTTCAGAAACATTGAACCCAATATTTGAAAAGATCTCGATGATCTGGTTCTTTACGATAGAAATTGGATGGCGCGCACCTATCTCAACCGGCTCCCCGGGGCGTGAAAGGTCTCCGTAGACTCCTTTCTCCTCCTCGCGGCTCTCCAGTTCTTCCTTTAATTTCTGAACTTTATTGGTAGCAGCATCCTTCAGCTCATTCACCGCCTGCCCAAATGCTTTTTTCTCTTCATTGGGCACCGCCTTAAATTCAGCAAAATACCCGTTCAAAATGCCCTTTTTGCCAAGGTATTTTATACGGAAATTTTCAACTTCATCTTTAGTATTTGCCGTGAAGGCTTCAATTTCAGAAATATGCTCCTTAATAGTTTCTGTCATGGTTCCTTGTCTTTAGGAAGCTGCAAATTTAGGAAAATAATACGGCACTCCAACTGTGGGTGCCGGTGCAATATTTGGGTAGCTAACCTGCCAAAAATGTCATTTTATATACTCCTTTTCCAAAAAGTACTGCACTATAGCTTCTTTCATAAGTACAGCCTGTTCTCCGGGTTTTAAGGTCGGCAGGTTTTCAACCACCTTATAATGAGGCCAGCCTTCATCATCAAAATATTCAAATTCGTAGTAACCATAAGGCTCCAGGAGTCGGCAAATGGCGATATGCATCAAATCGAGCTTGTGATCTTTCTTGAATTTTCTGTGAATTTGCCCCAGTTCCTGCAGGCCAATAATATATATGATAGCATCGAGCTCGAGCTTCTCCCCGTCGGCAAACTGCTTTGAAAGTTTAGTTTCGACCTCGGCCCAACGTTGTTTTAATTGTTCATCTCTAGACATGGCGCAAAGATAATTACTAAGAACCGGAAATTGCTATCTTTGGGAATATGAATATCCTGGATCTGCTGCTTAGCATTTTTTTACTTTTAGGGCTAGTAAGAGGGCTATTTAAAGGCTTTTTTGCAGAACTTGCAGCCCTGTTATCTCTCATTTTGGGAATATATGCTGCCATTCACTTTTCGGGCGGCACCTATATTTTTCTCGATTCTTTTATCAACTGGGATGAAAAATACCTGAGTATCCTCTCTTTTGCCCTTACCTTTTTTGTGGTGGCGCTCATCATTTCCCTGGTGGGGAGCTTTCTCACCAAAATGGTGCATATGGTGGCACTGGGTATTATCAACAGACTGGCAGGTGCAGCTTTAGGGGTGTTAAAAATGGCATTTTTGGTCAGTATTTTTATAATGTTCGTAGATGGCTTTGAAGTCTTTGATGCCGAAGAAGCTACGAAAGAAGAATCTGTATTATACGCCCCGGTGAGTGTACTTGCACCGGCAATTCTTCCTACTATTATTAAGGAAATAAAAGAAGGGGATCTTTTTGAGACTTCTTCTGAAGCTGAAACAACTCCAAAATAATCTCCGAAAAATCCCCTTTTTGGAAGGTATATTAGAAGTTTAACTGGTAAACCTCGTCTAGTTCAGAATTGTTGCTGATGTTTACACCCAGATCTTTGATAATTCCTGATCCCACTCCATACACAGCCCCATGCAGGAATAGATCCTGATTGTTGTTCCATGCATTTTGAACAATAGTGGTCTTAGCCAGGTCATAAACCTGCTCTACCACGTTCAACTCAACAAATCTGTCAAATCGCTCTTTTTCATCAGCGATACTATCCAGTGTATTCTTATGCACACGGTACACATCTTTTATATGACGAATCCAGTTGTCTATAAGCCCGATAGACTGGTTCTTCATTGCAGCCTGCACACCCCCGCAGCCGTAGTGGCCCACAACCATCACGTGTCTTACTTTTAAATGATTTACAGCATAATCGAGCACACTTAACATGTTCATATCGCTGTGTATAACCATATTGGCTATGTTTCTGTGAACAAAGACTTCCCCGGGTGCCGCCCCAATAATCTGGTTGGCCGGTACACGGCTATCTGCACAACCTATCCAAAGAAGTGGCGGCTGTTGTCCATTTTCAAGTCTTTTAAAAAATTCAGGATCTTTATTCAGCTCCTGTTGTACCCACTCTTTGTTATTCTTTAGTAATTGATCAAATAATTGTGCCATTTTTTGTATTATTTAGTTTTTTAGATTCACCTGCTATAGCAGGTATATTCTGTTTGAATTTAGTTTGTCTTAAGCTGTTTTAGGTCTCATAAAGAACTGATGATAGCTTACCGGGTTTTCTACCGTACCTCTTTGAGAAATAAATTTAATGTTAATATTTTTCTCTTCTGCTTTGATTCTGAAGTCATCAAGTATCTCTATAATATCACTATCAAGATAATGAGTTTTACTCACATCCATGATGAGACATCAATTTTCTTCAAGCCTATTAAGTTCTTTTATAATTGCCCCTTTATTGATAAAGGTAACTTCTTCGGCCAACCTCATTTTCACCGTCTTTTGCCCGTTTTGCACATCCTCTTTATGTAGGAAGTAAGAGTTTTGGTAACTCTTGATTAGGATCACACAAATACCAACCAGTAATCCCATGGTAATTCCTACCAGAAGATCTCCAAAGATAATACCTACTACCGTGACTATGAATGGTACGAATTGCTTCCATCCGGCGTTGTACATCTGTACAAAAAGCTGCGGCTTTGCAAGTTTATAACCCACAAGAAACAACACTGCTGCGAGTACCGACAACGGAATGAAATTAAGGATTGTAGGAATAATAATTACAGAGATAAGCAACAAAAATCCGTGGATGATGGCAGAGAGTTTGGTTTGCCCCCCAGACTGGATGTTAGCCGAACTTCTTACAATTACCTGCGTGATAGGTAAACCTCCAATAAATCCGGAGACAAGGTTTCCGGTTCCCTGTGCAAATAATTCCCTGTTTGTAGGCGTAGTTCTTCTATGAGGATCAAGCTTATCTGTAGCTTCTACACAAAGAAGAGTTTCAAGGCTGGCAACAAGCGCCATAGTAAAAGCCGTGATCCAGATCTCTGAACTTCCAATCATTCTAAAGGAAGGAAAAGTGAATTGCCCTATAAAAGAGTCAAAACTATCAGGTACGGGCACGTTTACCAGGAACTTCTCATCAATAGCAAACATAGAGGAATCACGGGTAACAATAAAGAAAATAATTCCTACTACCACTGCCACGAGCGGCCCCTGTATCAACCTAAATATCTTGCTTTTCTTAGTAAGCACCGAGTCCCATAGAATGAGAATCCCCATTCCTATCAGGGCAATTACAGTAGCCCCCACACTTATACTATTAAAAGCATTACCTATCCCTTCAAGAGAATAAATATCCCCAATGTTTCCATCATATCCAAAGAAGTGTGGGATCTGTTTTAGAATAATAATTATCCCAATTCCCGTCAACATTCCTTTAATTACAGACGATGGAAAATAGTACCCGATGATCCCGGCTTTTAGAACACCAAATAAGATTTGGATAACTCCTGCTAAAACCACGGCTAAAAGAAAGTCTTCGTAACTTCCCAAACTGGCAATTGCGGCAAGAACTATTGCCGCCAATCCGGCAGCGGGGCCACTTACCCCTACGTTAGAACCACTTATGGCTCCAACCACAATACCTCCAACAATTCCGGCAATTAATCCTGAAAACAAAGGTGCGCCACTGGCTAAGGCGATTCCTAAACAAAGTGGTAAGGCGACAAAAAATACTACAACACTGGCCGGCAAATCACTTTTGAGTTGCTTGAACATAAAATATATACGTTTACTCACAGGAACTTCTTTTGCTCCTGCAATTGGTTATTAAAACTTGATGAAAAATGAAAGGCCTTGCCAAAAGTGCAAATACAGCACATGGAATATCTGGGCCGCAAAAGTGCAGCCACATAAAAGCAGACCTAAAAAACGGATATAATTATATGCTCTTGGGCGGGGGAGAAATTACCTCCAGGTAAACCGGATAATAATTTTTGGTGTAGGAAAAATTTTCTTTTTGATGCGCTTTTAGATATTCAATACTAACGTGGTTTGAATAATTATCTTCTATTACAGTTTCAAAAGAAGCCAGGTTCTTTGAAGAGTTTTCCTCCTCGTTTGCCGTAAAGGCAAAAGATATATCTACAGAGTCGTCTATTAAAGCAATAATTGTAGGCCCCACAATAAATGTGAAGAAAACAAAGAACAATATGTAAGCGATCTTTTTCAAAGGTTACAAAAATAACATTTTTGACGAGTGTCACAAATCTTATAACCTTCCCAAGTCTCCTAAAACACAGTAAATGGGGGAATTTTCAATTCTTTATAGCTATGGGAAATAAGTAAAATTTATACTTGTTTGCAGAAAAGCTGATTTACAATCTTTTGAGATTGTCTTCTTCTAACCATCCCCGGCTTCCGTTGGGCAGCGCTATTTCTACCCAGTCCTGGAAATTTTCAGTGATCTTCACCTTCGCCCCTTCATGAAGTAAAAAGGCGTCTTCGGCCCTTGGAGAGGGTTCGTTCTTTATCTGTACTTCTTCTGAAAAAACAATAGCATAATTACTCTCCTCATCAAAGCTCTGTTTTGTCGCAGCCACTACTGCTGAAGATATAGCCATCACCAAAAAGAACATCGCACCTATAAACAGCAGTCTTTTCACCAGGGTTTTGTTACTGAAGTAGTAAACAAGGAAAAAGACCACAAACACGAACATACAAAAAATAGCTACCCAACCCCATCCTGAAGCAGAGAACGCTGCAGTAGAGGTGTCAAAAATGCCTCTAAAGCCTGCCTGTTCTTCCTCTCCTATGGCGTCAATCGCCATGTTCCTGGCAAAGCCAATATTATTGCGCACGTCTTCATCACCGGGTGCGAGTTGCAGTGCTTTTTCGTAGTGGAAAATACTTGGCGCGACCCGGTTAAGCTTATAATAGCTATTTGCGAGGTTGTAATGCAGTGCTGCCGAAGTTTGTCCGTTTTCCAGGATCTGTTCGTATTGTGTTATGGCTTCCTCGTAATTTCCTGCGGCGTAAGCTTTATTTGCAGCCTCAAAAACCTGAGAATTCTGTGCTGTTGCACTTAAGCTGAAACACAGTGCCAGTAAAAAGATCAGCTTTTTCATACTTGTTTATCCAATTCTGAAATTACACGTACTGCCTTATCATAATCCTGCTGCATAGCAACATTTGAAGCCGGGGTGTAGCGGGCAAATTCACAGCTCTTAAGCAGTTCATTAAATTCTGCTACTGTGCCTGTATTGGCACCTCTACTTTCCAGCAGTTCCTTTATGCGCTCCTTGCTCATCTCGCTGGTTTGTATGTGCAGTTTTGCCTTTAAATAATTGTGCAGTGCCCTTTCCAAAGATTCGTAGAACTTGGTTTGGTCTCCCAGGTTCTTTTTAGCTTCAGACAAATATTTGCGTGCCAGTCGGTCAGCTTTTCTTATTCGGTTACCCCGCACATCACCTGCTTTTGCCTGTCTTCTTTTTCCGAAGAGAATTACCAGCGGAATGAAAAGCAACGGACTCAAAAACAAGGTCCAGAATAAAGCCGATCCCATAAATGGCGCCTCTCCAATGGTTTTTAGAGAAGTATTGAGCTTGATATACCTAAATTGATTTGTCGCAGCAGGCACCTGTTGCGCTACCGCAGACGGGTTATTGCCCGGTGTTGCACGGCTTCCTGCCGGCGGGGCCTCAACTTCGAGCAGGATCTCCTGTGAAGTAAGGGTTTTGTAAGAACGGGAATCAAGATCAAAGTAACTAAAACTCACCGGCGGAATAGGAACCTTGCCTTTGGCCTGTGGCACAAGGGTATATTGATTGGCAATGCTTCCCTGCATCCCGTTTATCGTGGTGTTTACATTTTCAGTATACTCCGGCTCGTATTTTTCCATAGAGGCCGGCACTGTTAACTGCGGAAGATCAAATAATTTAAGGTTCCCCTGGCCCCGCACCTCAACTGTAGCCTGTAAAGATTCTGTTGCTCTAAGTTCAGTTTTGTCTGTGGTAACTTTAAGATTAAGATTTTTACCCACAGCCCCGGTAAAATCGGCAGGGCGGCCTTCCTGTGGCAGCGGTTTTACTTCAATCACCCGGTTACCCGCAGCGACTACTTTATCGACTGTTTCGTAGAATCTGTTTCCAAAGATATCCCTTCGGTTGCCCGGAACTTCTACTGAAATATTTAGTGTAAGAGGTTCAATATTCAGCTTTCCGGTCTTCTGCGGATACAGGACGGTTTTCCGAAGTACTACAAAGCGATAAGGCTCCCCTTCATAAGTGCCGTTTTCTACCTCAAGCCTTCTAATGTCAATATTCTGGCTCCAGAAATCACTAAACTTGGGGCTATCAAGCTGTCGCCAGTCGCTCACGTTTATCCGCGGACTCACATACAGCTTGTAAACTACCGTAATGGCTTCATTGAGATAAGGATTGGTGTTAGAGATCTCTGCCACCAAATGAAGATTTTCTGAAGCCACATACTCTGAATTCTCCCCATCGGTAGGCTCATCTACGGCAGCCGTTACCTCCACCTGTACTGGTGTTGTTTTATAAAGCTTACCGTCAATTGTGATCTCGGCCTGCCCAATGGTAAATTTACCACGCCCTTTTGGTGCAAGAAAATAGCTGTAAGTTTTAGAATAAGTCCGTTTGCCGTTGATCCAGCTGTTGCTCACCGCCTGGTTGGGACCTCCCACTACGGTAAAATTGGTGAACTCTGGCGGATTAAAATTATCTCCATCCTGGTTCATCTCAAAATCTACCCTAAGGCGCTCATTCACCCCCAGCCTGTCCTTACTTACCTTAGCTTCAAACTGCACCTGCCCAATGGCAAGACCAGAGAGTAGTAACATTACTAAAAGTACCAGTTTATGCTTCATCATTAACTACCAGTCTTTTTCTGTTTGCACAGGAACTCCTTTAGCCTTTTTGGCATTTATCCTTTCCTGAACTTTCTTTTCTTCATTTCCCATAGCTTCCAGTAAATTCTTCACCTGTTGTGGTGAAAGCTGGCCCGGTCGCTGCTGTGGCTGTTTAGGCTGCTCTCCTTCTTTTGGCTGCTCCTGTTTTTTCTGTTCTTTATCATCGGGTTGGCCGGCTTTGTCTTTCTTCTGCTCGCCTTCCTTATTCTCATCTTCTTTTTTATCGCCACCTTCCTTTTCATCAGGCTTGCCATCTTCGTTCTGCTCCTTCTCGCCTTCGCCGTCCTGCTGCTCTTTTTGATCCTCTTGCTTTTGTTGATCCTGTTGATCTTTCTCTTTGTTATCGCCGCCGCCACCTTGTTTTTGCTCTTCTTCCAGCATCTTTTTAGCCAAAGCCAAATTGTAGCGGGTCTCGTCGTCTTTAGGATTGTTGCGCAGGGACTGCTTATAAGCCTCAACAGCTTCACTATATTTCTTTTGCTTCATATAGGCATTCCCCTGGTTGTGAAAAGCATCGTGTTTTAAGGGCTTTTCTTGGGCTGTTGCTGCAGCACCGCGATGTCGCTCCAGCGCCTGATAGGTTATATCTTTGTTATAGTAAAGATTTCCGAGGTTGTATTTTGCTTCGGCATTTGCCGGGTCTTTTGCAATTGCCTTACGGTAATATGCCTCGGCCGTAGCAGGATTGTTATCTGCCAAAGCAGCTTCGGCTTCCTGCATATATTTTCTTGCAGCTTTAATTGCTGCTTCAGGATTTTCCTGTGCAGCTGCAACCAACGGAAAAGAAAAAAGCAAACCAAAAAACAGCATTTTTGGCAGGTATGGTATCATCATCCTATTCATCATCAGCTTCTTTTTTCGTTAAACAAATTTAACCTTTTTAACCAGGAAGTTTGTCGCTCAAGTAAAAGTATATCAAGCAACAGGAAGAGCAGACCTAGCGCTAAAAACCACTGAAACTGGCTTTTGTAATCGGCCACCTGCTGGGATTCAAATTCCTTCTTATCCATATTCTGAAGAATGTCGGTCACTTCTTCCACTACCTGCGCTGTATTACTGCCATCAATGTACCTCCCGTTTGCTTCGGAAGCTATCTCCTTCAGGGTTTCCTGGTCAAGCCGGGTGATCACCGTTTCCCCCTGATTATTTTTCTTATAATTCTGAACTACTCCGTTCCTTTTGATGGGAATTGGCCCACCTTTGGCAGTTCCCACTCCAATAGTTACTATCCTGATGCCTTCGCGGGCAGCTTCAGCAGCTATATCTTCAATATTACCCTCATGATCTTCCCCGTCGCTAATGAGAAACAAAACTCTATTGGTTTGCTCGTCATCATTAAAGTAGGTCTTAGACAGCTCAATGGCTTCCCTTATAGCTGTTCCCTGCGATGAAAGCATATCGGTATTCATGCCCTGCAGGAACATTTTTGCCGCAGCATAATCTGTCGTGATTGGCAACTGCGGAAAAGCACTTCCGGCATAAGCTATGATCCCCACGCGGTCACTCGCCAGGTTATTGATGATTTGGGTAACCAGTTGTTTTGATTTCTCAAGCCGGTTTGGGGCAATATCTTCGGCCAGCATACTTTTCGAGACATCTATTGCAAAAACAACATCAACCCCTTCCCGTTTTACAGTTTCCAATTTTGTGCCAAACTGCGGATTCACCAGGGCAATAACAAAACTTGCAATAGCCAGGCAAAGCAGCACAATTTTAAGCACCTGCTTTCCGGTAGAGCGATTAGGGCTCAACCTGTCCAGCAACTCCTTATCGGCAAACTTCCGCTGCGTTCTTTTTTGCCAAAAGATGACCATGGCATACAGCAGTACAATGACCGGGATACCTATCAATAACCACAAGTAAGTCTTATCTTCTAACAAAAACATCTTATCCTCTTTTTATACAAAGCTTCTGAAAATAGTAAATCTCAACAACACTTCCACCAATAACAGGAATCCTGCCAGTAAAATCAAAGGCCGGAATTTCTCTTCATAATTATAGAACCTGAATTCTTCTATTTCAGTTTTTTCCAATTCATCTATCTCATCATAGATCGCCTCGAGGGACTTATTATCGGTCGCCCGGAAGTATTTTCCACCAGTGGTTTCAGAAATATCTTTTAAAAGAGCTTCATCGATCTCTACCGGTACCCTGCCGTACTGGAAACTTCCGTTAGGCAAAATTGCTATGGGAGAAAGCGCAGTTCCATTACTCCCCACCCCAATGGTGTAAACCTTAATTCCAAATTCTACTGCCAGTTCGCTGGCAATCTTTGGATCTATAAAACCGGCATTGTTCATCCCGTCGGTAAGCAGGATCACTACTTTACTTTCGGCTTTGCTGTCTTTTAATCTATTTACTGCTGTAGCGAGACCCATTCCAATTGCGGTACCATTTTCGAGCACATTGTTGTATTCAATATCTTCAAGCGCACTTAGCACTATGCTTTTATCACTTGTAATTGGGGTTTGGGTAAAGCTTTCCCCGGCATAAACTACAAGCCCAATTCTATCTGCAGGACGGTTTTTCACAAAATCGGCTGCCACTTCTTTTGTAGCTTCCAGCCGGTTGGGATCTAAATCGCGTGCGAGCATACTGGCCGAAACATCTATAGCCATGACAATGTCGATACCAAAGTTGCTGCTGGTACGAGAAGAGACATCAACGCTGCGGGGCCTGGCCAGGGCAGTGATCACCAGCGCAAGAACCAACAACCTGAGCACCATGAGAATGGGCCGCAACTTCCCTAACATACCGGGTTTAGCCTCAAAACCTTTGATGCTCGAGATCCTGAGTTCGGCGGTTTGCCGGTGTCGTTTCCAAATGTACCAGCCCAGGGCCAGTGGCAAAAGCAACAATAACCAAAAGAACTGCGGATCTTCAAAAACTAATCTTTCGAACATTAATTGCTGTTGTTTATAAGTTCAACCGATGTGGTGATGCGCTGGGCGATCTCATCGGCATATTTGTCATTTTCATTATAGATCACTACCACCTGCTGGAATCCTTCTCCCATTCCGAAGTTTAGGATAGTGTACTCTTTAGAAACAGGTTGTGATTTTTCATCTTTTTGAAGGCTCATGGTTCCAAATATTTTGAAACCGGGAGCTCCGTTCAAAGTTTCATAATCTTCCTGTTTGGTGATGATGTTCTTTGCACCGTTAGCCTCAAGGAAGGCATAAACATCTTCTACAGCCATCTCCACATCAAAATCTTCACTGGCGGGGCGCGTACTTACACTAACAAAGAGGTTGGTATCAAGGCTGCCATAGTTAAAAGTCTCTTTGCCCTGCGACATTCCTACGCTATCGCTAATATTTCTCACCAACACATCGGGCGTGGCAATAGTGACCGACGGCGTACCATATTCACTGGAGATCCAATCGCTCTCAAGCATCTCTTTACTGCTGTTCCCAATGTACGTATCTGTAAAATATTCTATTCCGCGGGTAGAGATAAGATATGCAGCACCCGCACTTATAAGAAGTACAACTGCAACTATGCCAAAAATGATCTTTTTGACCTTCTTTTTTCTCTCCATTCTCTCCCTGTATTCCCGATCTCTCAACAGTTCTTCTTCTGTTGGCTGCGGGATAGAAGCTTTAGTGTCTTTTATAACATTTTCAACACTGCTGCGGTCTTCTTTTGCCGTAAGCACATCGGGTTTGGAGTTTGCGAATTTTGCAAGATCGGCTCTTTCCAGTATTTCTTTTAAGCGGCTAATGGTCGTATTTTCCAGTTTCAGTTTACCCTTGTCTCTTTCAGCTTCAAGGTAGGTGATAAGCTCATTGGTGGTACTTTCCAGCGCATGGTCATAGATCTCCCCATCGAGGTATCGCCTTACTGCGGCAGAGAGCTGGGAGTAATATTCTTTTATTTCCCGTTGCTCCAAAAGATGAGAATCATCCAGCTGCTTTAGCTCAAAAAGTGCACGCTCATAAGGCGGAAGCTGTTTTGCAGCCTCTTTTCTCTTTTTCCTGCTCCTGTAAAGCAGATATGCTACTACTCCAAAAAGAATAAGTCCCAGCAGCCACCAGAGCCAGGTGGGAACACCAAATGCCGGCGGTACTTCAACAGCAGGTTTTATGGGAAACATTTTTTGTTTGGTAGTATCAACTACCACATCATTCACCTCAACCGAAAAAGAATCGGTGCGAAATTCCCTGTCGTTTATTAAAACACGCTGCCGCGGAATTGTATAGCTGCCAGAATCAAATTGAGTAAGCACATATTCGCGGGTAAGGCGGTAACGGTCGCTTATCTCGCTGGTGTCTATTGCAAAAGCCTCGATCATTTCGAGCGGAGAGAAGCTCTGCCCTTCGGGGAAAACAACCAGGTCTTCACGACTGGTTTCCACAGCCAGTTTATAGGTGATCTGCTCCCCTATCTTTATCGTAGTGGTGTCTACGGAAGCAGAAACTTCCTGTGCCTGCCCCCTAAAATTGTTGAGCAGCAGAAAAAATGTACACAGGCAGAAAAAGAGAACGCTCTTCGCGGGGGTGTCAAAAATGCCATTCTGCCTTACTATTTTTTGCATTTGTATTCTTTTATCTGGCCTTGAAATAGCCCAGTAATTTTTTCACATAACTTTCATCTACACGGGTGCTAAGGCTTCCCGCTCCACTTCTTCGGAAGCTTTCAGTAAAATATTCCACCCTTTCGTGGTAATATTTGGAATAATTGCGGCGCACCGACCTTGAAGAGGTATCAACAAGTATCCTTTTTCCGGTTTCTTCATCCTGCATGGCGACCATTCCCAGGTTAGGAATCTCTTCCTCTCGCTCGTCATAAACCCTAATCCCGGTCACATCATGCCTACCGCTGGTGATCTTTAGGGTACGCTGATAATCTTCAGCAATAAAATCGGAAAGCACAAATACAATGGCCTTCTTCTTCATGACGCGCGAAAGATAACTGAGTGCATTTTCCAGATTGGTCTTTTGACTTTTAGGCTCAAATTCCAGCAGTTCGCGGATAATACGAAGTACATGAGAACGTCCTTTTTTAGGCGGAATATAAAGTTCAATAATATCTGAAAACAGGATAAGCCCTATCTTATCATTGTTTTGGGTAGCCGAAAATGCCAAAGTAGCGGCAATTTCAGTAATAATGTCCTGCTTGAACCCATTGCGGGTACCAAACAATCCGGAGCCGGAAACGTCAACCACCAACATCATGGTAAGCTCGCGCTCCTCTTCGAACACCTTCACAAAAGGTTCAGAATAGCGGGCAGTAACATTCCAGTCAATATTCCTTACATCATCCCCAAACTGATACTGGCGTACCTCGCTAAAGGTCATTCCCCGCCCTTTGAAGGTAGAGTGATATTCCCCGCCAAAAATGTGGTCACTTAACCGGCGGGTCTTAATCTCTATTTTTCGTACTTTCTTGAGTAACTCCTTAGTATCCATTTCTTCAATTGACAATGATCAATAAACAATTATCAGTGACTAATTAACAGCTGACAGACCTTCAAATTCTGTTCATTGTTAATTGCTAATTGTTCATTGTTTAAGGTACTTCGATCTCGTTGACGATCTTGTTGATGATATCTTCAGAAGTTACATTTTCGGCTTCGGCTTCATAGGTAATTCCAATCCTGTGGCGCAGCACATCGTGTACTATGGCGCGAACATCTTCGGGCACCACATAACCCCTGCGCTTAATAAAGGCGTAGCATTTTGCCGCCGTTGCCAGGTTGATACTTCCCCTTGGCGAAGCACCAAAGTTGATTAAAGGCTTAAGACTTTCAAGTCCGTACTTTTCAGGGAAACGAGTTGCAAAAACGATATCCAGGATATATTTTTCGATCTTTTCATCCATATAAACCTCGCGCACCGCTTGCTGGGCTCTGGCAATTTGATCCAGGCTCACCACCGGATTCACCTTCTCAAAACTACCTTTTAAATTGGCACGAATGATCATTTGCTCATCGGCCATTTCAGGATATTTAATGACGGTTTTCAGCATAAAACGGTCAACCTGCGCCTCGGGCAGCGGATAAGTTCCTTCCTGCTCTACCGGGTTCTGGGTTGCCATTACTAAAAACGGCCTGTCCAGCACAAAGGTCTCTTCCCCAATGGTCACCTGCTTTTCCTGCATGGCTTCCAGCAAAGCCGACTGCACTTTGGCCGGCGCCCGGTTAATCTCATCGGCAAGCACGAAATTTGCAAAGATGGGCCCTTTCTTTATGCTGAAATCATTCAGCTTCATATTGTATATAAGGGTACCTACAACATCTGCCGGAAGAAGATCGGGTGTAAATTGTATACGACTGAAGGAACCATGTACGGCTTGCGACAGCGTATTAATAGCAAGGGTTTTTGCCAGTCCCGGCACACCTTCAAGAAGAATATGCCCCTGGCCCAGCAAACCAATTAACAGACGTTCAACCATATGCTTCTGGCCCACAATGACCTTCTTCATTTCTGAACTTAAAATATCAACAAAGGCACTTTCGCGCTCAATTTTTTCATTGATACTGGCTATGTCTACCGAGCTGTTATTTTCCTGCATGGATAAAAAATTTTATTTAGGTGAAGATACTTATCTATTGTCAACGGCGCAACCTCAGCAAATATTCAACCAAAGTATCTTAAATTTTTGTTAAAACAAAAAAAGCAGCGGGGTTACCGCTGCTTTAAAAATGCTTTTTTAAAGACTTATTTACTCTCCGTCAAGGAACATAGGATCAAGAGGCACTGTTTCCCCCTGTTCAACCTCAACGTTATTCACTACTGCAGAATTAAGCCCGGAACCTTCGGCAGGGACAGCGGTAACTTTATAAGTACCTGCAGGCAGCCCGTGTACTTCAAACTTTCCATTGGCATCGGTATAAGCAGAAGCATTCACAGTAGCGTTTTGAACTTTGATCAAAGCCTGCTCTGTAGTTGGATGTACGCTCCCCATAATAGAACCTGATTTCTCTTCAACTGCCATTCTTATTACAGGGTGAAGGTTGTAACCATCGGCTGAAGTATTTTTCACAGATTGGTCTACATCAAAATCAAGAATAAAAGTGTACTCGGCATTTGCTTCCAGTTCCTGCCCCACCATTACTTTCAAGCCAGATTGTTGACCGCTCGGGGTTTTCAAAGCAAATTCCTGCTCTACATCTCCATTCATAACAACAACACTGTTGTCACCACCTAATATAAGTCTTATCTGGTGAAGGTAACCGGCTTCAATTTCGGTGTCTACCAATAATTCGGTCACACCACCTGTAAGGCTTAAAAGATCAATTACTCCTGTGTTCACTCCTTCAAGGCTCGTCCAGCCTTCTTCGTCATTACCTTCGGTGGTTGTTTTTATCATTACATCTTCAACTTCCACGTATACGTGCTTGTAATCACCGGGAGCATCGGTTAGTTCTACTGCCACTCTTGCAGTACCCCTGTCGGAACCACTGGCATCGTCATCTGAACTACAACTAACAAGCCCGCTAAGCAGGGCAGAAAAGAATAAAAATAAATGATACTTTTTCATAAATGATTTGTTTTGGTTTAGGCATGATAACGCTCGATGAAAGGGTTTAATCTATCGATAAACGAAGTTTAACTCTTTTTAACTCTCCTTCGAATTCTTTAACAATCCGCCTCCTTCGTAGAAGAATAGAGTTCATTACTTTTAAAACATGAGGCAAAGAAATTCTTATTCCCGTATTATTCAGGATCCTGAAGCCTGGCAACAACTTTCAAAAGGAAAGAAAATTCAGCTTTTTCAACATTGCGTGGAAAAAGGAATCACCAGTTTTTTAATTGACCTTTCCGGGACCCAAAGCTACACTCATGACCTGGGAGCTGCATTTAGCGAGAGCGGATTAAGCCGTGACCAGGTACAAATAGCAGCCTGTCCCGGTACAAATCTTATAGAAGAACAAGCTATTTTTGACCGGGTAGATGAAATTCTCGAACTTCTGGATACAGATTACCTAGATCTATTGATCCTCGATTTTGACGTACCCTCAGAAGTCCTGCTTTCGGCTATAAAAAAGCTAAGGGCAGTGGGTAAGATTGTCGAAGTAGGAATAGTGGAAAAACGCCTGGGAGAGAAAAAGGCATTTTTGGAAGATTTTCCTTCCAGTGCCACACTTTCTGCCTTCAGTTTTACACCCGCAGCCGTGAAAAGCCTTACCTTAGTTGAAGCTGCTTCCGAAGGGATCACTCAAATGATCATTCCTGAAAGCGGGGACTGGGAAAATGAGCATGAAAAGCTCCAAAAAGCCGCCGGAAAGTACAACCTGCGCCCAAAAGAGCTGCTTTTTGCATGGTTACTGCACCACAAAGCCCAGTTTCATGCTGTGATTAAAGGAAATTCTGAAGCGATAATAGATTCGGCATACAAAGCTTTCCATACCTCTATAATTGAAGAGGATTTTAAAAAGCTGCCGGAAAGACTTTGAAAAAAACACATTTTTGACACCTATGAACAAAACAGCTTTAGTCACCGGCGCCAGTAGTGGAATTGGCAAAGCAACCGCGAAAGCACTGGCCGGTGCAGGTTATCGTCTCGTTATTTGCGGCAGAAGAAAAGAAGCCCTGGAGACCTTAAAAAATGAACTAAGCGGTAAAACTGAAGTTCACATCCTTCAGTTTGACGTGAGAGATAAAGAAAAGGTGAAAGAGGCCATTCAAAGCCTTCCGCAGGACTTTGAGACCATTGATGTACTGATTAATAATGCAGGAAATGCCCACGGTCTTGACCCAATTCAAACCGGGAACATTGAAGACTGGGACGCAATGATAGATATTAATGTAAAAGGCCTGTTGTATGTAAGCCGGGAGATCATTCCGCAGATGGTGGAAAGGGGCGCCGGAGACATCATCAATATTGGATCACTGGCGGGAAAAGAAGTTTACCCCAACGGGAACGTGTACAGCGCAAGCAAACACGCGGTTGATGCTATAAACCAGGGAATGCGTATAGACCTAAACGGGAAGGGAATAAGAGTGGGCGCCATTAACCCGGGGCTGGTAGAGACCAACTTTAGTGAAGTGAGGTTTAAAGGAGATTCCGAAAGGGCAAAATCTGTATATACTGGCTTTAATGCCCTTAAACCTGAAGACATTGCCGAGATCGTAGCTTTTGTGGTGACCCGCCCGCCACATGTGAACATTGCCGACCTGCTCGTGCTGCCTACCGCACAGGCAACTTCTACCATTGTGCACAAGGAATAGGAAGAAATGATTAATAAGCGCCTTCTTATCAAAAACCTGCTTGCGCATAACAGCGAAAATAGTTTTTACGATAAAAAGCGCCAGATCAACCTGGGGGAAAAAGAAGGGAAGGCCAAATTCCTAAAACATATATGCGCCCTTGCCAATTCCAACCCTAACAATAATTCTTATATGGTGATTGGCGTAGAAGACTCCGATAACGAAATACAGGGAGTAGATTTTTTTGATGACAGCAAGATCCAGAACCTCGTGAATGCCTATCTCAAGAACCCTCCGCTGGTGGCTTATGAGAATATTCCGTTTCCACATTTGCCCCACGACATGGTGGTGGGATTGGTGACCATTAAACCCAACAAAGGAACAACCTGTTCGTTGCGAAAAGGCATCTGGAAGTATCCTGCGGGCAGTATATTCTTCAGGGAAGGCAGCATAAGCATAGCTTCAGAATTTTCCCGTGGCATTCAAAGCGATAATTTAGAAGTAGTGGGCGCCATTGAGGCGCATTCTCAGAATAACATACAACTTACCCTTGACGGGGTATTTGACTTCATGGGAAAACATGAGAACCTGAGCCCCGAGTATAAGGTTTTTAAAGAGTACTTTGTAGTGTGCTGGAGCGGCAAGAAGAAAGAAATTAACCAGGAAGTTTACTACTCGAGAGTAGATATTGAACTTATTAATGAGCAGGTAAAACTTTTTTATTCTGAACTTGATGAGGTGAGCATTAATATTTCTGAAGACCTTTTTACCATTTTGGAGTATGTAAAACTGGGGCTTAATGACAGGTTTAAATACTACCCGCTTGAAGAAGTAAAGATCCTCTTTAAGGATAATGCCACTTACGAGATTAAAACCAACATGCTTTTTGAACCTCCGCAATTCGAGAAAAGAACGCTTTACCACATCTACAATTCCAATATTGCGCTGATACAAAAGCTAAAGCAAAACTTGCAGCTGACCCCTTCCGAAGAAAAAGACCTTTATAATGTGCCTGCCACTTATTTATTATGTCATTTCAACGGCTTTAGCGAAGCCCTTGACAGGCTGGAAGATGCTAAAGAAGAATTGAAGAATTTTGATGAAAGAATATACCAGCAGTACAAAGAAAGCCTGCGGATATTGAGGAAAGTAAAATACAATTAAATGAAAAGGACTCTTGTAATAGGAGATATTCATGGAGGTTTAAAAGCGCTTGTTCAATTACTGGAAAGGGCCAAAATAACGCCAGATGATAAGATCATATTCCTGGGAGATTATGTAGATGGCTGGAGCGATTCGGCCAATGTGGTTTCCTATCTAATAGAATTTTCAAAACAAAACACCTGCATTTTTTTACGCGGAAACCATGACGACCTCACCCACCGTTGGTTAAAAACCGGCGAGCTGAATGATAAATGGCTGCAACACGGGGGGCAGTCGAGCATTGATGCCTACCGTAGATTTACCAATAAAGAAAAACAGGAGCACATCAGGTTCTTTGAAGAAATGGTCAATTATTATATTGATGCCGAAAACCGGCTTTTTGTACACGCCGGGTTCACCAATCAAAAAGGCCCCGAAGAGGAATATACCCCCACGCCGTTCTACTGGGACCGCACCCTCTGGGAAATGGCCATGGCTTTAGATCCTTCTTTGAATCCGGGAGAAACGCATTATCCAAAACGCCTGGAGCTATTCAGGGAGATCTATATTGGCCATACGCCGGTTACCAGGATTGGTGAAGACAAACCTGCCAATTTTGCAAATGTTTTTAACATAGATACCGGTGCAGCCTTTATGGGAAAGCTATCTTTACTCGATGTAAATTCAAAAAAGGTGGTTCAAAGTGACCCGGTACATAGCCTTTATCCTGACGAATCGGGTAGAAATTAAGAATTTTTTTAACGCTCTCCTCTATTAACTTTCTATCTTTGTAGATTACCAAAATTATAATGGTTCGGTTCTTGAGAATATAACCATGAAAAACACCCTACCTATATGGCGCTAGAGAATATTAGATTAGAAGTAATGAAGACTGTTGAAAAGTCTATCGATGAATTTGTAGAAAAGTATCTCATTCCGGTGGAAGATATCTGGCAGCCTACAGATCTTTTGCCAAATTCGCAGAAAGAGAATTTCTTTGAAGAAGTGACCCAGATCCGCGAAGAAGCTCAGGAACTCGGATACGATTTCTGGGTGGTGCTCGTAGCCGATATGGTGACCGAAGAAGCCCTGCCTACTTACGAATCCTGGCTTATGGACATGGAAGGTGTTGAACAGCACGGGGCCTCAAAAGGGAATCAAAACGGATGGGCTAAATGGATTCGCCACTGGACCGGCGAAGAGAACCGTCATGGAGACACCCTCAATAAATACCTTTATTTATCGGGAAGAGTAAACATGAGGGAAGTGGAAAAAACCACGCAACACCTCATTAATGATGGTTTTGACATTGGTACCGGGCGTGATCCTTACCGCAATTTTGTATATACCAGCTTCCAGGAACTGGCAACCAATATTTCTCACAAACGAGTAGGGCAACTGGCGAGAAAGAAAGGCAATAAAATGCTGGCCAAGATGTGTAACATCATCGCAGGAGACGAAATGCGTCACCACCTTGCCTACAGGGAATTTGTAAAGACCATTTTTGAATACGACCCAAGTGAGATGATGCTTGCTTTTGAAGATATGATGAAGAAAAAGATCGTTATGCCGGCTCAGTTCATTAGAGAGAGTGGCCAGGGCATTGGCGAGGCTTTTGAGAATTTCTCTAATGCTGCTCAAAGGCTTGGCGTCTACACTACACAAGATTACATCGAGATCCTTCAAAAACTGAATGACTACTGGGAAATTGACAAAATGACTTCCCTTACAGATAAAGCCGAAAAAGCCCGTGATTACCTCATGAAACTTCCAGACAGGATGACGAGAATTGCTGAGAGGATCAAAGTTCCGCAAGACCCGCATCAATTTGCATGGGTAAGCCCCAACGGAAAGTTATAAGCATTGGGAGGCTGTTCTTAAAAAGACAGCCTCTTTTTTTTGCTTTCTTTCTGCGGAAGTTTCCTTCCAAAAATGGCATTTTTGAGCATCATTTTTCCATAAACCTTTTCCAATAAAAATTCTGAAGACTAAAGAGGAAATTACCATTCCTGCTGAAGAATTTTCCCAATTTTTTAAGCCGAAATCTCCCATGGCTGAGGCAGCCGTTTTATTGCTAAGTTTGCACAGCAAATTTTTAGCATGGGTACCACCAAAAATCCGCTTTTTATAGTTCTGGCCTTTTTCTCCATCTACGTGATCTGGGGCTCTACTTACCTGCTCAACAAGATCGCGGTGACCGAGTTGCCGCCATTCATGCTGGCTTCCATCAGGTTTGCCACAGCGGGCCTCCTCATATTTGGGATAAGCCGTGCCATGGGCAAAAGACTTCGAATTACCCGCGCACAATTCTTCAATACCGCGATTGCGGGATTCCTTTTCCTGGCTTTTGGAAACGGTGTGGTGGTTTGGGCCCTTAGGTATGTAGACAGCGGCTTTGCAGCCCTGGTAATTTCGGCACAACCCCTGGTAGTGCTGGTGTTTATGCGCATTTTTGAGGGAAAAAAGATCCTGCCCATGTCTATGGTAGGGGTCGCATTGGGCTTAACAGGTATTTACCTACTCGTGAGCCAGAAGCAGGTCACTTCAGAAGAAAATTCAGTTTTAGGAATCATTATGATCTTCTGCTGTCTTCTTAGCTGGTCTTACGGAAGCCTTTTTGTGGGAAAAGCAAATTTACCATCCAATCATTTCGTCAATACGGGCTATCAAATGTTTGCGGCAGGCATTATTTTAGCAATAGCAAGTCTTGCCTTCAACGAGTCCTGGAGCTCTCCTTTCAACTGGAGCACCCCCGTACAATACTCGATGTTACTGCTCATTATCTTCGGAAGTATTGTAGCATTTACAGCCTTTAACTACCTGCTGAAGGTGATCTCTCCCGAAAAAGTAGCCACTTCCACCTATGTAAATCCGGTTATTGCCATGATTCTGGGCTGGTACTTTTTAGATGAACAAATCACAAGCCAGTCGGCCGTTGCCGCAGCCGTTCTTCTCACAGGAGTATATTTTATAAACACCAAGAAAAAACTGATGGTGCTTTCGCGATTCACAAGCAAAGCATCTACTTTTCTGAAGAAAAATTAGGGGCGAAAAATGCCATTTTTCACCCCTTAGCTGCGCTTCCTCTCTTCGGAAATAATCTTTTCTGAATCTCTACTTTACTTCCAGATTCTTGTGGCTCACGTTGACCGCATTCTGCTGAATGTCAAAAACCAGGGTCTTCTTGAAATAATCATCTCCCTCCTGGAGATAACTTCCGGTAACCGATTCTTCTTTTCCGTTATTTCGGGTAAACCTGAAGGTGTACTTACCATCAACAGCATCTCCGGGCACCTGAAGGGTATGAGCTATTTCCTGCCCTGTAGGCAGAGCATCAACTTCAAAGCTCACTTTTTCCCCGGCAGTGAAGACCCGCAGGTTTTTAACTGTTTCAGAAGTATTGTTGACAAGTTCCAGTTCCAGAACATGATCTTCGGGGACGCAGGAGAAAATAAGGCTGATAAACAACAAGAGTGTAAAGATTCTTTTCATTTGAGTAGTTGGTTTAGTTTGTTCTAAGATAAAGAATCTGTCACTTTAAAAGAAGTGGTTTTTCTGCGGAAAGGTTTTAACAGGCTTAACTTAACATACTTTAACCCTTTCCTTTGACATACATCAATTCTAACCCGCCAGGCCTTTATTACCTTTACACAGTTGAGGATTAACCTCATAACAAGACAAATAAAACTATAGATATGAACAAAGAACAAGCACTATTACAGCCGTATAATAAAGGAAGTTTGAACCTGAAAAACCGTGTGGTCATGGCACCCATGACGCGAAGCCGGGCCACAAACACTGAAAATAAACCTACCGGAGAACTTCAGGGGGAGTATTATAAACAACGGGCCAGCGCCGGACTCATCATTACCGAAGGGGCCCAAATCTCTAAACAGGCCGTGGGTTATATCAATACCCCGGGGATCCATTCCGAAGAACAAATCCAAGGCTGGAAAGAAGTCACCGATAAAGTTCATGAAGCCGACGGAAAGATCTTTATACAGCTTTGGCATGTGGGTAGAATGTCTCACCCCGATTTTCACAACGGAAATTTACCCGTGGCACCTTCAGCCATAAATCCAAATTCAAAATCCTTTACTTCCGAAGGTTTAAAAGACACGGTCACGCCAAAAGAAATGAGCGTGGAGGAAATCAAATCTACCGTGCAGGATTTTAAACAGGCCGCTGCAAACGCCATGAAAGCCGGTTTTGACGGGGTAGAAATTCATTCTTCAAACGGTTATTTGCTGCACCAGTTCTTTAACGGTACCTCAAACCAACGAACCGATGAGTATGGTGGCAGCATTGAAAACCGCGCAAAGATCCTTTTTGAAGTGATTGACGCCATTAAAAAAGTAATGCCCGAAGAGAAAATTGGCCTGCGCCTTAACCCTTCCCTGCACGGGATCTTTGGGATGACTATGGACGAAGAAACCATTCCTACTTTTGATTACATCATTAAGAAGCTGAATGATTACAACCTGGCTTATCTTCACCTTTCTGAACCTTTTAATGATGTTTCCGATCTTCCTTTTGCTGAAACTGAGATCGCGAAACGTTACAGGCCTATGTATAACGGGACTTTAATGATCAATACCAACTTTGACCAGAAAAGCGGAAATGCCATCCTGGAAGCAGGGAATGCCGATCTCGTAGCCTTCGGAAAACCTTACGTTTCAAACCCCGACCTGGTAGAACGCTTTGAACAGGGCGTTGAACTAACCGAATGGAATGAGAAAACCTTCTACACCCCCGGAAAAGAAGGATATTTAGATTACCCGGTAAAAACTGAAAGAGAACCAGCGCTAAAGTAAGGTTCCAAAAATGCCAAAAAAAAGAGGCTGTCTTTCGGGACAGCCTCTTTTTTGTTTCAGCGTGTTTAGCTCTTACAAATCAAACTTGATTCCCTGCGCCAGTGGCAGTTCAGTCGTGTAGTTGATGGTATTTGTTTGTCGGCGCATATAGACTTTCCAGGCATCAGAACCTGATTCTCTACCACCACCGGTTTCTTTCTCACCTCCAAAGGCTCCGCCAATCTCGGCACCCGATGTTCCTATGTTTACATTGGCGATTCCGCAGTCAGATCCTTCTACAGAAAGGAATCTTTCAGCCTCTCTTAGGTTGTTGGTCATAATTGCAGAAGATAATCCCTGCACCACTCCATTCTGAAGTTCCAAAGCATTTTCGAGATCTCCCGAATACTTCATAATGTATAAGACCGGAGCAAAGGTTTCGTGCTGTACAATCTCATATTCATTTTTGGCTTCAGCAATTGCCGGTTTTACATAGCATCCACTTTCATAACCTTCCCCTTCAAGCACCCCACCTTCTACAAGAATGTTTCCGCCTTCTTCAACAACTTTGTCTAAAGCAGACTGGTAATTCTTCACGGCATCCTTATCGATAAGTGGTCCCACGTGGTTGTTCTCATCTAACGGATTTCCTATTCTCAACTGCTTGTAAGCATCAACAATAGCGCTTTTCACCTGGTCGTAAACATCTTCGTGCACAATCAATCTACGGGTTGAAGTACAACGTTGCCCACAAGTTCCCACGGCTCCAAAAACGGCTCCAATCACTGTATTTTTAATATTGGCATCGGGAGTTACAATGATGGCATTGTTTCCGCCAAGTTCCAGAAGAGATTTTCCAAGTCTTGCAGCAACTGCCTGGGCAACTATTTTACCCATTCTTATAGACCCGGTTGCAGATACCAAAGGAACCCTTTTATCATTGGTCATCATTTCACCAACTTTATAGTCTCCCGTGATCAAACAGGAAATACCTTCAGGAAGTCCGTTTTCTGAGAAAACTTTGGCTGCGATATTCTGGCAGGCCACAGAGGTTAAAGGGGTTTTTTCAGATCCTTTCCACACGCATACATCGCCACATACCCAGGCAAGAGCGGTGTTCCACGACCATACGGCTACAGGAAAATTAAAAGCCGAGATCACTCCTACTATCCCCAGCGGATGGTACTGTTCGTACATGCGGTGTCCGGGCCGTTCTGAGTGCATGGTAAGCCCGTGCAATTGGCGACTTAATCCCACGGCAAAATCACAGATATCGATCATCTCCTGTACTTCTCCCAGCCCTTCCTGGTAAGATTTTCCCATTTCATAAGAAACCAGTTTTCCAAGAGGCTCTTTTAAGCGGCGCAATTCGTCATTAAACTTCCTTACAATTTCTCCTCTTTGAGGCGAAGGCATTGTTCTCCAGGTTTTAAAAGCTTCCTGTGCAGTTTTGATGGTGCGGTCATAATCTTCGCGGGTAGTAGACTTTACTTTTCCAATTAAAGCTCCGTCAACCGGGGAGTAAGATTCGATGACCTCTCCCGAAGAAAACCATTCCTTCCCGGTAGAAGTACCGTTGTTCACCTTGTCTACATTAAGACCAAGATCTTTTAAAGCCTGATTTATTCCGAATTTTTCAGCAATTGCGCTCATTCTTGTTGTTGTTTTAGTATGTTTTTGTTTGGATAGTTGCGAATATAAAAAAATTAAAGAGGAAAGCCTTGTTTAAACCCCTACTTCGGCTTTTCCATCACCGTTCCGCAGTTGTTACAGGTGCGCAGTTCCTCGCTACTGTAGAAATGTTCAAAATGCTTCTGAAAATCATTCTCAATATCATTCAGCGGGAAATAGACTTCATATAATTTATTATTACAGTTTTCACAAAACCACAATAAACCGTCTTTAGCATCAAGCTCTATCCTTCTTCGCTCCACCACAAGCCCTACAGAACCCTCTGTACGCTCGGGTGAATGCGGCACTTTTGCGGGGTTGAGATACATATCGCCGGGCCCCAGCTCAAAAGTCCTTTTTTGACCCTCTTCCTGAACGTGCACTTTTATTTGCCCCTCAAGCTGGTAAAACAGCTCTTCGGTTTCGTTGTAATGGTAATCTTTCCGCGAGTTTGGGCCGCCCACCACCATTACAATATAATCTTCGGCGTCGGGATAGATGCTTTTATTGGCCACAGGCGGTTTTAGAAGATCCCGGTTCTGCGCTATCCACTTATTTAAATTAAAAGGTTTTGAAATTTCCATGTCTCTATTTTTGGACCCTAAATTTACGCAATCTTTTCCTGAAGCACTACCCAAAGCATTACTTGCTGTAATACCGCTCTTTTTTTATAACTTTCCTTCTGAAAAACTTCCGGTTATGAAAAAAATACTTCTCGTTTTTGCCATTTTTGGCACCCTGGCCTGTAATAATGCTGAAAAACAAAGTAAGGTAGAGGGGGCAACTCCTGAAGCAGCTTCCGAAGAGAAAGATATAGCACCCAACTTTGGGATTGTGATTCACGGTGGCGCGGGCACTATCTTAAAAGAAAATATGAGCGACAGCCTGGAGCAGCAATACCGGGCAAAGCTTGAAGAAGCCATAAGAAAAGGACATGAGATCCTGGCCAATGGAGGCACTGCGGTAGAAGCCGTGCAAAGAACCATTAATGTGATGGAAGATTCGCCATTATTTAACGCCGGGAAAGGTGCTGTTTTCACCAATGAAGGCACTAATGAGCTCGATGCATCAATTATGGACGGCTCTAACCTCAATGCAGGCGCAGTGGCCGGGGTCACTACCATCAAGAACCCCATCAACCTGGCTTATGAAGTCATGGTAAATTCTGAACACGTGATGCTGGCCGGTAAAGGCGCCGAAAGATTTGCCAAAGAACAGGGCTTCGAGATTGTAGACCCGCAATATTTTTATACCGAAAACCGGTACAGGAGTCTGCAGCGTATTAGGGAACAGGAGAAAACACAGCTGGACCACGACGATCAAAAAACGGCATTTTTGGATCCCTATATTAAAGATTCCAAATTTGGAACCGTGGGTTGTGCTGCGCTCGATAAACACGGAAATCTTGCCGCAGGCACCTCTACCGGCGGAATGACCAACAAAAGATACAACCGCATTGGTGACGCTCCTATAATTGGCGCGGGTACCTACGCCAATAATAAAACCGTGGCGGTATCTAGCACCGGCTGGGGCGAATTCTTCATCCGCGGTATGGTGGCCTATGATATTTCGGCACTTATGGAATACGGCGGACTAAGCCTGGAGGATGCCGCAAGGGAAGTAATCCAGGAAAAGGTGCCGGCATTGGGCGGAGACGGTGGCATTATTGCAATAGATCACCATGGAAATGTCGCCATGGAATTTAATACCGCCGGAATGTATCGCGCAAAAATGAACCGGGATGGAGACCTGGAAATAGGCATCTACGGCGAGTAATACTCCTTCCGAATACACCTTCTAAAAAGCTGTCTTAAAAGCTCTTAAAATGTCGTTTCTGAAACTTCAGGATGACTTAAATAGCTTTTAGGCGGCTTTTTTCATATTCGGGCAGCAGGCATTAATAAAATTTTATAGTTCCTTTAGTTCGGAAATTCCCGAACTAAGTGGTAGTTTTGCAGCTTCAAATTTGAGAAGTTAAAAACGTGGACTTAGAAATTCAGCGAAAGACGCTAATAGAAGAACTGGGAGTACACCTGGAGGAGGACAATCTTGCTCCCCTTGCAGCGCGTATTCTTGCTACTCTTATTCTTGCGGGAAGAAGAGGGGTGACTTTCGATGAGATGGTGTGTGAATTAAGTGCAGGAAAAAGTACGGTTTCTACTCATCTGGATCATCTTCAAGCAACAAACAGGGTAACATATTTTACCAAACCTGGGGACCGCAAGCGGTACTTTGTCATTGACCCTAATCTTATCCTGAACCTAATGGAGGAAATGATCACTAAATGGGACAAAGAGAAAAGGCTCCACCTCAAAATTAGGGCATATAAAGAGCAGTGCAATTGCGAAGCCAGGGAAACCGGCGGCTTTCAATTTGATCTGGAATTTCAGGAAGATTTTCTCACTTATTTAGAGGAAACTTCAAACGCAGTAAAAAAATTCAGGGTCAAACTTTTATCTAGAAACAATTAAAACAGACAGAAAGCAGAATATGAGAAAACTACACGCTATAGGAATGATGTTAATTGCCTTTATGGCTTTTTCATGCCAGGACCAGCAGGCAGGCGCAGCCCAACGTGGTGCTGCCACTCCTTTTCCGGTTATTGAAGTTCCACAAAGAACCATCACAGGTTTTACTTCATATCCCGTTAGTATTGAAGGTACGGTAAGCAGTGCCGTGAGAGCAAAAGTCCCCGGATATGTTACGCAGGTATTAGTAGATGAAGGAGAAAAAGTGAGAAAAGGCCAAACGCTTGTCAGGCTTGAAACCGAGTCTTTATCACAGGAAGCCGGTGCAGCTAAAGCCAACGTAAATGCCGCACAGGTAGAGGTAGATAAACTACAGCCCCTTGTAGAAAAAGGGATTATAAGCCCGGTACAACTTGAAACTGCAAAAGCAAGACTTGAGCAGGCAAAAGCCGGTTATAGCAGTATTGCTGCAAATATTGGTTACGCCACTATAAAGAGCCCTGTAGACGGTTATGTAGGTGCCATTAATTTTAGAGAAGGAGCGCTGGTTAGTCCGGGTGATCCAACACCACTCACCACTGTTTCAGACATTGATGAGGTTTATGCCTTTTTCTCTATGAATGAAAGAGATTATTTAGACTTCATTCAAAATGCTGAAGGGGAAAACCTTTCAGAAAAAATAAAGAATTTCCCGCCGGTACAACTTCAACTGGTGAACGATAGGATCTATTCTGAAACAGGAGAGATTCAAACCGTAACAGGGCAAATTGATCCATCAACAGGAACAGTGAGCTTTAGAGCGATGTTCCCTAACCCTAGCGGTATTCTTGCCAGCGGTAACAGCGGGAGAATTAGAATTCCGCGTACCTATGAAGACGTTCCGGTAGTACCCGAATCTGCTTCCTTTGAACAACAGGGAATTGTGTATGTGTACGCAGTACAGGGAGACAGCCTTGCTACCAGTGCACCAATCGAGGTGCTTGACCGCGTTCAAAATCTTATTGTAGTGGGAGAAGGACTTAAACCTGGCGACAAGGTCGTAGCGCAGGGAGTTGGAAAATTGAGAAATAACACTCCAATTATTCCTCAGCCTGTATCCTTTGATAGTATTGCCACTTCCATTAAACCAATCTTTAAATAAGAACGACTAATGCTAAAGACTTTTATAGAGAGACCTGTACTATCTACAGTAGTCTCGATAGTTATAGTTATGCTGGGAATTTTGGCCATCACCACTTTACCGGTGACCCAATATCCCGATATTGCTCCCCCCACGGTGCAGGTAAATGCCAATTATGCCGGGGCCAACGCAGCTACCGTACTCGAAAGTGTGATCATTCCCATTGAAGAGCAAATTAACGGGGTTGAGGGAATGGACTACATTACCTCTACTGCCAGTAACAACGGTAGTGCAAGCATCAACGTATTCTTTAAACAGGGCGTAGACCCAGATATTGCTTCGGTAAACGTACAGAACAGGGTGGCCCGTGCTACTCCTTTACTACCACGTGAGGTGACTCAAAGTGGGGTTACCACCCAAAAGCAGCAAACCAGTGCCCTCATGTTCCTTACGGTACTTTCTGAAAATGAAGCTTACGACGCTACTTTTATTCAGAATTACCTTAACATCAACGTGATCCCTGAACTTAAAAGGATCAACGGGGTTGGTGACGTGAGTGTGTTTGGGGCCAAGACCTACGCGATGAGGGTTTGGCTACAACCTGAGAAAATGGCCGCCTACAACCTGATCCCTTCAGATGTTATTGGTGCTATTAACGAGCAAAGCCAGGAGGCTGCAGCCGGATCTTTAGGTCAAAATAATGCTGAAGCTTTTGAATATGTTATTAGGTACAGTGGTAGATATAATACCCCCGAAGACTACAACAATATTGTTATTAAAGCCCTTGATGACGGAAGGTTCTTAAAACTTGAAGATGTTGCCCAGGTAGAACTTGATGCCCAGGGTTATAACGTGATATCTTTCACCAACGGAAAACCGGGGGTGAGTATGGCAGTTTATCAAACTCCGGGATCAAACGCCCAGGAAATTATCGAGACCGTTCACGATAAACTTGATGAACTTGAAAAAAATTATCCTACCGGACTTAAAACAGTGATCAACTTCGACTCTAACGAATTCCTGAATGCTTCTATAAGCAAGGTGGTAATGACCATTTTTGAAGCCTTCTTGCTGGTATTCCTGGTAGTGTTTATCTTCCTTCAGGATTTTAAATCTACGCTCATTCCGGCTATTGCAGTGCCGGTGTCTATTATTGGAACTTTCTTCTTCCTCAACCTTTTTGGATACTCCATCAACCTGCTTACGCTGTTTGCACTCGTGCTGGCTATTGGTATTGTGGTAGATGATGCCATTGTGGTTGTAGAGGCGGTGCACGCCAAACTGGAAGAAGGTGCCGAAAATGCCAAAAAAGCGACCCATTCGGCCATGGAAGAAATTGCCGGTGCAATTATCTCTATTACTTTGGTGATGGGTGCGGTGTTTATTCCGGTTACCTTCATTACAGGTCCCACAGGAGTTTTCTATGAACAGTTTGGGGTAACTTTGATGGTGGCAATCGCAATTTCAGCAGTAAACGCCTTAACTCTGAGTCCGGCCCTTTGTGCGCTCTTCCTGAAGCCTCACCACGAAAAAGAGGGGAAAAGAAAAGGCTTTTTGAAACGCTTCTTTTCAACCTTTAACGTGGCTTTTGATGTCACCACGAAGAAGTATGTGAATTCGGTTTCTTTCCTTTACAAACACAAATGGATAACCGGGGCGATCATTATAGCTGCCATAGGAGGTATCTTCTGGGCTTCGTCTACAACGCCTACAGGGTTTGTTCCCGATGAAGACCGTGGGATGATCTTCGCCAATATTGAATTGCCTGCAGGTGCTTCTCTAGATAGAACTGCCGAGGTCACTGCGGAATTGAGCCGAAGGGCACAACAAATTCCCGGAATTAATATGGCTTCTGTGGTAAACGGTTTCAGCTTCCTTGGAGGTGCCGGTAGTAACTACGGGATTGGCTTTATCAAACTAGACAACTGGGATGAAAGGACCGAAGATGGTATGTCGGCCGAAGATATCATAGCAAAACTCTTTGGTGCCGCTGCAGGAATATCTGATGCCAACATTCTCTTTTTCCAGCCTCCAAGTGTTCCAGGATTTGGGACATCTTCAGGATTTGAATTGAAGGTACTAGACCGTACAGGGGGTAGTTTTGAAGACCTTGATGCCGCTACACGAAATTACCTGGCCGATCTTTCAGCCAGACCCGAAATTTTGTACGCCAACAGTTCGTTCAACACTAATTATCCGCAGTACGAGATCGACTTAAATATTCCGAAGGCAAAAGAAGCAGGAGTAGATATCGGAACTATTTTCTCTACGTTGCAGTCTTATATAGGATCTGTATACGCAGCCGATTTTGCCCGCTTTGGAAAACAATACAGGGTTTATGTACAGGCGCTGCCCGAAGACCGTGCCACTGTAGATGACCTCAACTCGATCTTTGTGCGTAACTCCCAGGGAGAAATGGCGCCTATCACGCAGTTTGTAACCCTAAGCAGGGTTTACGGGCCACAGTCGGTTACCAGGTTCAACCTCTTTAACTCGGCCAGTGTGAACGGTGCACCGGCACCAGGATTTTCTTCGGGAGATGCTATTGCTGCCGTACAGGAAGTGGGAACAGGATCTCTTCCGGAAGGATTTGATATCGGATTTTCTGGGCTTACCAGGGAAGAGGTATCGGCCGGAAACCAGACTACTTTCATCTTCTTTTTAAGTGTGCTATTTGTATTCTTTATTCTTGCAGCACAGTATGAAAGTTATTTACTTCCGCTTGCCGTACTGCTATCGCTACCGGTTGGGGTAATGGGTGCTTATGTTACCACAGCCCTTACAGGACTGGAGAACAACATCTATTTCCAGATAGCACTTATCATGCTACTGGGCTTACTTGCCAAAAATGCCATTTTGATCGTGGAATTTGCCGTGCAAAGGCGAAATGCCGGAAACTCGATTGTTGACTCGGCTCTGGGAGCTGCAAAAGCACGTTTACGTCCTATTCTTATGACCTCGTTTGCCTTTATTGTGGGGCTTCTTCCTCTGGTGTTCGCTACAGGAACAGGTGCTGCAGGAAACAGGTCTATTGGTACAGGTGCCGTTGGTGGATTGTTAGTAGGGACCCTGCTGGGAATCTTTATCATCCCAATTCTATACATCCTGTTCCAATGGCTCCAGGAAAAAATCTCGGGACAACCTAAAGCCGCAAATGAAAACCTATAGAAAATGAGAAGACTAAATATATACAAGTTCATTTTAATTCCCGCGGTCCTGCTATCTCTTCAGTCATGTTTTGTAGCTAAGGAATATTCCAGGCCCGAAGAAGTAGTTGAAAACGAAGCTTACAGAACCGATAATCTACCTACAGATACTTTGTCTATGGCCAGGATCTCGTGGAGAGAACTCTTTACAGACCCTGTACTGACAAACCATATTGACCGGGCTCTTGAGAATAACATAGACATTCGCATTGCCCTACAGCAAATAGAAGCGGCAGGCGCCTATCTCAAGCAGGCAAAAGCAGCATATTTGCCAACACTGGGAGTATCTGCGCAGGTTACCCAACAGGAACTTGCCGACAGTAGCCCTATGAGTGCTTTTTCGAGTAGCTCTATCACACAATATGACGCTACTGCAAACCTCTCGTGGGAAGCAGATATCTGGGGAAGGATTAAAAGTAACCAGCGGGCTCAAAGTGCAGCATACCTGCAAACAGTAGCAGCACACCAGGCGGTAAAAACAAGATTGGTAGCTAATATTGCAAATCTTTATTACCAGCTCCTGGCACTGGACGAACAGCTTGAAGTGACGCAGGAAACTGTTGCTAACAGGATGAATAGCCTTGAGACTATCAAAGCCCTTAAAGAAGCAGGGAATGTTACCGAAGTAGGCGTAAAGCAAACCGAAGCACAGCTTTACCGTGCCCAGGCTGTAGTTATAGACCTTCAGAATCAAATAAGGCTGTTGGAAAACACTTTTTCAATCCTGCTGGGCGAAGCCCCGCATCCGGTAGAAAGAACAGCATTAGATGCTCAGGAGTTGAATACACGCCTGCAAATTGGTGTGCCGGTGCAGTTGTTGAGAAACCGCCCCGACGTGATTGCGGCCGAGTACAACCTGATGAACGCTTTTCAGCTGAAGAACGTTGCTAAAAGCAATTTCTATCCTGCCCTGCGCCTTACTGCCAACGGCGGATTCCAGAGTCTTGACCTTGCCGATCTAATCGACACCAATTCTCTTTTTGCCAGCTTTGTTGGTTCTCTTACACAGCCCATCTTTAACAGAAGGCAAATAAGAACCCAGTACGAAGTGGCACAGGCACAACAGGAGATTGCATATTTGGAGTTTAGAAGAGCGATCCTGGATGCTTCAAGAGAAGTTTCGGACGCCCTTTACAACTATGCGGCAGCCGATAAGAAGCTCGACATTAAACAGGATGAATTTGAAGCTTACGAACTTGCAACTTCCTATTCGGAAGAACTGCTGAACAATGGTTTGGTAAACTACCTGGAAGTATTGACTGCAAGAGAAAATACTCTTAATTCGCAGTTGGAGCTTGTTAACATAAGATATGATGAATTGAGTTCAATAGTAGACTTATACCAGGCGCTAGGAGGCGGCTGGCAATAATGGTTTCATGATTGGATTTTTAGTTGTTGGAGTGGCCCTGCCTTTTGGCGGGGCTGCTTTTTTTGCTGCAGTTACTATTTTAACGCGCTGCCTTTTGCTGCCCACCATGGATAGACTTCGATGGCTAACCTTCCAGCCGCAACCATGGGATCAAGCCTCGCCAGGCTGTCGGCCATTTCGAGATTTGGGGTATTATAAACTGCAATTCCTCTAATATCACCCTCGTCACCAAAAGGCCCTGCCATGCTGAGATATCCTTCTGAAGCCATTCGCTCAAGATGCGCCAGGTGCTCTTGCTGAAGCTCCGCAGTTGTAAGAGAATCCTGGTTTCTATTTTCACCTTTTTTCAGAAACACTATAAAGTACTGCTGCATGAGATGCTGCTTTTCCCCTTCTCCATAGAAAAAAGTTTGATACCCCTGCTCCTGAAGTGCTGCTGCTTCCTGTTCAGGATCCAGGATGGTATCGGGCATTCTTGCCTCCACCTCTTCGGGTCCGGGAATTCACCTGGTGTCACGGCCCTGGTTGCATGATGCGATCAATAAAAGCACACTACCTAAAAAGATCAATTTTTTCATGGTCTTGATATTTGCCAATCCTTAAAAGGAAATTTACTGAGGTAAGAATTGTAGTAACGCTTTTCTCCTGTCACTTCTTTACCCAGCCATGCCGGCTTTAAAAATTCTTCATTTTCATGTTGAAGCTCCACTTCAGCCATTAGCAGGCCTTCATTAAGACCTATAAACTCGTCAACTTCAAAAATGTGCTCCCCTACTTCAACCTCATACCTGAATTTTTCAATGACACCCGGCTCACAAAGCTTCAGCAGTTCTTCGGCTTCAAAAAGGGGAATTTCCTTTTCCCATTCAAAACGTGAGAGGCCGTCGCTACTGCTTTTTCCCTTAATGGTCAAAAAGCCTTTTTCAGCCTTTATGCGCACCCTCACGGTTCTTTCGGGTGCCGAGTTGAGATAGCCCTGCACGATTCTGGTCTTGTTTCGGGCTTCCTCTTTAAAATCGGGGGTCTCTAAAATGAGAAATTTGCGTTCTATTTCCTGCATGTACAATGATTAACGATAACTATCGGCAATTTCCCTAATTTCCGAAGATTTTATACAGGTAGCCGAATATTTATTGTTGGTCACGTAAATCATGGCATCGGCGATCTTTTCGGCAGGAATACTCCTGTACTTTTTAAGCGGCCCAATAAGCAGGTGGTTGCCCACACTCATCGCCTTTTGCCAGGCGGCTTCAAAAGGGCGTTTTTCATCGCGCTTCCCGGCGATAAGAGAAGGTTCAAAAATGTAAGTTTCGGCAATGCCCTGCGCCTTTACGTCGCGTTCCATTTCTCCTTTTGTACGGTTGTAGAAAAAGCGGCTTTCTTCATCGGCTCCCAGGGCCGAGATCACCAAAAACCTCGAAATTCCGTTCTTTTTGGCCAGTTTTGCAGCATTTACGGGAATTCCGTAGTCAATTTTGTGATAAGTATCCTCATCGGGCGTTTTTGCCTGGGTAGTGCCAATACAGCAGTACACTTCATCGGCCACAAAATCATCTGCGTGTTTTTCCAGCTCGAACAGGTCAATTAAATGTTCTTCAATTTTGTCATATTTGACACCTGCGGTAGAGCGGGAGAAAAGTTTGATCTTGTCATACCGCTTATCCTCAAGCAGCCTTTCGAGCAACTCTCCACCTGTAAGGCCTGTGGCTCCCAATATAATAGCAGTTTTCATAGTTTTTTCTTTTTTTATGAAGGTAGCAGATTTCTGTCTCAAATCAAAGGGAGTCAAAAATGGTATTTTTGAGACTTATTTTTTCTTCGGAAGTAGCGCCATTTCAAAACTTGAAGCTGAAGATTCACTAATTTTACAGCGATGGAGGAGATCATACAGCGGAAGATTATTCACGTAGACATGGATGCGTTCTATGCCTCGGTAGAACAGTTAGACAACCCTGAACTGCGCGGAAAACCTATTGCAGTGGGCGGTAGTTCGCAGCGGGGCGTTGTAGCGGCGGCAAGTTATGAAGCCCGCAAGTTTGGCGTGAAAAGTGCCATGAGCAGTGTGATGGCAAAGCGCAATTGCCCCGAGCTTATCTTTGTAAAGCCAAGATTTGAACGCTACAAGGAACTTTCACAGCGCATAAGGAATATTTTCTTTGAGTATACAGATCTTGTAGAACCCCTGTCACTTGATGAAGCCTACCTTGACGTATCCCAGAATAAAAAAGGCAATCCCAGTGCCACGATGATCGCCAAAGAAATTCGGCAGAAGATAAAGGAGAAGACTGGTTTAAATGCTTCCGCAGGGATATCGATCAATAAATTCATTGCCAAGGTAGCCAGTGACGTCAACAAACCTAACGGACAAAAGACCGTAAACCCCGAAGAGGTGGAGGCTTTCCTGGAAGACCTTGAAATAAGGAAGTTCTACGGGGTAGGCAAGGTAACTGCCGAAAAGATGTACAGGCTGGGCATCTTTACCGGAAAAGACCTCAAAACCAAACCTCTTGATTTTCTCAATGACCACTTCGGAAAGAGCGGGGAATATTATTATCAGGTAGTGCGGGGAATTCACAATAGTGAAGTAAAGCCTTCGAGAATAAGAAAATCTTTGGGTGCAGAGCGCACTTTTGAGGAGAATATCTCTTCAGAAGTATTTATGCTGGAGCGGCTGGAGAATATTTCCGAAGAAATTGAGCGGCGCCTTGCCCGGAGTAAGGTTGCGGGAAAAACGATCACCCTAAAGATAAAATACAGCGATTTTACGCTGCAAACCCGCAGTAAAACGCTGTCTTACTACATCTCTTCAAAAGAATTGATCCTGGAAGCCGCAAAAGAGCTTTTGTACCAGGAAAAAATGAGGGAAAGCGTGCGCCTGCTGGGAATTTCCCTGTCTAACCTCAATACCGATAAAGCGGAAGAAAAAGAGGAGAAGAAGGAAATTGCAGTACAGCTAAAGTTTGATTTTTGAAAGAGTGGGAAGTGGAGAGAAGATTCCATAAAGAAAAAAGCCACAGATCTTTGCGATCTATGGCTTTTTAAAATTAATTCTCAGTACTCAATACTAAGTACTCAATTCTAAATATTATTCAATTTCTGAAATTCTCAATGTATTCACCATTCCTTTACTGGTAATAGGCATGGCTGCGAGGTTGATGGTGAAATCACCCTTTTCAACAAATTTATTTTCTGTAGCAATCCTGTTGATATCATCAATAGTCTCGTCTGTACTTACCATTTTATCGTAGTAAAACGCACGTACCCCCCATAAAAGGCTTAATTGGTTAAGGATCCTTTTATTAGAAGTGAACACAAGAATATTAGATTCTGGTCTCCAGGCCGAGATCTGGAAAGCTGTATAACCACTATTGGTCAAAGTACAAATAGCTTTAGCTTTGATCTCATTGGCCATATGGGCAGCATGGTAACAAATAGATTTGGTGATGTATCTCTTGGTACGCACGTGTGGTGGCTCATGAGGTACTTTAATAAGCGGTGAATTCTCAACGCTCATAATAATTTGGCTCATTTTTTCAATCACCTGCACCGGGTAATTACCTACTGAAGTTTCTCCACTTAACATCACGGCATCGGCCCCATCCATTACAGAGTTCGCCACGTCATTCACCTCGGCCCTTGTAGGGGTAAGGCTGGTGATCATGGTTTCCATCATTTGGGTAGCAATAATAACAGGAATACGGGCTTTTTTAGCCTTTAGCACCAGTTGCTTCTGAATAAGCGGAACTTCCT
This sequence comes from Salinimicrobium sp. TIG7-5_MAKvit, assembly GCF_049569215.1. GTDB lineage: Bacteria > Bacteroidota > Bacteroidia > Flavobacteriales > Flavobacteriaceae > Salinimicrobium > Salinimicrobium profundisediminis. Next base: position 1,930,473 of record NZ_CP145903.1, on the reverse strand, counting down.
GTGCAGGAATTTCCACTCCCAGGTCACCCCGCGCTACCATTAGTCCGTCGCAATAAGCCACGATCTTGTCGATATTATCAACACCTTCAGGCTTTTCGATCTTGGCAATGATTGGGATCTTGTGATCTGTATGTTCTTTTATTAAATTCTGAAGTTGAATAAGGTCATCGCTGTTTCTCACAAAAGAAAGAGCAATCCAGTCTACACCCTGCTCAACGGCAAAAATGGCATCCTGAATATCTTTTTCGGTAAGGGCCGGAAGGGAAATCTTTGTATTAGGAAGGTTAACTCCTTTTTTAGACCTCAATGGGCCTCCCTGTATCACTTTTGCAAGAACCTCATCTTTTTGGTTGGTAGACACCACTTCAAAGATAAGTTTACCATCATCGAGAAGAATTCGCTCTCCGGCTTTTACATCCTGAGGGAATTCGTTGTAGTTCATGTAAACCCTTGAAGCTGTGCCTTCAAATTCTTCACCGGTGACAAAGGTGATTTCATCTCCTTTGGTTACCACCACTTCTTCCTTCATCTTCCCTACCCTTAATTTGGGTCCCTGCAGGTCACCAAGTATGGCCGCGGTAAAGCCATTTTCTTCATTTAGTTCCCTTATAAGCTTTATGCGTTGTTTTACATCTTCATAATCGGCGTGAGAAAAATTGATCCTAAACACGTTTACACCTGCATGCATCATATCTCTCAAAACGTCTTTCGAACTCGTTGCTGGCCCTAGGGTGGCCACAATTTTAGTCTTTTTCGTATTCGGCATTAGTCAAAAATTAAATTTTCTTTAGTTTTTATGTGATGAAAATCAACGGCATACGCCGTAGAAACCTGTGGGATCTCGAGGATCAATGCGTTGAGCATCTTTAAAGATACCGCATCCAGTTCATCCTCGATCTTCAGCAAAAAATCTACCTGCTTAAATTCTGGTAAAAGAATTGATTTTTGGACAGCCAGTTCCCCAAAAAAAAGAGAGTCCTTATTAGAACCCGTTCTTCCTTCCCGCCTGGCAACGTTACTTACCAGGTGATAAGTACAATATTGCCGTAGATCTTCATAGATAAAATGCGCAAAATAGTTGCTCTCATTTCCTTTATGAAGATCAATATCCTTTGGCGTTCTGGCTAATTTAAGGCCTAAATGTTTGTTTAACAGGTAAGCCAGCTTGTACTCTTCTACCGAAGAATGTACCGCAAGTAGCTTGTAGGGCTGTTCAAAAACGTCATTTAAAACCAGTTTATGCGCCGGCATATGATTTTACATCAAAGGTTAAAGATAATTATTGCATCGCAGAAAAGTAATTTTTTGGGGTATATTTTCAGAATATCTTACGAAAACGTTATAGTTTCTGCTATATTTTTAAGGGTGGTCTATTTTATTCTGCAGGGCATAATATGCCCTTTTGGATGCTTTTTCTTCAGCTTTCTTTTTTGAAGTCGCCCTGGCTTTTGCCACAACCCTGTTCTCAATCCTTAATTTTACAGCAAAATGTTTTAACTCGTCTTTTCCTGTATCTTCATAGACTTCATAGCTAAACTCTTTCTTCTCCTTTTGGCACCATTCAATTAAGAGGCCCTTATAGCTTATAACCGTGCCTTCCAGTTGCTCGATATCTACATAAGGCTCAATTACCCTTTCATAGATAAATTTTTTGGTATACCTGTAGCCTCTATCAAGGTAAATGGCACCTACAAGGGCTTCAAAAAGGTTTCCGTGGATGTTTGTTCCAAACTGCTCTATGGGGATATTAGTCTGAATATATTTGATCAACTCGAGATCTTTCCCGAGTTCATTCAGGTGCTTACGGCTTACAATCTTGGAACGCATTTTAGTGAGGTAGCCTTCGTTACCACTTGGCACTTCATTGAACAGGTGCGAAGCTATAACGGCACTTAGCATAGCATCTCCAAGAAACTCCATCCTTTCAAAGTTGATGGCGTTGCCCTCTGCATCTTTCTGGTTTAAAGAGCGGTGGGTAAATGCTTTTTTATAGTGTGCAATATTGCGGGGTTTGAACCCCATTATCTTTGTTAATTCCACAAAAAAATTCCCGCCTCTGGAGGAGCGGGAATTTAATATGTTTCTTATTACACTCATGGAAGAATTTACTCGTCCAGTTTTTTGAACAAAACGCAGGCATTATGACCTCCAAAACCAAAGGTATTGCTCATAGCCACTTTCACATCTCTCTTCTGCGCCTTATTAAGGGTAAGATTTAATTCGGGATCAATATTTTCATCCTGAACTTCGTGATTGATTGTAGGTGGTACAATTCCATGTTTCATGGCGAGAATAGAGGCAATTGCTTCTACAGCTCCCGCAGCACCCAACAGGTGGCCTGTCATGGATTTTGTAGAGTTGATATTAATATCTTTGGCATGTTCTCCAAACACCTTCTTAATAGCCTTAAGTTCAGCCACATCACCCAACGGTGTTGATGTTCCGTGTGTGTTGATGTGATCTACATCTTCCGGTTTAAGCTCTGCATTTCTAAGGCAATTCTCCATTACAGCCACTACTCCTATCCCTTCGGGATGTGGGGCAGTCATGTGGTGGGCATCCGAAGATAACCCGCCTCCAAGTACTTCTGCATAGATCTTCGCTCCTCTCGCTTTTGCATGCTCATATTCTTCAAGAACAAGTGCACCCGCACCTTCACCTAAGACAAAACCGTCTCGTGTTGCATCAAAAGGTCTTGAAGCAGTCTCGGGACTCTCATTTCTTGTTGAAAGCGCATGCATGGCATTAAAACCACCCATTCCGGCAGGAGCAACTGCCGCTTCACTTCCCCCTGTTACTATTATATCACTGTGGCCCAACCTAATATAATTCAACGCATCTATAAGCGCATTGGCTGCAGATGCACATGCTGAAACTGTAGTATAGTTAGGCCCCATGAAGCCGTGCTTGATGGAAATATTTCCCGGAGCAATATCGGCAATCATTTTAGGGATAAAGAAAGGGTTGAATCTTGGGGTTCCGTCACCTTTACCAAAAGCCAAAACTTCATCCTGGAAGGTTTCGAGACCTCCAATCCCGGCACCCCAGATAACTCCTACACGAAGCTTATCAATAGCATCGAGGTCCAGCCCCGAATCTTTGATAGCCTCATCTGAAGCTACCAGGGCGTACTGGGCGAACTTGTCAAGCTTCCTGGCTTCCTTTCGATCAAAATAATCTTCAACCTTGAAGTTTTTGATCTCGCAAGCGAATTTAGTTTTGAATTTCTCGGTATCAAAATAGGTAATGGGTGCAGACCCGCTTTTACCATTTACCAGGGCTTCCCAGTATTCCTCAATGTTATTTCCAATGGGGGTAAGGGCACCTAATCCAGTTACTACAACTCGCTTCAACTCCATAAGGATATGTTAGTTTTTTATTTTTTTGCGTCTTCAATATAAGAGATTGCCTGACCCACAGTAGCAATGTTCTCTGCCTGGTCGTCTGGAATCTGGATATCAAATTCCTTCTCGAACTCCATGATCAACTCTACAGTGTCTAGTGAATCAGCGCCCAAGTCGTTGGTGAAGCTAGCTTCGTTTACTACTTCATTCTCGTCAACTCCTAACTTGTCAACGATAATCGCTTTTACTCTTGATGCAATGTCTGACATAACTTGTGTTTTTAATTTTTAATTTAAGTGGCAAAAATAAAAAACTTTATTTTAAAACCTGTTTTTACTTTAAAAATGTGAATGTAAATTACATAATTTCCGCCTAAAGCCAGTATTTTTACCTGCCAATAATTGTTAACACCCTACGCTTGCAACAAGTAAGAAATATAAGAAAGAACAAAATTGTGATCTTTGCTTCGGGTAATGGATCAAATGCCGAGAATATTATTAAGTACTTTCAGCAAAAAGACACTGCTGAGGTTATCGCAGTTTTCTCCAACAACCGCAGGGCAAAAGTACTGGAAAGAGCACATAATCTTGGTGTAAAGGCCCTGCATTTTGACCGCCAGGCGCTTTATCATTCCAATGAGGTACAACGTTTATTGATTGACATGAACCCAGACCTTATTGTACTGGCCGGCTTTCTTTGGATCTTCCCTACCAATATTCTGCAACACTTCCCTAATATGGTGATCAATATTCATCCAGCTCTTCTTCCAAATTACGGCGGAAAAGGCATGTATGGCATGAATGTTCACAAAGCTATACATGAAAATAAGGAAGTGGAAACAGGTATAAGTATACATTATGTCAATGAAAATTATGACGAGGGAAAAATGATCTTTCAGGCTACCACTGCTATTAAACCTGAAGACTCGGTAGAAGATATTGCCCATAAGATCCATGAACTGGAACAGGAACACTTTCCGAAGGTAATAGAAAACCTCTTACTCCCTGCTAAAAATGATTGATGCCAATGTTCACATATATACCGATGGGGCAGCCAGGGGTAACCCGGGGCCCGGCGGTTATGGAATTGTAATGGAATGGGTAGGAAAACCGTACCGCAAGGAGTTTGCAAAAGGCTATAAACACACCACCAATAACAGGATGGAGCTGCTCGCAGTAATAGATGCCCTTAAAAAACTGAAAAACCCCGATACCCGTGTGGTCGTTTTTACCGACTCAAAATATGTTGCCGACGCTGTAGAAAAAGGCTGGGTTTTTAACTGGGAGAAAAAAGGTTTTAAGGAGCGAAAGAATGTGGACTTGTGGATAGAATTCCTGAAAGAATATCGCAAACACAAGGTGAAATTCCAGTGGATAAAAGGCCACAACGCACATCCTCAAAATGAACGCTGCGACAGTCTGGCCGTAGAGGCCTCAAAAGGAAAACGCCTTTTAATAGACACAGGATTTGAAGGAGACTCGAAAAGCCTTTTTTGAGTATCAGGGCTTGAAAAACAAAAACGTATATTTGCACCTCATTTTTAAAGAACGTTATGAATAAATTATTGATAGTGGGCACGGTCGCCTTTGATGCCATCGAAACCCCTTTTGGTAAAACAGATAAAATTCTTGGTGGTGCAGCCACTTATATTGGTCTATCTGCAGCACAATTCGATATTAAAAGCGCTATAGTATCTGTGGTAGGAGAAGATTTTCCGCAGGAATATCTGGATCTGCTAAAAAACAGGAATATCGACCTTAGCGGCACTGAAATAATTAAAGGCGGAAAAACCTTTTTTTGGAGCGGTAAATACCACAACGACCTTAATTCCCGCGACACTCTTGACACGCAATTAAATGTACTTGCCGATTTTCAGCCGGTGGTGCCCGAAGATTTCAAATCTCCCGATGTGGTGATGCTGGGAAACCTTCACCCACTTGTGCAACTTAGTGTTCTTGAACAAATTGAAAGACCAAAGCTGGTAGTACTTGATACTATGAACTTCTGGATGGACAATACCTGGGATGACCTTATGAAGGTAATTGGTAAAGTAGACGCCCTTACAATTAATGACGAAGAAGCCAGGCAGCTTACAGACGAGTATTCTTTGGTGAAAGCTGCCCGTAAGATCGCCGAGATGGGCCCTAAATATGTAGTTATTAAAAAAGGGGAACACGGGGCTTTACTGTTCCATAACGAACAGATCTTTTTTGCTCCTGCCCTTCCGCTAGAAGAAGTTTTTGATCCTACAGGAGCGGGAGATACTTTTGCCGGCGGGTTCACAGGATACCTGGCGCATACAGGGGATATCTCGTTCAAAAACATGAAAAATGCAGTGATCTACGGCTCTAATCTCGCCTCCTTCTGTGTAGAAAAATTCGGGACCGAAAGAATGCAGAACCTTAAAAAAGAAGAAGTGCATCAACGCCTGGAAGAGTTTAAATCCTTAACACAATTCCAAATCAAACTTACTTAATATTGTGCCCTGTAATTTCAGGGCTTTTTTTATGACTAAACCCGGGCCAAACAACAACAAGATATGAGTGATGCTTTAAAACACGAATGCGGAATTGCCCAATTGCGCCTACTTAAGCCATTAGAGTACTACAAAGAAAAGTATGGTACTGCATTTTATGGGGTAAACAAGATGTACCTCATGATGGAGAAGCAGCATAACCGCGGGCAGGATGGTGCCGGTTTTGCCAGTATTAAACTCAACACACAACCCGGAGATCGCTATATAAGCCGTGTAAGATCTAATGCAGCACAACCCATACAGGATATTTTTGCTCAAATCAATGCGCGCATTAATGATGAGATAAATGAGCACCCAGAATATGCCGATGATGTTGCACTTCAAAAAAAGCATCTCCCCTACCTGGGAGAGCTATTTTTGGGACATGTGAGATATGGCACTTTTGGAAAGAACAGCGTAGAAAGTGTTCATCCGTTTTTGCGCCAAAACAACTGGATGCACCGCAACCTTATTGTTGCCGGAAACTTTAATATGACCAATGTGCACCAGCTCTTCAACAACCTGGTAGAGTTGGGTCAGCATCCAAAAGAAAAGGCCGATACAGTTACTGTAATGGAGAAAATAGGCCATTTTCTGGATGATGAAGTTAGAAAACTATACAAAAAACTTAAAACCGAAGGCTATTCTAAAGTAGAAGCCTCCCCCCTCATTGCCGAGCAGTTAAAAATTGGAAAGATCCTTAAAAAATCGGCAAAGAACTGGGATGGCGGTTATGCAATGGCCGGCCTCTTAGGGCATGGAGATTCCTTTGTATTAAGGGATCCTGCCGGGATAAGGCCCTGTTACTATTACTGTGATGACGAAGTGGTTGTAGTTGCTTCGGAAAGACCTGTGATCCAAACAGTATTTAACGTAGATTTTGACAAGGTCAAAGAACTGCCACCGGGCCATGCAATTATTACCAAAAAGAACGGAAATGTGCGTATCAAGCAAATCCTTGAACCGCTGGAAAGAAAAGCCTGTTCTTTTGAACGCATCTACTTTTCACGCGGAAGTGACTCCGAAATTTACCGCGAGCGCAAAATGCTTGGAAAGCTCCTGATGCCCGAAGTACTTAAGGCCATAGACCATGATACCGTAAACACCGTTTTCTCATTTATTCCAAACACTGCTGAAACCTCCTTTTACGGCATGGTAGAAGCTGCACAGGATGAGCTCAACAAACAGAAGAATGATACCATTCTTGCTGAAAAAGAGACTTTGACCGATGCCCGCCTTCAGGAAATTCTTAATCACCGTTTAAGAACTGAAAAGATTGCCATAAAAGATGCCAAACTGCGTACCTTTATTACTGAAGACAGTAGTCGCGATGACCTCGTGGCACACGTTTACGACGTTACCTACGGGGTGGTAAAACCCGAAGACAATCTGGTGATCATTGATGACAGTATTGTGCGTGGTACTACTTTGAAGAAGAGTATCCTTAAAATGCTTGACCGCACCAAACCTAAAAAGATTGTTGTAGTTTCTTCGGCACCGCAAATACGGTACCCAGACTGCTACGGCATAGACATGGCAAGACTGGAGAACCTTGTGGCATTTCAGGCTGCTTTAGAGCTCCTTAAGGAAACAGATCAATATCAAATTGTAGATGAGGTCTATGAGAAGTGCAGGCAGCAGGTAGAACTTGATGACAGGGATGTAAAGAATTTTGTGAAAGAAATCTACGCCCCTTTTACAAATGAACAAATCTCTGATAAAATTGCCGAATTGCTTAGCAATGATACTATTAAAGCTGAAGTGAAGATCATCTTTCAAACTGTAGAAAACCTTCACAAAGCATGCCCTCAAAACCTGGGTGACTGGTACTTTACCGGGAACTATCCAACCTTTGGAGGTAACAGGGTAGTAAACCGGGCGTTCATCAATTTTTATGAAGGAAGTACAGACAGAGCATATTAAAATAAGCTTTTTCTGCCCCTCGTGAAATCGTTTGTGCAGTTTAACTAAAATTTATGTACTTCATCTAAAAAGCTATTGGAAACAAAGATTAATATCTACTTTTACAAAGCCATAACATAAGTAGGTTAAGTTCATGGTAGATTTGGGGCAAAAAAGGTGGATCTTTCCACCTTTTTTATTTTCAGCACTTTTCATCCCTTCAAAATTCCCTTCCCTTAGTACATTTTAGACCCAGTATCCCACTGTTAAGGCCGAAAAAAAGCTTATTTTCACACTCCATATTTAAGAGTTATTACCATGCCCAAAAAGGCAATTTTTCTTCTCTCGTTTCTTTATACTATTTCACTTTCGGCCCAAAACAAAGAGGATCTTTTAGGATCCTGGACAGAAATTATTGGCCAGCATCACATTTCTGAAAAATGGAGCATTCCCACGGTGACACTACTTCAGCATTACGAGATGTTTGATAAATTTCAGTTTATTATGCTGCGCAGCGGGGTCACTTACGCCTTTTCAAAAGATTTTTCGGCTTCTGTGGGCTACGATTATGTCTATTCTGAAGCATTTTCCGAAGATAGTTTCACAATACAGCACAGGGTCTGGGAAGAAGCAACCTTAAAAACGCCATTTTTGAGCCCCTATATTGCTCATCGTTTTAGGCTAGAATCTACCTGGAAAAGGCAGGAACCTGAATATGATCTTAGCCATCGCGTGCGTTACCGACTTAAATTTGACCGCTCTTTATATAAAAGTTTATACTTTACGGCTTTTAATGAGGTGTTTATAAACCTGAAAGAGCCATATTTTAATCAAAACCGCTTCCATTTTGGGCTTGGGTACAGCTTACATCAAGATCTAAAGATAGAAATAGGGTATTTAAAAAACCATTTTAGGCACGCACATTACGACCGGATAAGATTTGGAATGGTTTTTAAGACCAGGTTCTTAGAACAAAAAGACCGCTAAGCGGGAGAAAGAAAGGCGGCAGCAAAAGAAAGGGCTCCATGTATCTCGAAGCCCTTTCAATCAACTACCAATAGTTTCTACATTAAGAAACTAATCATAATACCAGCGGCAACAGCCGATCCTATCACACCACTAACATTGGGTGCCATGGCATGCATGAGCAAGTGGTTTGAAGGATCGCTTTTGATCCCTTCCTGTTGAACTACACGGGCACTATCAGGCACTGCCGACACGCCGGCCGCACCTATGAGAGGATTAATCTTATTCTTTTCACTGAGGAATAAGTTCATTATTTTGGCAAAAAGGAGTCCGCCGGCAGTGGCAATGATAAAAGAAACTGCCCCCAGCGCAAATATTTTGATTGAACTCCCTGTAAGGAACACGCTTGCCTGGGTTGAAGCCCCCACAGTTACCCCCAAAAGAATGGTCACAATATCTATCATTTTTGTTCTGGCTGTATCGGCAAGACGATCTGTAACCCCACTTTCTTTAAGTAAGTTTCCGAAGAAAAGCATACCAAGAAGCGGAATAGCCGATGGAGAAATGAAGGTGGTGAGCAACATCCCTATAATTGGGAATAAGATTTTTTCAGTTTTAGAGACAGCACGAGGTGGCTTCATTCTTATAAGCCTCTCTTTTTTGGTGATCAACAGCTTCATGATAGGAGGCTGAATTACCGGTACAAGAGCCATATATGAATAGGCCGCAATAGCAATACTACCAATTAATTGAGGAGCCAGTTTAGCCGAAGCAAAAATGGCTGTAGGGCCATCGGCACCACCAATGATAGAAATTGCTCCTGCTTCATGTACTTCAAACCCAAGGGCGATAGCTCCAATAAAGGTTCCAAAAACCCCAATTTGAGCAGCTGCACCCAGCAACATGAGGCGCGGGTTGGATATGAGAGACGAGAAATCTGTCATCGCTCCAATCCCCAGAAAGATCAATGGAGGATAAATACCCTGGGTGACCCCAAAATAGAGATAATTAAGCACAGAACCAGATTCGTAGATCCCAACCCCTGCCCCAGCAGGAAAAGGTATATTACCTAAAAGGATACCTGTACCTATGGGAATGAGCAATAGTGGTTCATAATGAAAGCGAATAGCCAGGAAAATAAAAAACAGGCCTACAGCTATCATAATGAAATTACCAAAGGTAGCATTCGCAAAACCGGTGTATTCCCAAAAGTGAAGCAGCCCTTCTGTAAGATCTCCTCCTTCTTTTGGTATGTTAGGAACTAAATCCTGAGCCATTAATTCTCCTCCCAAAAGGGTTGGGATGAGGTAAAGAATGCCCAGTACAACTATAACAGTTAATAATTTTTTCACAATCTTGTTTTTAGAATTAGGGAAAGATTTGTTGAAATAGGGCTATCCTATTACCAGGAGTAGATCATTTTGTAGAACAGCATCTCCTTCCTTAACTTTTATTTCCTTAATGACTCCTGCCTGGTCTGCCAACACATCATTTTCCATTTTCATGGCCTCAAGAATAAGCAGGGAATCTCCCTTGGCTACCGTATCACCTTCCTTCACCTTCATTTTGAAGATACTGCCTGGCAAAGGTGCTTCTACAGGGAAACCTCCAGGGGAAGCTTTCTTCGCAATGTGCCCCTCTCCGGGTTGCCGCACTACGTTTTCCCTTACCAGTTTAGGGGTTTTAACACGCTTCTTTTCCTGGTGTACTTCCACCAGGTATTCGGTTCCATTTACATGAATGGTAGCTTGTTCATCTTCAAACTCTTTGATATCAACCGAATATTTATTTCCGTTTATTGTAAAATCGAATTTCTTCATTTTTGTATTCTTTACCGTGGGTTATTGTTTACTCCATAGATCTTAGAACTCCAGGGAGAATAAGTGCGGGCAACTCTTTTAATAGTGATAACACCGCTTTCTTCATCATGCTGTTCCTTAAAGTATAAATGTAGCGCCGTTGCTATAGCAGCACTAATCTCTCCCGAGAGGTAGCGTTCTTCTTCGGCGTTTCCATTCTCTTTAGAACGTGATTTCTCTCTAACCTCTTTGATCTTTTTACGGATCCCGAGATTAAGGATTTGTGGCATTTTCTTAAATACGAACATGAGCAGAAGGAGAGCAAGAAAAACAACGGTATAACCCACCCCTGTAATGATCCATATTTGTGACCAGTCTGTGGCCGATGTTGAAGCATATTCCATAGTTATTTATTTATAGGGGGATATTACTGTGTTTCTTCGGCGGATTGGTGACTTTCTTTGTCTGTAGCGTTTGGAGGCCTCTAATGATCCTAAAACGGGTATTACGGGGCTCTATCACGTCATCTATGTACCCATATGCAGCTGCCTGGTATGGATTTGCAAATTTCTGCTGATACTCCTGTTCTTTTTCAGCTTTGAATTTGGCCCTTTCTTCAGGATCTTTAATCGCACCCATAGCTCTTCCTTCAAGTACCTCAATAGCTCCTGAAGCTCCCATTACAGCAATCTCTGCCGATGGCCAGGCGTAATTAAGGTCTCCTCTAAGCTGTTTACAGCTCATCACATCATGCGCCCCACCATAAGATTTTCTCAAGGTGATAGTGATCTTAGGCACGGTAGCTTCACCATAGGCAAACATGAGTTTTGCCCCATGAATAATGATACCGGCATACTCCTGGCCACTTCCGGGTAAAAATCCGGGAACATCTACAAGGGTAAGGATGGGAATATTAAAGGAATCGCAGAAGCGCACAAACCTGGCTGCCTTTCTCGATGCATCACTATCCAGCACCCCGGCAAGGAAATTAGGCTGGTTGGCCACAATACCTACAGACTGTCCGTCCATTCTTCCAAATCCAACAATAATGTTCTTGGCGTAATTTCTGTGCACCTCGAGAAACTCACCCTCATCAACAATGCTGTAAATCACCTCCTGCATGTCGTAAGGCTGGTTGGGGTTATCGGGGATAATGCTGTTAAGAAAATCGTCCCTTCTATCTATAGGATCAGTGTTGTTTTGAATAGGAGCTTCTTCGAGGTTATTCTGCGGAAGGTAAGACAGCAGCTTTCTTATAAGCAGCAATCCATTTTCTTCTGTGGAAACCTTAAAGTGGGAAACTCCTGATTTTGAGGCGTGAATATTGGCACCACCAAGATTTTGAACCGAAATATCTTCGCCGGTCACTGTTTTAACCACCTTTGGCCCGGTAACGAACATGTAGCTGTTCTCTTCGGTCATCATTACAAAATCTGTAAGGGCCGGGGAATACACGGCTCCTCCTGCACAGGGTCCAAAAATGGCAGAAATTTGAGGGATTAATCCAGAGGCAAGAATATTGCGTTCAAAGATCTCGGCATACCCTGCAAGGGAGGTTACCCCTTCCTGTATACGGGCACCACCGCTGTCGTTAATTCCAATTACCGGTGCGCCGGCCTTCATAGCCATATCCATCACCTTACATATCTTCTGGGCAAAAGTTTCAGACAATGAGCCACCAAAAACGGTAAAATCCTGTGAAAAGACGTAAACAACCCTGCCATCAATCGTGCCGTGGCCTGTAACTACACCATCTCCCAGAACCTTATTTTCTTCCATTCCAAAATTGGTGCACCTGTGGGTGACAAACATGTCGAATTCTTCAAAACTACCTTCATCTAAAAGGATTTCCAGACGTTCTCGTGCCGTAAGTTTTCCTTTTTCGTGTTGGGCATCTATACGTTTTTGTCCACCACCCAAACGGGCTATTTCCCGTTTCTGGATCAATTCGTTTACTTTATCCTGACTTGACATTTATCTATTATTTAAATTACTGTTGAGGTTGTTCACAGAGTTCTGTCAATACACCAAAAGTTGATTTTGGATGTAAAAAGGCAATATTGAGCCCCTCTGCGCCTTTTCGGGGAGTTTTATCTATAAGCTTTACTTCTTTTGTTTCCAGTTCATCCAATTGATGCTGAAGATCATTTACTGCAAAAGCTATATGGTGTACCCCCTGGCCTTTTTTCTCGATAAACTTTCCAATAGGCCCATCGGGGGCTGTAGACTCAAGCAATTCAATTTTTGTTTGGCCTACTTTAAAAAAAGCCGTTTTAACCTTTTGGTCTTTGACTTCTTCTACAGAGTAACATTTTAACCCAAAGGTTTTTTCGTAAAAGGGGATTGCCTCTTCAAGGCTTTCAACAGCAATACCTATATGTTCTATATGCGTTGGTTTCATGGTTTATATAGTTTTAGTTTCACTTCAGTTTAGAGCAAAAAAAAATCGCACCCCTGCGATTTTTGTTTTTTACCTGTAAATAATAATTAACCCTTCTTCAGGAAGAGATAAATTTAAATCGCCACCCTGGTTCCATGGCAAAATGGGAGGAAGGGCAATTCTTAATTGTTGATGAGAAAAGCACAACCTAAACCAGTGGAAAATATGACTAAAAATGCGTATCATTTGATACTGTATAAATGTCCTATAAAGGTAACGAAACTTTAACTTTTAGACCCTAGAAAAACTCACCTTTTTTTTATAATTTAACGCAAACGTTGTAGTAATAGCAAGGCTTACCAAAGGGTCCTATTTAAAAATCCAAAGCATAAAGTTCGGGCGGTTTTTTTTCTTAAAGAATGATTAAAATCATCCTCATTTATGTCCCTTTTCACAAAAGTTATAAGTAAATTTACTGGGAAGATTTTGGCCGGTGCCGGGAGATAAAAAATGTCTCCTCAAAGACAGGAATTTTGTTCTTTAAGAAAAAACTTCAGCAAGAGATCTCTTTCTTCTCTGCCTCTATTTTTTTAAAACAAAAATTCAGGTCTGCCCGAAACAAATCATTCACTTAAGATTTAGGTCGTGAACATCTTGTTCCATTTCAGCAGAGATCAATATCGGGCTACTACGAATTTTAGCCGGGACCAACTTTTGAAGTTACTCAATTTTCGAAAGCAAATGCTGGATACCTTAAGAATCAACAATATTTCATTTAAAGTAAATTTTTCAAAAAGATCCCTTAGGGATATTTATAGAACAGATTACGAGACAGTCCCGTAATCTCTCATGCAGCGATGCAATTACTTTCATTAAAACGATAAAAATGAAGGAATCATTATTTCAGGAATTTCCAGATGTTCCAGCTGAACAATGGAAAGATCAAATCAAACAGGACCTAAAAGGTGCCAGTTACGATGAGAAATTAATTTTTAGATCTCTTGACGGGATCGCAGTACAGCCCTTTTATACTTCCGCAGATGTAAAAGACCACATGCAGCTACCGCCGCCACTTCCCTGGCGCATCTGTGAAAAGATCAATGTGACATCGGCCGGCGAGGGCAATACACAGGCCGCAAAAGCCCTTCAAAAAGGCGCAGAAAGCCTTTGGCTCCATATTTCTTCGGAAGATGTAGAACCCGATGTGCTTTTTGAAGGATTTAATTTAGAGAACCTGCAGGTTCATCTAAGTTTTTCATTCTTCTCTCCTGATTATGTTGAAAGGTTGAAATCTTACTTCAAAAACAAAAATACTGAAGTATACCTGCAACTGGATGTTTTGGGCAATCTTGCCGCCACAGGAAAATGGTTTTTTGATCAAAAAAGAGATTTTAAGGTATTAAAATCTGTAACAGAAACAACACCACATTTTACTTCTACAGTAAGTGTGAACGGCGATCTGTATCAAAACGCAGGAGCCAGCATTCCGCAGCAACTTGCCTTTTCTCTTGCTCACGTGAATGAGTACCTCAACTTAATGTGTCAAAAAGGGGAAAAACAAGATCAATTTCAGCCACAGTTCATCCTGGCTATAGGCAGCAACTACTTTTTTGAGATTGCAAAAATAAGGGCGCTTCGCCTGCTTTATGCTTCTTTGGCAAAAGAGTACGGGCTTCCCGAAACCTGCTTTATACTCGCGCAACCTTCCCAAAGGGATAAAACTTTATATGACTACAACGTGAACCTGCTTCGTTCCACCACTCAGTGTATGAGTGCTGTGCTGGGAGGTGCCGATGCTGTAAGTAATCAGCCTTATGACCTGCTTTTCCACAAAGACAGCTCATTTGGCAGGCGTATAGCCCGCAATCAGCTTCTTGTGATGAAACACGAGGCTTATTTCGATAAAGTAGCCAACCCGGCCGATGGGGCGTATTACATTGAACATCTAACCCACGAGTTTGCCAGTAAAGCCCTTGAGATCTTCAAGCAAATTGAAGAAGATGGCGGCTACCTGGAACTTTTGCTGAAAGACGAACTGCAAAAAAGAATAAAAGAGAGTGCTCAAAAGGAACAACAGCTTTTTGACGAAGGTAAGCTGGTTCTTATTGGCACTAACAAATTTGAAAATTCACAGGACCTCATGACGCAGGAACTGGAATTTGATCCTTTTGCAAAAACTTCTTCTGAAGATACTCTTATTGAACCTCTTTTCCCTGTACGCCTAAGCGAAAAGCTTGAACAGGAAAGGCTTAAAAAGGAGCAGGGAATATTAACCGAAAGCTAAAACCATGAAAAGAAAATCACTTCAAAATATGACACTTTTGGAACCTGAGACAGCAACTCAAGTCGCTACGGCTCCAAATGAATCAGGTAATCTGAAAGTTGCGGCCGAAGGTAGAAAAGTTTATGCTGCAAAAGATGTCAAAAACCTGGAGCATCTCAATTTTGCTGCGGGAATTCCGCCATACCTGCGGGGGCCTTACAGCACCATGTACGTGATGCGCCCCTGGACCATTCGGCAGTACGCCGGGTTCTCAACCGCCGAAGAAAGTAACGCCTTTTACCGCCGCAACCTCGCTGCGGGTCAAAAAGGGCTTTCTGTAGCCTTCGATCTTCCTACCCACCGCGGGTACGATAGTGACCACGAAAGAGTGGTGGGAGACGTTGGTAAAGCAGGGGTTGCCATAGACTCGGTAGAAGACATGAAGGTGCTCTTTGACCAGATCCCGCTAGACCAGATGTCGGTTTCCATGACCATGAACGGGGCGGTGCTGCCTATACTCGCATTCTACATCGTGGCTGCCGAGGAACAGGGCGTAAAACCTGCACTGCTTTCAGGAACCATTCAAAATGACATTTTAAAGGAGTTTATGGTAAGAAATACTTACATCTACCCTCCTACTCCTTCGATGAAGATCATTTCTGATATTTTTGAATACACCTCGAAGAATATGCCCCGCTTCAACAGCATTAGTATCTCCGGGTACCACATGCAGGAAGCAGGTGCTACCAGTGAGATCGAACTCGCATATACCCTGGCCGACGGACTCGAATACATCAGGAAAGGTCTTGAAGCCGGAATGGATATTGACAGTTTTGCACCGCGTTTGTCCTTCTTCTGGGCCATAGGTTTAGATCATTTTACCGAGATCGCCAAAATGCGGGCAGCCAGGATGCTGTGGGCAAAACTGGTAAAACAGTTTAACCCGAAAAACGAAAAATCCCTTGCGCTTAGAACCCACAGCCAAACCAGCGGCTGGAGTTTGACCGAGCAGGATCCTTTCAACAACGTGGCACGTACCTCTATTGAAGCCGCAGCTGCTGCTTTTGGTGGTACCCAGAGTTTGCACACCAATGCCCTTGATGAGGCTATCGCCCTACCCACAGATTTCTCTGCCAGGATTGCGAGAAATACCCAGCTGCACCTGCAGCAGGAAACCCAGATCACCAGGACTGTAGACCCATGGGCGGGTAGTTATTACGTAGAAGAACTCACAGATAAAATAGCTCATAAAGCCTGGGAACTCATCCAGGAAGTGGAAGAACTGGGCGGTATGACCAAAGCCATTGAGGCAGGAATCCCAAAGCTACGCATTGAAGAGGCCGCAGCCATTAAGCAGGCAAGGATTGACAGTAGCCAGGATATTATTGTGGGGGTAAATAAATACCGAAGGGACAAAGAAGATCCTATTGTTACCCTTGAAGTAGACAACCAGTCAGTGAGAAGGCAGCAAATTGAGCGGCTAAACCAACTGAAAGCCGAAAGAAACAATGAAGAAGTAAAACAAGCCCTTCAAAAACTTACCGAAGCAGCAAGATCGGGGCAGGAAAACCTACTGGCGCTGGCCGTAGATGCCTCCCGAAAACGCGCTACCCTTGGGGAGATAAGCGATGCTCTAGAAGAAGTTTACGGCAGGTACAAAGCACAGATAAAATCATTTAGCGGCGTGTATTCAAAAGAGATAAAAGACGATGCTTCTTTTAAAAAAGCGAGAGAAATGGCCGACAGGTTCGCAGAACAGGAAGGCCGTCGCCCAAGGATCATGGTGGCCAAAATGGGACAGGATGGCCATGACCGTGGCGCTAAAGTGGTATCTACAGGTTATGCCGATGTTGGTTTTGATGTAGACATAGGACCACTATTCCAGACCCCGGCAGAAGCTGCAAAGCAAGCCGTAGAAAACGACGTGCACATTTTAGGAGTTTCTTCTCTGGCTGCAGGACACAAAACACTGGTGCCACAGGTGATTGAAGAACTCAGGAAATACGGCAGAGAAGATATTATGGTGATTGTTGGAGGGGTGATCCCTTCACAGGACTACCAGTTCCTCTTTGACGCAGGTGCCGTAGCCGTTTTTGGCCCCGGTACAAAGATCAGTGAAGCAGCGATAAAACTTCTGGAAATCCTTATTGAGGAATAAACCTTCAGAATTAATATTTACAAAAATTAAAATTCAGCATTATGAGAGATTCTCTTAACATAGTTTCCCCAGAAGAAGCTGTATCTCACGTAAAATCGGGAGATAGAGTCTTCCTGCACGGTGCCGCAATGACCCCCAATGTACTCATTGATACGCTTACCCAGCGCTATCGTGAACTACAGGATGTGGAGTTTATTCATATTCATACTGAAGGGGCTGCACCTTACACGCAGCCTCCTTACAATGAATCCTTCAGGACCAACAGTTGCTTTGTGGCGGGTAATGTAAGGCAGGCGGTCAACTCCAGTATTGGCGCCTACATTCCTATATTCTTAAGTGAAATACATTTGCTCTTCCGCAGAAATATACTTCCGCTTGATGTGGCTTTCGTACAGGTTTCTCCGCCAGATGAACACGGTTATTGTTCATTGGGTGTTTCAGTAGATATCGCCTTACCAGCAGTACAAACTGCAAAAAAAGTGATAGCCCAGGTAAACCCCAGGGTACCTCGCACTCATGGAGATGGTATTATTCACGTAAGCCAAATTCACGCAGCCATTGAAGTAGACCAGCCTATTCATATTCACGACATCCCAACACCTTCGCCTATCGAGCAAAAAGTGGGGGAATACGTGGCCGGACTGGTAGAAGATGGTGCTACGTTGCAAATGGGAATAGGAGGTATTCCAAATGTGGTGCTTTCTAAATTAATGAATCACAAGCGCCTCGGAATTCATACCGAATTATTCTCAGACGGGGTGTTGCCACTCATTGAAAAAGGAATCATCACCGGGGAAGAGAAAAAGATCAAAACCGGAAAGATCGTGACCTGTTTTGCAGCCGGAAGTCAGAAGTTGTACGACTATATTGATGATAACCCTGTAGTGCATTTTAAAGAAGCTGCTTACACCAATGATTCTGCGATTATAAGGCAGAACCCAAAGGTAACTGCTATTAACTCGGCTATTGAGATAGACCTAACCGGACAAATTTGCGCCGATACTATCGGAAAATATCATTTTTCGGGAGTGGGTGGCCAAATGGATTTTATTCGCGGCGCATCTCTTTCTGAAGGCGGTAAAGCCATTTTTGCCATGCCATCGGTAACCAATAAAGGGATTTCAAAGATTGTGCCTTCCCTCAAAGTAGGCGCAGGGGTTACCACAACCAGGGCTCACGTACATTATGTAGCCACTGAATATGGGGTAGTCAATCTCTTCGGAAAAAACCTTAAAGAACGCGCCAAAGCCCTTATCTCTATTGCTCATCCCGACCATAGAGAGGAGCTTGAAAAAGCCTTTTTTGAGATGGCATATTGATTTCCTGATTTAAAAAAAATCAGACACTGAGAAACGGACAAACTGCTTCAGGAGTTTTTCTGAAGCAGTTTGCTCCCTTTCTTTATTCATTTTTTGACCGAAATTTCACTTAATAATGATATTCATAAAAAACTCCGTTACCCGAAAGAACCTTATGGCAATTACAGGATTGTTCTTGTCGTTCTTTTTAATCATTCATCTTTTAGGTAATTTACAGTTACTGTTGCCCGCAGCAGAAGCGCAGCTTCAGTACAACTCCTACAGCCATTTGCTAGGTGGCAACATCGTTATAAAACTTGTTTCGTACGTTTTATACCTATGCATCCTCCTGCATTCAATAGATGCCATCTACCTTTCTTTTAAGAAAAGAAAAGCCAATGGCACTTCATATTCCTATGACCGTCGTGGAAGAGCCAGTTCCTGGTATTCCCGAAATATGACGGCCCTGGGCATTATAATTTTTGTATTCCTGGTAATTCACTTTAAAGACTTTTGGTACCACTACAAGTTTGGTGAGCTTCCGGTAGATACTAACGGGAATAAAGATCTCTACACCATTGTGGTTGTTGCTTTTGAACAACTCTGGTATGTTGTGCTATATATTATGGCCATACTCGCTTTAGGTTATCACCTTCTTCACGGCGTTTTTAGTGCTCATAGAACAATGGGAATCTATCACCCCATGTACAACCGAATTATAAACATAGTAGGAAAATCCTTCGCTGTAATTATTACCATAGGATATATTATTATTCCTCTATTCCTCTACTTTAATCTACAATCATGAGCAAGACCTTAAAAGCACCAATTCCTGAAGGCCCTTTAGCCGAAAAATGGAACAACTATAAAGCAAAAGCCCGTCTTGTAAGCCCAAACAACCGTAAAAAACTAGACGTAATTGTAGTGGGCACAGGACTGGCGGGAGCCTCTGCGGCAGCATCCCTGGCCGAAATGGGATACAATGTAAAAAGTTTCTGCTTTCAGGACTCTCCAAGGCGGGCACACTCTGTTGCTGCCCAGGGAGGCGTGAATGCAGCCAAAAATTATAAAAATGACGGTGACAGTGTGTACCGTATGTTTTATGACACTTTAAAAGGAGGCGACTTCCGCTCACGCGAGGCCAACACCTACCGCCTTGCCGAATGTTCTGCAAGTCTTATAGATCAGGCTGTAGCTCAGGGAGTACCTTTTGGCCGGGAATACGGCGGATATCTGAGAAACCGCTCTTTTGGAGGCGTGCAGGTATCACGAACCTTTTATGCCAGGGGCCAAACGGGACAACAATTACTCCTGGGATCTTACCAGGCTTTGTTGAGACAGCAGCATACGGGAAAAGTAAAGCTTTATGCGCGTCACGAAATGCTGGATGTGGTGATCATTGAAGGTAGAGCACGCGGAATTATAGCAAGAAACCTCGACACCGGCGAAATTGAACGTCACGGTGCCCACACTGTGGTACTGGCAACAGGAGGTTTTGGTAAGATCTACTACCTCTCTACCCTGGCTATGGGTTGTAATGCTTCAGCTATTTGGCGGGCTCATAAGAAAGGGGCCTACATGGCTAACCCCAGCTGGACCCAAATTCACCCAACAAGTTTGCCTCAAAGTGGAGAACATCAGTCTAAATTAACGCTGATGAGTGAATCCCTTCGGAATGATGGCCGCATTTGGGTGCCAAAAGATAAAAATGAAACCCGTGCTCCCGGCGAAATTCCGGAAGAGGACAGAGATTACTACCTCGAAAGAAAATACCCATCATTTGGAAACCTGGCGCCCCGCGATATCTCATCGAGAGCTGCCAAAGAGCAAATAGATCTTGGCAAAGGAGTGGGACCTCTCAAAAATGCCGTTTACCTCGACTTTTCCAGAGCTATTAAAGAATATGGCAAAGACGTAATTGCCGAGCGATATGGCAACCTTTTCACCATGTACAAGAAAATTACGGGTATTGATGCTTATAAGGAACCTATGAAAATCTCGCCTGCAGCCCACTTTTCAATGGGTGGTTTATGGGTAGATTATGAACTTATGACCACTGTACCGGGACTTTTTGCCATTGGAGAAGCTAACTTTTCAGACCATGGAGCCAATAGACTGGGAGCAAATTCCCTGTTGCAGGCTTGTGTAGACGGATATTTTATTCTGCCTTACACCCTTCAGAATTATTTAGCCGACCAAATTAAAATTCCGAAGATCGAAATCAATCACCCGGCATTTGAAGAAAGTGAGAAGCTGGTTAAAGACCAAATGCAGTCATTTTTGAACTGCAAGGGTAAAAAAACAGCCGAAGAATTCCATAAAGAGCTCGGAAAAGAACTCTATGATAAATGCGGACTACTCCGCACCAAAGAGGGGCTTGAAAAAGCTATAGAGAACATTCGAAATTTAAGAGAAGAATTCAAAACCAATCTACTGGTACCGGGAAGTGCCGAAGAAGTGAATAGTGAGCTTGAAAAAGCCGGCCGGGTTGCAGATTATATGGAGCTGGCAGAGCTTATGTGCGTAGATGCGCTTCACAGGGAAGAATCTTGTGGAGCCCATTTTAGAGCCGAATTTCAAACTGAAGATGGCGAAGCCCGGCGGGATGATGAGAATTTCTGCTATTCGGCAGCCTGGGAATGGACAGGCAATGCATCTCAGCCAATTTTAAACCGTGAACCCCTGGTCTTTGATACCGTTAAACCAACGGTGAGAAGTTATAAATAGAAAGTTATGAAGATTACATTAAAAATATGGCGTCAACGTGACTGCCAGAGCAAAGGAGAATTTAAAGAATATCACCTGGATGAAGTAAGCAAAGACATGTCATTCCTGGAAATGCTGGATACCCTGAATATAAAATTAATAAAGCAGGGAGATTTACCGGTAGAATTTGACCATGATTGCCGCGAAGGTATTTGTGGGCAATGTGGAGTGATGATCAATGGAATTGCCCATGGTCCCTTAAAAAACACCACCACCTGCCAACTACACATGAGGTCTTTTAATGATGGAGACACAATTTATGTAGAACCTTTTAAAGCTTCGGCATTTCCAATAGTGAGAGACTTAAAGGTGAATAGATCGGCGCTGGATCATATCATTACCTCTGGCGGATATGTTTCTGTAGACACCGGCCAGGCTCCCGAAGCCAACTCAATCCCCATCACTTTTGAACAGGCTGAAGCTGCTTTTGATGCTGCGGCATGTATTGGATGTGGGGCTTGTGTTGCCAGTTGTAAAAATTCAAGTGCTGCCCTCTTTACAAGTGCCAAGATCTCACACCTGGCGCAGTTGCCTCAAGGAGATAAAGAGACCTCAACAAGAGTGGTGAGCATGGTGAACCAAATGGAAGAAGAAGGCTTTGGCCACTGTACCAATACCGAAGCCTGCGAGGTAGAATGTCCCGAAGGTATTTCGGTTCTCAACATCGCCAGGATGAACTACGAATACAACAGGTCAAGGCTGATGAAAAAATGAAAAAATAAATATCATTTAACTCCAAGAAAAAGAGGGAGCTGTAAAAAGCTTCCTCTTTTTTTGTGCAGGTAAGTCAGGTTCTATAGGTTAAGCCAGCGAAGTAATTCAGTAGAAGACATTTTGGGCTTTACATCCCTAACTAACTGGTAAGTATTAAAATGAAAAGGCCGTCTTAGAAATCTAAGACGGCCTCCTCGTGGTTAGAAAAGCTCTAGTTAAAATTCTGCTTCCATGTGGTGGTGCTCATCAATTAGCGGACCTCCATTAATAATCTGTTCTGATGCCTCAGCAGAGAATTTCTCGAAGTTGAGGTGGAAAGAATGTGCCAGCTGAATTGACTTTTGAATATAGGCTCCTTTTTGCAGCCAGGTATTGATTGGGTTCAGCATTTCGATAGGCACATTAGGACAATATTTAGGCATATAAAGACCAAATATTGGGTGCATTTCAAATTCTACGTTTTCAAGTTCACCTTTTAAGATAGAAGTGATCATGGCACGGGTATATTTCAGTTTGATCCTTGATCCCACTCCAAATGGTCCTCCGCTCCATCCGGTATTCACAAGCCATACGTTAACTCCAGATTCTTTCATCTTTTTGCTCAGCATTTCAGCATACACAGTTGGGTGTAGCGGCATGAATGGAGCTCCAAAACAAGCAGAGAAGGAAGGTACAGGCTCAGTAATTCCGGCTTCTGTCCCGGCAACTTTTGCTGTATATCCAGAAATGAAGTGGTAAGCAGCCTGGCCCGGAGTTAATTTTGAAACCGGAGGCAGTACTCCAAAGGCATCACAGGTAAGGAAGAAAATATTTTTAGGATTCTTAGCATAAGAAGGCCATTGAATACCCTCTATGTGTTGTAGCGGATAACTTACACGAGTATTTTGAGTGATGGTTGCATCAAAAAAGTCTACTTCTTTAGTGCCTTTTTTGAAGATCACGTTTTCAAGTAAAGCCCCTGGTTTAATTGCGCGATAGATATCTGGTTCAGATTCTTCGGTAAGTCCAATAACCTTGGCATAACAACCACCTTCAAAGTTAAAGATCACATCTTCTGATGTCCATCCGTGCTCATCATCTCCAATAAGCTTACGATCGGGATCGGCAGAAAGCGTGGTTTTTCCTGTTCCTGAAAGTCCGAAGAAAATGGAAGTATCTCCTTCCTGTCCTACGTTGGCAGAACAGTGCATAGGCAGCACATCTTTTTCAACCGGAAGGATAAGGTTAAGAGCAGAGAAAATTCCTTTTTTCATTTCTCCTGTATAGGCAGAACCTCCTACAAGCGCAACTTTTCTGGTAAAGTCAAGAATACTAAAGTTTCCCTGGCGTAAACCGTACTTGGCAGGTTCGGCCTCAACATAACCGGGAGCACATAGTACCAGCCATTCTTCAGAAAAATCTTTAAGTTCTTCTTCCTTAAGCCTTAAAAACATATTCTTTACAAAGAATGCAGACCATGGGTATTCGGCAATGGTGCGCACATTCATTCGGTAATCAGGGTGTGAACACACATAACCATCATGAACGTAAATTTCTTTGCCAGATAGGTATTCGGTGATTTTATCATACAGTAATCCGAAGTTTTCTGAAGATAAAGGTTTATTGATATTTCCCCACCACACTTTGTCTTTGGTGTAATCGTCTTTTACCAAAAAGCGGTCCTGTGGAGATCTACCGGTAAAAGTTCCTGTATTGACACTAAGGGTGCCATTTTCAGTTTCGGTACCCATTCCCTTACGTACAGTGATTTCCTGAAGTTCTTCTCCAGAAAGGTTCCAGTTCACTCTACAGTTTTTCAACCCGTATTTATCGAGGTTTGTGGCTTGAGGTCTTTCTAAAACATTTTTCATGATCTAAATATTGAGTGGTTATAAATGGTGCCATAATCTATGGCGGTAATAAAGTTTATGTTCTCACCAGCAGTGAGAAAGTTGGTGTTCCTGCTTTTGCTTAATCAAGCACCAGTAATGGAACATTTGAGTGCAGTGTGAGCAATCTTGTAAGACGGCCTGGAGAAGCTTCATCACCCGGTAAGTGGGTTTTTGGCATAATGGCCAGCATATCCATATCGTTCTTTTTAATGTAATTTAAAATTCCAGCTTCAATGTCTTCACTTTCATGGAAGGTGTGGTGAGAATAGAACATTTCAAGAAAATAGTTGAGGGTAGTTTCATTGCTCTCATCATCTTCGCTGTAGCCCATTGCCATCTCCTGTTGTTGTATGGTCAAAACATGAACCTGCGCCTTGTGTTTTCTTGAAACATCAAGTAATACATATAAAGGAGACCTGTCGGCAATCCTTTCATTACCCAAAGAGAGGATAATACTTTCAAGTCTAAATTTTTTGTATTTCTCCGGAATCACCAAAACCGGAAGATCGGCTTCCTGTACCAGGCGTGAAGTGGTGGTTGCCACATTTTCTTCTTCAAGGTTGGCACCTCTGGTTCCCATCATAATAATATCAACCTTTAACTCTTTCTGAAGCTGAATGATAGAGGAAACCAATTCGCCGGTCTGCACCAGGGTATAGATCTCGGGAGAGAGCGGTTTTTTATATTTTTTGGTGACTTTTTTAAAATTCTCACGTATAGCATTAACGTCAGCACCTTCTTCAGTTATATTGAGTAGGAATAAATTAATTAACGGATCCTTATCTGCAAATTTCACAGCGTAATCCAAAGCATTTTTAGATACTTCAGAAAAATCGAAGGGGATTAGGATATTTTTCATGGCTTTAAAAATTGCGGAAACTGCCGTACACATTTCCTGATTTATATTACCTAAAGATACCTCTATAAAAAGCCAACCAATATGACAAATATCATTTGCATAATGAAAGAAATCAACATTTTAGCATCGAAAACGATTGCAGGTTTTGCAATTTTATAACTGAAGAAAAATGGGTGTTAAAAATGCCATTTTTGACACCTCTGTAAATTTATATTTCCCCTAAAAATTCTGAAATTTTCACCAGTAATTCTCCTGAAGCCAGAAAAGATTTAGCCCCAATTTTCTTCGGAAGAAATTCCTTCCGAAGATTAAATTAAGCATGTGTAGATGATTATTATCCTAAAAACTGATGTGAAAGAAGTGTGTTACTTCTGAAGGTTTTCGTTTTTCCACTCTTTAAGCCAAAGCTCTTTACCATCAAAAACTCCATAAGTGTAGAAATTGATCCAATCTCCCAGGTTCATATAGGTAGCATCTTCCTGAAGGCTGATATCTAACGGCAGGTGGCGGTGACCAAAAATAAAGTAATCGTAATGTTGTGTTTCCAGCTTTCGGCGGCAGTATTGAATTAGCCATTCCTTTTCTTCTCCCAAAAACTGCACATCCTCTTCTCCCGAAATTGCCTTGTTCTTTACCGAAAAGTACTGCGCCAAAGGCACGCCCAAATCGGGATGCAGCCACCTGTACAGCCATTTTGAAAGCGGATTGGTAAATACCTTTTTCATGCGCTTATAGCCTTTGTCTCCCGGCCCCAGCCCGTCACCGTGACCAATAAGGAACTTCCTGTTATTGAAAACAAACTCCTTTGGCTTTCTAAATACCGGGATATCGAGTTCCTTTTCAAAATAATCATCCATCCAGAGATCATGGTTACCTACAAAGAAATATACAGGAATACCCCTGTCCCTCAACTGGGCGAGTTTTCCCAATGTTCGCACAAATCCTTTTGGAACCACATGTTTGTACTCAAACCAGAAATCGAACAAATCTCCCAGGAGAAAAATAGCTGCAGCATCCTTACTTACGTGCTCAAGCCAGGCCACGAATTTTGCTTCCCTGGGGCGGCTTTCTTCGGCCGTTGGTGCTCCCAGGTGGTTGTCACTTGCGAAATAGATCTTTTTACCCTCGGGTATCTGCATGCTAAGGATTTGCCGGTAAAGATAGTTTTAAAATTTCCGAAGTTAAAATCTTCAGAAAAAATGCCATCGCACGGCGCTGTACTTGGGCATTTTATTAATTAAAAGTATCTTTAAAACAAACAGTAAATAATGAGCCAGCTAATTACCGGACTACATCATGTCACCGCCCTTGCGGGTGAACCACAAAAAAATCTTGATTTCTACACGGGAATCCTCGGGCTGCGCATGGTCAAGAAAACAGTAAACTTTGATGCCCCCGATGTTTACCACTTTTATTATGGCGATGAACAAGGCCAGCCAGGATCTATCATGACCTTCTTTCCTTATGAAGGGATCAAAAAAGGCCGGCATGGCAAAGGCATGCTCAACATCACCACATTTTCGGTGCCTGCAAATTCTCTTCTGTTTTGGGAAGAGCGTCTTAAAAAGTTCAATATCGACTTTAAACCTGCGCAGGACAGGTTTGATGGCGAGGCGGTAATTTATTTTGAAGATCCCGACGGGCTGGGGCTGGAGCTGGTTTTTAATGAGCGCGACGACAGGCCAGGATGGACCTATGGGCAAATTCCGCTGGAGCATTCCATCCGCGGATTCTACAGCGTAGAAATATGGCAGGAAGGTTATGAACGCACTGAAGGTTTACTGCAGGAAGTTCTTGATCACAAATTAATTGCCGAAAAAGGAAACCGCTTTCGCTTTGCGGCTACAGATGCGCCGGGCAATTACGTAGACATACTATGCAGGCCCGATGCATTGCGGGGCCTTGGCGGTGGCGGCACGGTACATCACCTGGCTTTTTCTACAGCAAATAAAGAAAATCAGTTAGGGGTTAGGGAGAAGCTGGCCAGTTCGGGTTATAACCCCACACCGGTATTAGATCGCCAATACTTTGAATCTATCTACTTCAGGGAACCCGGAGGCGTTTTATTTGAAGTAGCCACAGCCGAACCCGGCTTTGCTATTGATGAACCGCAGGATACGCTGGGGCAGGAGCTTAAGCTTCCGCCGCAGTATGAATCCCGCAGGGAACTGATAGAAAAAGCCGTAAAACCGGTAAATCTCAACCCTTCAAAATTTTAGACATGTTACACCAAAAAGATTTCAAGTATAACGGAACTCCTCTAAAAGATGCAAAAAAGGCACTCATCATGGTGCATGGCAGGGGCGGCTTTGCCGAAGATATCCTGGCAGTGGCCGATCATCTTAAAATAGAAGATTTTGCCCTGGTTGCCCCACAGGCTTATAACAACAGCTGGTACCCGCTCTCTTTTATGGCCCCGGTACAACAAAATCAGCCGTGGTTGGATTCGGCTGTAGAGATGCTTCAGCTTTTGGAAAAGGAACTCAACGATGAGGGCATAGCTTCAGAAGATATCTATTTCTTCGGATTTTCACAGGGGGCCTGCCTCACGCTCGAGTATGTAACGCGAAATGCCAAAAGGTACGGCGGAGTAATTGGGATTATTGGCGGACTTATAGGCAAAGACATCAACACCGGAAATTACCTTACAAATTTTGAAGGCACGCCGGTTTACCTGGGCACCAGCGATCCCGATGCGCACGTGCCTGCCGAAAGGGTGCAACAAACTGCTGATATTCTAAGGAACAAAAATGCGAAGGTGGAGCTACAAATTTTCCCCGATGCCGGGCACGTGATCTTACCTGAGGAACTGGGCCGGGCCAATAATTTTATCTTCGGATATTCGGGGATGAAAAATGAAAAACCTTAAAGGTTATCTGAAGCATACCATTCGGCATAAGAAGTCTCGGTCTCCTGTAATTTCAGGGAGAAAAGCTTAATATGCTCTGGCAGGCGGCTCATTATTCTTTCAGCAAAATCCTGGATCATATTCTCACTGGTAGGTTGGTATTCAACAAGAATGATGTTGTGGCCTCTCTTTTGTAATTCTTCTGCCA
The DNA here is from genome assembly GCF_049569215.1 of Salinimicrobium sp. TIG7-5_MAKvit. Taxonomy (GTDB): domain Bacteria; phylum Bacteroidota; class Bacteroidia; order Flavobacteriales; family Flavobacteriaceae; genus Salinimicrobium; species Salinimicrobium profundisediminis. Next base: position 1,902,582 of record NZ_CP145903.1, on the reverse strand, counting down.
ACTCAACATGAGGCGTGTTCTTGTTAAAAACAGTAGCATGATCAAATTTATCAACGATCTCCTGTTTTACAATTTTTTTGAGGTCACCAAAGTCTATGACCATTCCCAGCTTCACGTTATCCTCATCTTTTATGGGCTCTCCCTGCACTGTTACCCCTAATTTATAACTATGCCCGTGCACGTTCTTACACTTGCCGTCATAGCCAAAAAGGGCGTGGCCTGCCTCAAAAGAAAATTGTTTGGTGATGCGAATAGTTGCCATACTTTAATTTTAGGCAAAGATAGAGCTTGGCTACACGAAATTTAACTATTCAGCCTAAAAAATTATAAATCTTTGCTTTGAAGACCACGTAAAAAATGGGAAATTCAAACGTACATTTGCACGCCTAAAATAATGACATTGGAAATTATAGAGAACCCGGTTTATGAAAAGATCATTACAGATCTTTCTGAGCAGCAATATTCTATTGTTGAAGATTTCTTCAGCCCCGAAGAAGTCCTGGAGCTGCGCAATTCCCTGCTGCACAAATATGAAGAAGACAACTTCAAAAAGGCTGCGATAGGAAACCGAACCAATGAAATTATCGCAAAATCTATTCGCGGGGATTTTATTTTATGGTTAAATGAAGCTGAAGCAGCGCAGGCCGAAAAAGCCTTTTTTAGAAGGATCAACGATTTTGTATATTACCTTAACCGCACCTGCTTTACCGGCATTCTACACAAAGAATTCCATTATGCGCTATATCCCGAAGGCACCTTCTATAAACGACACCTGGACACCTTTCAAAATGACGACAGGCGAAAACTCTCTATGGTGTGTTACCTCAATGAGCAGGACTGGCAGCCAGAGTATGGAGGAGAACTTGTAATTTATAACTACGAAAATGGCGTGGAAGTTCCAAAAAGCATTTACCCTTTCCCCGGAAGAATGGTCATTTTTGAAAGCCAGATCCTGGAGCACGAAGTAAAACCGGTAAAAACTGAAAGGCTGAGCATTACAGGCTGGTTGAAAACCCGCTAAAACCTACTTCCTGAATTTTTTATACAATACCACCACGATTAACAAAATTGCGAGGAGCAGCCAAAAGCCATAGCCGCTTAAAAACCTGAGCAGGTCAAAGGTTTCCTCATTTACGGGGAGATCTTCCTGCATTAGCGTTCATTTCTTTTGCGCCAGGCATACCTCGCGTAGAAAAATATGCCTAAAATGATAAGGATGCCCACAAGGTACATCCATTGGTCTTCAAGGAAATTCTCTAAAGAAAATCCGTAGCCTTCCCTTTCACTTGCGGGTTGATCTTTTGGTATATGTTCCTGCTGAAAATTCATACTGCCTGCATTTTAGGTGTCAAAAATGACATTTTAGCTGATGCTTTTTTTCTTTCTGAAGAAAGCAAGATAAAGAATAACAGCCAGAATCACCACGGCTGCGGTCACTACTTCCCAAAAATTAGAACCTACAAAATAACCTATTTCATAGCCTACCTGGAAAGCTTTTGTTTTCTCTATCTCCTGAAAGAGCACTACATTCATTAATTCCATATTATTTCCTGAATTTTGATAAAGCGCTTCGTGTAAATTCTGAAAGCACCAATTCTCCCGAAATTGCCGCACGTTCCTGAAGCAAAGAATCCCAGCTCCTGGTTCCTTCCCACAGCACTTTCTTCATTTCCAGAAGGGCAGCAGAATTGTAAGAAGCCAGTTTTTCTGAAAAGAATTCCAGTTCCTTATCCATGTCAGCTGTGCTTTCAAAAACCCGGGCATAAAGGCCTTTTTCCTTTGCCCAATAAGCATTTTTCCACTCGTGTGCTGCAAGGGTAAGTTCACCAAGGGCGGCTACCCCCATTTTTCGCTCAATTGCCGGGGCAATGACAAAGGGGCCGATTCCTATACTTAGCTCAGATAATTTTATAGCGGCATGTTCAGTAGCAAAACAATAATCGCAGGCTGCTGCCAGGCCTACCCCGCCGCCCACAGTTTTTCCGTGAATACGGCCAATAATCAGTTTTTTACAGCTGCGCATGGCATTTATCACATTTGCAAATCCCGAAAAGAAGACTTTCCCCTGCTGCATATTCTCTACCGCCAAAAGTTCATCAAATGATGCCCCGGCACAAAATGCCCTGTCTCCTTCAGCTCTTAAAATGATGATCTTTACCTCATCATCATCTGACAGTTTAAGCAGTTCCTTTTCAAGCCGTTCTAACAGTACTCCGGGAAAAGAGTTACTTGCCGGATGCCCAAATTCAAGAGAAGCAATCCCGTTAACAATATTGGTGTATAAACTTCCATTCTCCCTGTTCGTGGTCATTTTTTTTACTCTTTCCCGTAAAGTTACATTTTTTATTTTCAGTCCTGTATCTCTAGGTTTCTTTGTACAGATATTTCCTGCGGAATTTTATCACCAGCGCACTGCTTCTAATGAGCATCCATACAAAGAAAGCGATCCAGATGGCGTGGAGTTTTAATCCGAAGTAATCGCCTATGAGCAGCGCCGGGGTGAAACCAAGAAAGGTAGCTGCCAGCAACACATTTCGAAGATATTTTGCTTCTCCCAGCCCTTTAAATATTCCGTCGAACATAAAAGCAATGGCATTCACAGGCTGCATGAACAGTACCATCCAGAAAACAGAAGTAAACAGCAGCAACACCGGTGTTTCTTTGCTGAAGATCAACCCTATTTCTTCATAAAACAGCGCACAAATCCCGATTAAAAAGACAGCGATGATCACAGAATATTTGCTGATCTTTTTGCTCAACTGCCATAAGCCGTTGTAATCTTTGGCCCCCAGGAGTCGGCCGCCCATGGCATTTCCGGCATTGGCATAGCCATCAATAAAGAAACTGAAAAAGAGCCAGATGTTCATGAGGATACTCTGGGCAGCAATATAGTTTTTACCGTAATCTGTCGCATAGGCATTAGCCAGGTAAATGGCGAAATTTAAAGCCGCAGTACGCACAAAAAGGTTGCCGCTCATTAAAAGCAGGGCTTTCATCTGCGGATTGATGGTGCGGCTAAGGCCCAGGTGAAAAGGCGTTTTTTTAAAGAAAAAATACAGTGCCATGACCAGCATGACCAGTTGTGCAATAACACTGGCATAAGCGGCACCTTCAAGATGCATGGCGGGAATCCAGCCCTCTATGCCATAAACCAGCATAAAATCGAGACCCACATTTAGAACCGCTCCGGTGAGGCTGCATTTCATGGCCCACAGCGTGTTTTGGAGCCCCCTAAAAACTCCGAAAAGAGCAAAGGTAACCAGGGTAAGCGGATAGCCTATCGCACGGATACGATAATAGTCGGCAGCATAATTCAGCACCTTTCCTTCAGCATTATAAGCACTAAAGATCGCGGCAGCAAAGTAGGCTGTCACGGCATAGATCACGAGACTCAGTAAAAAGTTGAAAAAAATAGCCTGTGGCACCAGTGTCTTAACCGCATGAATACGATTTGCACCAAAATGCTGTGACACCAAAGCCGAAATAGCGGTTTTAGTTTGGGCTACGATCCAGATAATAGCCGAAAGAAATGAACCTACAATTCCTGCTGCGGCAAGAGCTTCAACAGGATCCTGGTCTACATTACCAATAATGGCAATATCGGTTAAGGAGATGAGAGGTTCTGCAATGCCCGCAATAATTGCAGGGATTGCAAGCTGATTGATATTTTTGAAGTTCACTACAGCCATTACTTCATTATTTTTTCATAGCAGTAGAAAGGCGCTTCACTTTGCTTCGGAAAATAAATATTCCCCAGCCTTTTGTAGCCACGGGCTTCGTAAAACCTTTGATTTCGCTGGTTCTGGCTGAAGGTATCCAGCCTTACAGAATCATAGTTGTGCTTACGGGCAAAATCTTCAGCAAAATCCATAAGCCTACGCCCATGCCCGCCGCCCCACTTCTGCGGATTGATAGCCAGGCGGTGTACGTAAAGATTATTGCCGCTGGGAGTGAGCCAGGTTATAGGCAGGTACTCTTCATCTATGGTAGGCGTCAAAACGATAATCCCCTCAATCTCTCCCTCTTCTTCAAGCACATACAATTCCTCCTGTAAAATGTCATTTTTGAGCCGCTCTAAAGAAGGATAAAATTCATTCCACTGCAGGATCCCTTTTTCCTGCATGGCGTGGGCACAGGCTTCGGTGAGGCTTTTAATGGTCGCTAAGTCCTGGTATTTGGCTGTTCTTATCATGTTTGAAAGGCTTCTCCACAAAAATAATTTTATAGAAAGAAATAAAGGCTTTAAACATTGGAATATATTTTATAAATTTGCCCTCATCAATGGGGGATTAGCTCAGCTGGCTAGAGCGTTTGGCTGGCAGCCAAAAGGTCATCGGTTCGACTCCGATATTCTCCACAAAAAACCACCGCGAAACGGTGGTTTTTTCGTTTTCGGGTGTTCCTAACTGCTTAACGTATATAAAGACCTCACAGGTGTTCAAAACCTGTGAGGTCTGCTGTTAGGTCGGGTAAGTTATCTGATAGGTCAAGCTGCGATCAATTAACCCTGACTAAAACACCTTCCAAAAATGCCATTTTTGAAAGGTTACTTTTTAATGAATTCAGTAGCTTTTTTTATGATCTTCTCCATGGCCGGCGGGAGGTCTTCGCGTTCCCACGGATGTGAAGCCTCAAAAACATGATCGCTGCCATCAAGCAGGAACAACTCCGATTGTGATGACCATTCATGCAATTGACGGGCGTTATCTACAGCAACTGTAGGATCATTGGTGCCGTGAACCACGAGATAGGGAATATTGAGCTTTTCAGCCGACCTGGCGATATTCAGTCGCTCTTCATTTTGTTTAAAATCTTCGTAAAAGTCGAACAGGTGCGGCATTTTCTGCTTGGTGCGGGAATTTTCTATATAAGAGATTCCTTTTTGTTTCCAGGCCTCCAGTTCTTCCCCTTTTGGAAAACGGTCTTCAAAATCGCTTACCGCTGCAAGAGAAATGAGCTTTTGAATACGGGGGTCTTCAGCAGCTTTAACCACCGCAATGCCACCGCCGCGGGAGTGGCCCATCAAAGTGAGACGGGAAAGATCGGCCTGGTTAGCGTAAGGAAAATCTTCACTGCTTATCCAGTCAATTAAAACTTTAAGATCATCGAGCTCTTTGGTGTAAGTGTTCTCTCCAAAAGCGTCTAAATCGGGGAAATCGATAGGATTTTCAAGGGTACCGCCGTTAAAGGCAAAATTAAACTTTACGAACAGGAAGCCATTTTGGGCAAATTCGGTTGCCATCAGGTTCCAGGCGCCCCAGTCTTTGAAGCCTTTATAACCATGACAGAACAATACTACCGGTTTCTGCCCCTCTTCTTCCGAAGAAAATACATCTGTTGGAATTGGCCGCCCGTGAAGGCCCGGAAGGCTTATATTCTTTTGCTTTTTTACTACCATGAATGTTGTTTTATTTCTTTTTCAACAAAAGGAACTTCGGGATCACATATCTCTAAAATAAGGTTTTTAAGCTGAATTTTAAATTCTGTGAGGGTATCTGAAGTTATATTAGTGTCTTTTTTGGCACCATATCCTTTTTTGTCCTTTTTACAGAACTGAAGGAATCCGGCTTTGAGGTTTTTGAACGAAATGATCCCGGCTTCAAGATCTTGTGGAAGTGGCGAATCTTCGTTCATCATAAGCGCATAAGTGAGTATCTGAAATGGTTTGCTGTACTTGTCATAATCTAAACTGATCTCTTCCCAGTCTACTACCTCAACTTTGTTTTGTTCAACCTTACCGGTTTTATAATCAATGATGCGCATCTTGCCATTGAATTCATCAACACGATCTACAGTTCCTTTTAAAAATACAGGAAAATCGAGCTCTTCAATGGGAATCTGCACCTTCAGCCTGTCTTCTATTTTCAGGATCTTTATAGTATTTCCTTCTTTTATGTGATCAATCTCTGATCTTAAAAAGTTGCACACATAGCGGCGTGCAACTTCAAAAATAAGCAGGTTTTGCCCATTGTTGAGGGGCGCTTTGGTGTAGTGTTCCCTAAACTGTTTTTCAATTTCGGTATTACTATTTTCAAGGGCTTTTTCGAGCTTTTCAACAGTGACCTGCTCCTCGAGCATATTTCTGTAAAAAACCTCGAGGGTATCATGCACTACAGTCCCCAGGGTATTATAGGCGACTGTTTCTTCTACCTCTTCGCGCTCCCTTATTCCCAGAACATACTGTTTATAAAAATCTAAAGGATTCCTGATATAGGTGGTGAGCGCCGATGGAGAAAATCCTTCTGCCGCTCTTGCCTTGAGCTTTGCAATGACTTCTGCCGACTTGTGTACGGTTTTAAGCTGCGCCGACACGGGTGGAACTACGGGGCTAATATTGAAGTTCTGTATGTTGTGATCTTTCTGGGCTTCCATTTCAAGCTGTAGTAAAAAACGGCTTTTTTCACCCGCATTGAGTCCGTCACTTTCAGTATTGTACAGCAAATGCACCTGTTTTGCCCGCTGTAGTAAATGGTAAAAGTGATAGGTATAAACAGCGTCTTTTTCTTTATAAGTGGGCAACTTATAAGCGCATTTAAGATCAAAAGGGATGAAGGAATTACTGCTTTTTCCTGCCGGAAGCACTCCTTCATTTACCGAGGTAAGGATTACATTTTTAAAATCGAGCACCCGCGACTCGAGCATTCCCATAAGCTGTAGCCCTGAAAAAGGTTTCCCACGGAAGTCGACCGTCTTTGAAGACAGGAAATCTTTGTACACAGAGAACAGGATCTTAATGGAATCAATGTAGGGATATTCTGATACAAGGTTGTTTATCTGGTTAAGCAACAAATGCAGCTGATACAGGAACTCGAGGGTAATTTTATCGCGGTCACTATCCATACGATCTTTAAAGATCATGATCAACCCCTGAAGATTCTGTAAAGCAATTTTTGGATCATTTTTCCAATCTCCAAAGCAGGCAGTGAAAAGCGGTTTAAACTCGGTGGGGACAGCTTTAAACAAGTCCTCGTCTTTTATATAAACCAGGTTTTCCTTGCGGATATTTTCTAACAACCTTCGGGAAAATCCACCTGTGACCTGTTGTACCAACGGGTGGCTGAGCACCAGCATAAGATCTTTGTAATAATGAGTACCATCGCCCTGCACCGTATGTATTTTCAACAGGTGTTCAAGAAGAAAAGCAATAGGGGCATTTTGCAGTGCAAAACCCATGGTAATATTCACCTCCTCTACATTGGGCGGCAGGGAATTCAACACCGGAAGCAGCAGGCTTTCGTCGCCAAGAACAACAGCAGTCTCCTTTAATTCTTCAGGGGAAAGTTTAGACAATAATTCTCCCACATACTTGGCCTGCCCAATATTCTTGGGAACGCCAATCATCTTTATATCCTTGGGTTCACTATACGAGCGGGAAATAAACCGTGGCTTATGGTTCTTAAAATAGGGCCAGGATTTGAGGTAATTCCGTAGAAACAGTGAAACATCATGCTGCTCGTCCTGAAGAAAGACCTCATCGATATCCCAGAATACTTCAGCTTTACCGGCTTCAAGTAGAAACTGAAATATATTTTGTTCCGCAGTATTTAACGCATTAAAACCTATAAATACAAATGGCCCTGATACCGTCCCGGCATATTCAGAAATTCTTTCAGAAGCCCTTCTGTAGACCATCCCCTGGTAGGCCAGCTCCTTCTCTTCAAGCTGCTTTTGGAGTGCCTCATAATAGTCGGGAAGTTTATTCCAGAAGAGCAGGTAGTTCTCCATAAGTGGAGTTTTCTCTTCCTGAAGGTACCAGTGGTTCATTTCCTGGATATCACCCAGGTAACCAAAAAACGATTTATAGTCTATAAGATAGCGGTCAATTTCATTAAAATCGTAGAGCAGCGTTTGCGCCCAGGCAGAGAAAGTTTCAAAACTTTCACATTGATTTTTTGGCGTACAGGCCCGGTAACCGGAATAAAATTCAAAAAGGGCTGTGATATTATCAATAGATTTAAGCCCTGCTATTTCTTCGGAAAAGTCTTCAATACTCAACACCCTGGGAGCAAACATAGGCTTTGAAGAAAGCCGGGAAAGCCTGTTCACCAGGCTGGCACCTGCTCTTTTACTGGGCAGGATAAATGTGGTTTCAGAAATGTTTGCGTTTCGGGATAGTAACTCCTGAAGCACCTGTTCAATAAATGATATCATGCCTTAAAAATAAAAAACGCCCCGGTCAAACCGGGGCGTTTTTCTAAATAAATTTAGTGAAAGTCAGGTTACATTCCGTCCTGATTATCTCTCATCTCTTTTTCTTTGTCTAAAGATATCTCTACCCTTCTGTTTTCCTGTCTTCCTTTAGCAGTGCTGTTAGAAGCGATTGGTTGAGATTCACCATATCCTTCAGAAGTTAATCTACTGGAAGGAATACCAGTGTTTTCAAGGAAAGTTTCTACAGATTGTGCTCTTTCTCTGGATAGTTTTTCATTATAAGATTCACTACCAGTGCTATCTGTGTGTCCTTCAATATGGAAAACTGTGTTAGGATATTCTTTCATGATATCGGCGATAGCCTGAAGAGTTTCTTCTGACTCAGATCTAATTGTAGCTTTATCAAGATCGAAAAGAATAGTTCTTGAGTATTCATTCAATTCTTCGATTACCTCTACAGTTGGTTCAGGACATCCGTTGTTTGCAGCAGTTCCTGCTACTTCTGGACATTCATCATCTTTGTCTAGCACTCCATCGTTATCCATATCTTCCCATGGACATCCGTTGTTTTCTTTTGGACCTGCTTCGTTTGGACATTCGTCCTCGCTATCTTTAACTCCGTCACCATCGGCATCTGGACATCCGTTCAATGCAGCAAGACCGGCTACAGTAGGACATTCATCCTGAGGATCGGCAATACCGTCACCGTCTGTATCTGGGCAACCGTTAAATTGTGCAAGACCTGCTTCATTAGGACATTCGTCCAACCTGTCCTGTATCCCGTCACCATCAGAGTCAGGACAACCGTTGAATTGTTCTAATCCGGCTACTTCAGGACACTCATCATCCTTATCGTAGATACCATCTCCGTCAGTATCCTGTCCTCCAAAGGCAAACTTAATTCCTGCTGCGTGTTGGAAGTGAGAGTTCATATCATCGTCAAATCCATGCTTGTAGATAGTCTGGACTGAAAGGGCAAGATTATCTGTAAACCAGAAATTGAAACCTACAGTTCCATCAAGAGTTGCGAAGCCTTCTTCGTCAATCCAGGTGTAACCCCCACCAACTCCCACAATAGGATCTAACCAACCTGCGTTGGCGTCATTGCGAAAGCTGTAGTTGAAGGTACCGTCAAGACCGTAATACATTAGGTCATCCCATCCTTCATCTCCATATTTACCGATTTGGTTAACCGAACCAGCTGCTTCAAAATAGAACCCTGCGCCAATATTACGGGCAACAGAGATTCTAGAAATACCTGCAAGTACGTTCCAGTGATCTCCGGTGTTGAAGAATTCATCAAAATACCCCCCTAGAGGTGCGTCTTCACCTGTAGGATAAAAATCCACTGCGTTTACTCCTATTCCAATAGCCCATGGATTATTGTCATCCTGCGCCTGCATAGTGCTGAAGCTCAGAATGCATAGTGAAGCCAATAATAATCTGTTTAGATGTTTCATATTGCTGAGTTTAATATTTTAATTAGTTAGCAGAAACAAAAGTAGACCGATATTCAGTATTAACAAAGCCCAATTTAATAAAGTTTTCTTAATAAGACTGGCATTTGGAGCAGTTACAAAGGATTTACAACATAATTATTTTACGAAAACCTTAAAATATTAACAATTTTTTAGGTTTTGCTGTTGTGTTATTCTGCCCTGTAAAAAGCTTTCCTAAAGTATCTGATATAAAGGATGAAGAAGCCCGAAATGGGATGTAAAAAAGGTGTTCCTGGACAGAAACACCTTTTTTATTTTTAACCTTATTTAATGATATCAAGCTCTTTTCCCACTTTTTTAAAGGCGGCAATAGCTTTATCTAGGTGTTCCTGAGTGTGGGCAGCCGAGAGCTGTACCCTTATTCTCGCTTTTCCTTTAGGCACTACAGGATAGAAGAATCCAATTACATAGATCCCTTCTTCTAAAAGCCTGTCGGCCATTTTTTGTGAAAGTTTTGCATCATAAAGCATTACCGGTACAATGGCAGCTTTCCCGTCAATGATTTCAAATCCGGCATCTTTTATACCTTTTTTGAAGTATTTTGTATTCTCCTTCACCTTGTTCCTAAGAGAGTCGTCTTTAGATAACATATCAAAAACCTTGATAGAAGCTCCCACGATAGCCGGAGCCAGGGAGTTGGAGAATAGATATGGCCGCGATCTTTGACGCAA